>JBBRFQ010000021.1:0-31026 GCA_038224035.1 Gemmatimonadales bacterium
AGCATCGTCTGGCTGGCGCACTCGGTACACGGTGGTGAAGCCTCCGGCGTCGAGGCCGGCCTGGCGCTGCTGTATCAACTCGCGGCGGGCACGGATGCCGACACACGCGTCGCGCTGGACAGCACCGTGGTGCTCATCGATCCGAATCAGAATCCTGACGGACGCGAGCGGTTCACGCATGACCTTGAACGGACGGGCGGCGCGTTCAGCGGCTCCGATGACCCGAGCGCGCTCAACAACGCCGGTTCGTGGCCCGGTCCGCGCACATCACACTACTACTTCGATCTCAATCGCGATTGGTACGCACAGTCGCACCCGGAAACCCGTGGGCGCGCTCGGGCTTTCCTCGAATGGTGGCCACACGTGGCGGTGGACCTGCACGAAATGGGATCGAGCTCCACGTTCTACTTTGCACCGCCACGCGAGCCGGACAACCAGAACAATCCGAGGCACCTGCCGAAGTGGTTCGACATCTTCGCGGAGGCGCACGGTGCGGCGTTCGACCGGCGTGGTTGGTCGTACTTCCGCCGCGAAGGGTACGACTCGTTCTATCCGGGCTACGGCGAAGGGTGGCCCATGCTGACGGGTTCCGTTGGTATGCTCTTTGAGTCGTCATCGAGCGCGGGCGGCTCAGTGCGTCGCAGTGATGGCACGCTTCGTACACTTCGGCAAGCGGCGTGGGAGCACTATGCCGCCGAGTGGGAGACGGTCAAAACGTCGGCGCGCCGGCGTTCGGAGTTGGTGCGTGACTACGCGGCCGCGCGCGCGAACGCGATCACGGTGCACGCCCGCGGCCCAATGCGTGCGGTGGTGATTGCGCGTGACGAACAGGGGCGCGCTGATTCCCTTGCGCAGAAGCTGCGTGACAATGGCATCGATGTGCAGCGCACCACCGCGGACATGACGCTCGCGAACGCGACGTCGTACAGCTCGCTGGTGACGGAGTCGGCGCGCGTGAAGTCGGGTGCGTATGTCGTGGACCTCGCGCAGCCGCAGGGGCATCTGGCCAAGGCACTGCTGGAGCCGGATGCGGCACTCGATTCGGCGTTCATCAAGGACGAGCTTGAACTGCGACGCACTGGGCAGCGCAATCGATTCTACGACATGACGGCGTGGTCGTTGCCGATGGTGTACCGCGTGCAGGCGTGGACGGTGGGGGCGCTACCCACCGGACTGACGCCTGTGGTGCGTGTGGAGGGTGCGGCGACGAGCGCACCAGTTCGCGCGAGCTACGCGTACGCATTCAAAGCGGGAAGTGAGGCATCCATCCGCATGCTGGCGGGTTTGCTGCGCGATTCGGTGCGGGTGTGGTATGCGCCGAACTCCTTTGTGGCAAACGGTCACGCATTTCCAGACGGCGCGTTCGTGGTGCGTGTGGCGAGTAACGGGAACGATGTGCACGACCTCATTGCGCGACACATCGCGGCGTCCGGTACCGACGTCAAATCGATCTCGTCGGCCGGCGTGAGCGAGGGCACGGACCTTGGCAGCAACTCGGTGATTCCCGTTCGCATACCGCGTGTGGCGCTGCTTGGCGGTGCACCGGTGAATGGCAGTTCATTCGGATTCAGCTGGTATGCGATGGATCAGCGCATCGGCTATCCGACCGCACTTGTTGACGCGAACTTTCTAGCGGCGGGTGATATGAGTCAGTTCAATGTACTGATCATGCCCGGTGTGAACGGCGGGGCCCTTGAGCGTATTCTCGGAGACGCCGGCCGGGCGCGGCTCGCGGAGTGGGTGCGCAGTGGTGGCGTGTTGATCACACTCGACGCCGCGAGCAGCTGGGTGGCGCAGGAGCGCGTGGGGTTGGTGCGGACGCGTGTGAAGCGGGACTCGGCGCGGGCGGACAGCGCGGGTGGCGCGCCGCTGCCGTCGGGGCTGCCGGGTGTGCTCGCGCGTGCGACGATCGACACGTTGTCGCCGCTCCTGGCAGGTGTGAACGAGACGGAGATCGCGGTGTTCGCGAACGGTGATCGCGTGTTGACAGTGCCGCGGGATCTGCGTGCGGGTGAAGCCGTGATTCGGTTTGCGCCGGCGTCGCGGGTGCGGCTGTCGGGGTATTTCTGGCCGGAATCGGCGGGGCAGATTGGTGGATCGCCGTATCTGTGGACGGAGCGGGCGGGGCGGGGGCGGGTGATCGTGTTCGCGCAGGACCCGGTGTATCGGGATCAGCTGCGGGGGATGTTGGTGGTGTTTGCGAATGCGGTGTTGTTGGGTGGGTCGTACTGACAACCGCAACCGCAACTCCAACCGCGCAACAGAAAGCGCGAAAGACGCGAAAGCGCGAAAACTGCAACAGCAAGTGCATCCATTCAACCGAGTGGAGCGAAGGTGTGTCAGAGACCGTGTGGGGTGGGCCGCGACGGACTGCACCACGGATATTGAGCGGTGTTTCCACGGAGCACGCCGCAGACTCTGACGGGGAAATGGCATGCGAGCTGGACTGCTGATGTTGGTGGGCGTGCTGGCGACACGGTGGAAGTGCGCGCGCGTCGGTTGGTTCCGCGCACGCAGTTCCTGAAGGGTGTGCAGGTCACGGACACGATCGCGGTGGAATCGTGGGCGCGATTCGTCTCGACGCGTGGCGAGGTCGATCCTGCCGCCGCCAAGCCCATCGCGGGCACCTGGCGCGAGGCGGATGCGATGGCGCTGTTCTGGTCAATGCGCGAGGTCCCGCATGACTCGCTGTTGCGACGCGTGCGCACCAGCAACGTGGTGGCGCTGACGCTCGAGCAGAACGGTGTCGTGTGCGACTCGGGCACATTGACGCTGCGTAGTTCGCTGGACTCACTCGACGAGCGAGTGATTCTCGGTGGAAATTTCGCCGGTGCGTTTGTGGTGCGGCGTGGGGCACGCGCCGCGCCCGTGGTCATGGCGTTGCACGGCAGTGAGGGTGGTGATACGGTCGCTGCCGTCGCCCTGGCGCGTCGCTTCGCCGCGTGGATACGCGGCGTTTGCGGTGAGCTACGTACAGTATCCATGGAACGGGGCGTTGTCGGGCGTGCCCACGGCGATCGACAGCATTCCCGTGGAAACGCTCGAGCGCGCCCGTGCGTGGCTCGGACAGCAACCTGTGGCCGATACGAGTCGCATTGCGCTCTGGGGCGTCTCAAAGGGCGCGGAGTTCGCGCTGGTGGCGTCAGCGCGTTGCGACTGGGTGCGCGCAACCATGGCGTGTGTGCCGAGTGATGTGATGTGGGCGGGATATGGGCGAGACCCGCTGCCGGGCGAGACGCTCACGTCCTGGTCGGACAGCGGTCGAAGGCTACCGGCGATTCCCTACGACCGATACGACGATGTATTCGCCGGGAAGGCGACGCCACGGGAGGTGCATGACCGAAGCCGAGTGGCGAGCCCCGCGTTGGTGCGTGCAGCGCGCATTCCCGTGGAGCAGATCGCCTCGCCCGTGCTCCTGCTTGGTGCGGAGCGGGACAATGTGTGGTCGTCAGGGGAGATGACGCGCGCGGCCGCTGATGCCTGGCAGCGCACGCTGGCGTTCCTCGCAGCGCATTTTCCAGCGGCGCCCAGACGCTGATCGGCGGAACGCGAGTCGCCCGCGAACTATCTTTCGTGCATGACCTCCATCAAACAAGCCGACTTCATTCAGTCCATCGCGGACGCGCTCCAGCACATTTCGTACTACCACCCGCTGGACTACATCAACGCGCTGGCGGCGGCGTACGAGCGTGAGCAGAGTCCGGCCGCGAAAGACGCCATCGCGCAGATTCTCACAAACTCGCGCATGTGCGCGGAGGGACACCGTCCGATTTGTCAGGATACCGGCATCGTGGTGGTGTTCCTGACGGTGGGCATGGATGTGCGCTGGGCCGATGCGACGATGTCCGTGTCGGAGATGGTGAACGAAGGCGTACGACGAGCATATTTGCTGCCGGAGAATGTGTTGCGCGCGTCGATCGTCGCGGACCCGGCGTTCACTCGCCAGAACACGCGCGACAACACGCCGGCCGTGGTGCACTTTGAGATCGTACCGGGCGATACGATTGACGTGAAGCTCGCGGCGAAAGGCGGCGGTTCGGAGAACAAGAGCAAGTTTGCGATGCTCAACCCGAATGATTCCATCGTGGACTGGGTGATGAAAACCGTGCCGCTGATGGGCGCTGGCTGGTGTCCGCCCGGCATGCTCGGCATCGGCATTGGCGGTACGGCGGAGAAAGCGATGCTCATGGCGAAAGAATCGCTGATGGAACACATCGATATGGCGCAGCTCAAGGAACGTGGCCCGCAGAACAAGATCGAAGCGCTACGCATTGAGCTGTGCGACAAGATCAACGCGCTCGGCATCGGTGCGCAGGGATTGGGCGGGCTGTCCACCGTGCTCGACGTCAAGATCTTTGACTATCCCACACATGCGGCGTCAAAGCCGATTGCGATGATTCCGAACTGCGCTGCCACACGGCATGCGCACTTCACGCTTGACGGCAGCGGTGCCGCGCAGTTGCCCGTGCCCAGCTTGTCTGACTGGCCCGATGTGACGTGGCGCCCCGATGTGAACGCGAAGCGGGTTGATCTCGATGCGCTGACACCGGAGATCGTGGCAACATGGAACGCTGGCGATCGATTGCTGCTGAGCGGCAAACTGCTCACGGGACGCGACGCCGCGCACAAGCGCATCGCAGATCTCTTCGCCAGCGGTGAAGGATTGCCGCCAAACGTAGACTTCACCAACCGCGTGATCTATTACGTGGGGCCGGTGGATCCGGTGCGTGACGAAGCGGTGGGGCCCGCCGGCCCGACCACGGCCACGCGCATGGACAAGTTCACGGAAATGATGCTCGCGAAAACCGGACTGATCGCGATGATCGGCAAGGCCGAGCGAGGCCCAGCCGGCCTCGAGGCCATTCGACAGCACAAGGCGGCGTATTTGATGGCCGTGGGTGGCGCGGCGTATCTTGTGTCGAAGGCGATTCGCTCGTCCCGCGTGGTGGCGTTCTCGGATCTCGGGATGGAAGCGATCTATGAGTTTGACGTGCACGACATGCCTGTGACGGTGGCGGTGGACGCACGAGGCGCCAACGTGCACGAGACCGGCCCGAGGGAGTGGCAGGAGAAAATCAGGCAACTGCCGGTGCTCGCGTAGACGACGCCGGTCGGTGCGCCGGGCCTGCGGCAGTGGCGTGATTACGGTCGCGTGATGACCCGTCCGGCGCGGGCACCAGTGGGCTGTCCCGCATCGACCGCCACACGACCGTTCACGATGACGGTTTGAATGCCGATCGGATACTGATGCGGCTCCGTGAAGGTGCTTTGGTCCTTCACGGTGGCCGCATCGAACACCACGACATCGGCGAACGCACCCACGCGCAGTTCGCCCCGATCCCGCAGGCCAAGACGTGTGGCGGGCATCTGTGTCATCTTGTGAATCGCCACTGGGAGCGTGAGCACGCCTTGCGTGCGCACGTACTCACCGAGCACGCGCGGGAACGTGCCGTACGCGCGTGGATGCGGATGACCATCGCCTGGCTGTGAGAGACGTCCGTCGCTGGCGATCATCGTGAAGGGCGACGCCATGATGCGACGGACATCGGCTTCGTCGAGCACGTGATAGATCGCGTTGCCGCCGCCGTTGAGCATCGCCTCGAGCACGAGCAATGCCCCGTTCTCCGGTGTTGGCGCGAGCTGCCGTCGGTCGGCCCAGTCGCGCAGAGTTTTCCCCTCGAGTGTGCGATCCCAGGCAACTCGCGAGAACTGTACACGCGAAAGATCACCACCACCGCGGTCATTGAGAATATTGTCGACGATGCCGCGCAGGATGCTGTCTCTCAGCGCGCGGTTTGTCACGCGCGTGCGAAACTCCGCGTCGCCGCCGGCCATCGCCCAGCTCGGAATCAAGACACCGATGCCAGTATGGGTGGCCGTGTACGGATACTGGTCCATCAACACATCGGTGCCCGCTCGACGCGCGCTGTCGACCATGGCGAGGGTCACCGTGCTCTGACCCCACATCTTCTGTCCCACCGCCTTGTGGTGCGTGAGCACGACGGGAATGCGCGCACGGCGTCCAATCTCGAGCGCTTCAGCGACGCCATCGAGCAAGCCGATGCCTTCTTTGCGCAGGTGCGACGTGTAGATGCCGCCACTGTCGCTCGCGACCTGTGCGAGGGCCACGACTTCGTCGACAGTGGAATACGTGCCGGGCAAATACAGCAGGCCGGTGCTCAAGCCGAACGCACCCTGTCCCATCGCTTCCGCGACGAGCTGTCGCATGCGAGTGAGTTCGCGTGGCGTGGGCGCGCGCGCTTCCATGCCCATTACGGTGCGGCGCACGTCATTGTGCCCTACTTGATAGCCCACGTTGATGCCAATGGTCGTGCGGCGAACCGAATCGAGATACGGCGCGAGTGGCAGCGGAGAACCGCCGTCCGGCCCACCGAGAGCAAACGTGACGCCCTGTCGCAGGGCGCTTTCCATGAGCGGCAGCAGCAGAAGCGGTTCAAGATGCGCGTGCAAATCGATGAACCCGGGCGACACGATCCGACCGGTGGCATCGAAGACGCGCGCTGCGTTGGTGCGCGGGAGCGAAGCCGCAAGCGCGACGATGCGGTCGCCGAGGATACCAACGTCGAGGCGTTGTGCGGGTGAGCCGGTCCCGTCCAGCACGGCACCACCGGTGATCAGCAGGTCGAAGCGATCGGGTGCTTGTGCACTCAGCCTTGCGGGACCCACGCTGATGCCGAGGGCCAGGAGCAATGCGGACAACACACGGGAGGCGAGCATCGGGGCGTGAGTCGCCGAATCAGTTCTGCAGGATCTTGTTCCCGTTGACCACGACATCACCTGACGCTTTCATGGAGAGCTTGCCGCTGCACGTGATAGCTGCAACGCACTCTCCAGCTGTGCGACGCGTTGCTCAAGCTGCTGGATGGTTGTGACCACCGCCTTGATGGTGAGCTCGCGAATCTCGATGGGCATGTTGCTCTCCGTGAAGGTAGGCGACGTGTACGCGCCGAAGATGCGAACCCGGGACCGCGGCGTCAAGCTGGACGGTGCGCTACGGCACCCGCACCTGATCAATCGCCCGCTGCACATCGCGCCAATCGTAATAGTGGAATGCACCACGATTCGACATCATCACGAGCAGCCCCTGCGGGAACGCGTCACCGAGCGTACGTGACGTCACTTCCAGCCCATCGGTCTCGCTGGCGCGCACGGGGATAATCGCCTGCAGCGCGTGCTGGTGCGGATTCGCCGACGTGCCTTCTCGCGGAAAGATATGAATGCGGTTACCGCCCTGGTCGGACAGCACGATGTAGCCCGTGCTCGCGTCGCGCTCGAAAATCGCGAGTCCCTCGTGATCGTCGATCACGCTGTTCGTGGCGAACAACGCGAGCTCCGTGCTGCCGCTATCAGGATCGGCGTGATACTTGCGCACACCAACGCCTTCGTCGCTGTAGTACACGTAGCCGAGCGCGTCGTCCACGGTGATCGCTTCGATTTCCTTTCGTCCACTATACGCGCCGAACTCACGAACCTTGGTGCCACGCACCACACCATTCGCATCGGCCTCAAGGCGGTACTGCCAGAGATAGGTGCCGTTGGTCGGTCCGGATTTGCCACCGACGATGGCAAAGGTCGCGCCGTCGCCCGGACGGCGGTACAGCGACACGCCCATCGGCGCGCGCGCGGTGTCGCCGTCGAACAGCGCAATGCCGCCGTTGTCGATCGCGCGCATGTCGGGCAGCGAAAACACACGCAGCATCTGCCGATTGCGTTCTGTCGCGGCGGCGATGTCGAGCGTGACAGGACCGAGCACGGCGTTCTGTACGACGTCCACGTTGTTCATGCGCTGCAGCGGCGTCACGCTGCGCGTGCGATCGATCCGGCCGGTCAGATCGAAGACATAAACACCGCCGGTGGTGTCACCCTTGTCGGTGCCCAACACGAAGCTCTGTGCGGCGTCTGTCGGATGCAGCCACAGCGCGGGGTCGTCGCTATCGCCGGGCAGCGTGTCGGTGATGATCACCGGAGCGAGTGTATCGGAGTAGAGCGGCACGGCTGTCGCCACTGCGGTGGAGGCGTCGACGGATGTGTCGCCGGCCGCGCAGGCCGTGAATACGAACGCAAGTACAGGAGAGAGTCGACGGGGCATGTGAGCGGCCATAGGGTGGTCAGGGATGGCGAAAGATCATGTCGATCGCTGCGCCAGCCTACCTTCGTGATCGCGCCGTTACAAAGCACAATCCGCGCCGTCGCGCGCGGCGCGCAGATGCTCGACTACGCCCCGCCGACGCGCCAGCGCACGACCACGAACGTGCCCGTGGTTGCTACCAACGCGATCACAGCCCCGAGCGCGATGCCAGTGCCACTGAAGAGGGCGGCGGCAACCGCTCCGGCCACGGCCCCGATGGCAAACTGCACGGTGCCCATGAGCGCCGAGGCACTGCCGGCGGCATGCGGAAACGGCGCCAGCGCCGCGGATGACGCATTGCCGCCGATAAAACCGAGTCCGGAGAGCATGAAAAAAATCGGCACCGCCACGGTGACCAACCCACCCCATCCGGTGAGCAGTGCGGCGAACAATGCAAATCCCGAGCCCGTCACGAGCATCGCGCCGAATCGCAGCAGGCGACCCGGGGACTGCACACGCAGCAAGCGCGCGTTGATCTGCGCCGAGCCGATCATGCCCGCCGCGTTTGCGCCGAAGAACACGCCGAACGCACTCGGCGACACGTCGAATAGCTCCATGTACACGAACGGCGCACCGCCGATATACACGAACATGGTGCTCCACAACAAACCCGCCCCGATCACGGGCGCGAGAAACCGGCGGTCCCGAATGAGTGACGCATACGTGGAAAGAATCGCCCGTAGTCCGGCCTTGGCGCGTCGCTCGACCGGCAGGGATTCAGACAGGGCGAGTCCCTGCGCGATAATACAGGCGGTGCCGAACGCGGCGAGCGTCCAGAAGATGCCGCGCCATCCGAACGCGGCGAGCAAGGTGCTGCCGAGCAGCGGCGCGAGAATCGGCGCCACACCCATCACCAGCATGAGTTGCGAGAACACACGCGCCATTTCGCGTGGCGCAAAGCGATCGCGCACCACCGCCCGAGTGATGACCATGCCGCTGCAGCCACCAAGCGCCTGCGCGAAGCGCCACGCGGTGAGGGCGCCGAGCGACGGCGCGGTGGCGCAGCCGATCGCCGCGATGACGTACAACGTCATGCCGCCGAGCAGCGGCGCGCGTCTCCCATAGCGGTCGGCGAGCGGGCCGTACACAACTTGGCCGACGGCCAGTCCGGCGAAGTACAGCGACAGCGTGCGCTGCACGGCGGCCGCGTCCGCCCCGAAGGCGGCGCCGATGGCCGGGAATGCGGGCAGATATGTATCAATCGAGAGCGGCCCGAACGCCATGAGCGAGCCCAGCAACAGCACGAGTCCCAGCGGCGCGTTTGTCGCGGGCGCGCTGGGCGAAGCGGGAGCGGTTTGAGCGGGCACAGACAGTGAATACTAGCGCGCGAGCGAAGTTCCGATCGCGGGCAACGGTCACAATGACCGACGGTGCGTGCCAGACTGGTGTCAGCAGCATAGCTTGTGAAGCCACCCCCGACGCTGCCCGGAAAACAGCGCGCGTGCCTTACTCCCTGACCCCACCGCGTGAGCGCTTCGCTGGTCCTGATTCTGGTGGTCGCGACCGCATACCTCGCGACGCATCTGCTCTACGAGTGGCTGGCCAAGCGCTTGCTCATCGTATCGGGCGCCGAGTATCTGGTACTCGGCGTGCTGCTCGGTCCGCAGGTGTCCGGCGTCATTTCTGTGGAAGCTGCGGAATCGTTCGGGCCAATCATTGTGCTCGGCATCGGGTGGATTGGCCTGACGGTCGGCATGCAGTTTTACCTGCCGCGATTGGTGCGCATCACGGGGCTCACGTTCCGTTTGGCGGTGATCGAGTCGTTGGTGACTCTGGCGGTCGTTACGGGGGTGTTATGGTGGGCGCTGCCGGCGCTCGGGTTGACGTCGCAGTTCTGGGCGATCGTGCCGGCGCTGGCGCTCGGCGCGATTGCGGTGGCGTCGACGCCGGCTGGCTTGGATATCGCCCTCCGGGACCGAAAGCGGCGAGAGCCCGTGGTGAATCAGCTCGAGACGTCGCTGGGCGTGAATGCGTTTGTCGCCATTGTGACCGCCGGATTGCTGTTTTCGTGGGTGCACCGTGCGCCGACAAACGCTCTGCGACCGCCCACACCCACCGAGTGGGCCGCGATCACGGTGGGTGTCGGTGTCCTGGGGGGAACGCTCTTTCATCTGTTTCTGGGTGAAGAGCGAAAAGTTGATCGGCTTGTCGTCTCGCTCGGTGGCGCGATCATTCTCGCGAGCGGCGCGGCGGCGTATTTGAATGTTTCGCCGGTGCTGGCCACCTTGGTGGTGGGCATTGTGCTGGTGAACACGAGTCGCGGTCGCACGGAGCTGCGTACCGTGCTCGCGGAAGCCGAACGTCCATTCTACTACGTGCTGCTGCTGCTGGCCGGCCTTTCGTGGCGTCCCAGCACCACGTTCACCGTGGTTGCGGTGGTGGCGCTGTATCTCGTGACCCGAACGGTATCGAAAGTCTACGCGACGCGCGCAACCACGGCCTGGAACAATGCGACACCGCAGCTTGGCCGCGACTGGGGCAAGGCCCTGATTGGACAAGGGCGTCTGACCGTGGCGCTGGCGCTGGACTACGCACGGCGTCCGGAGCTGCCGATTGGCGATGTGGTCTTTACAGCCGCGCTGCTGAGTGTCCTGCTTACGGAGTTCGCCGCCGCGCGTCTGGTGCGAGCGGCATTGTTGCCAATCGTTGAGCCGCTGCGCGATCTGGCGCATCGGCTGCCGTGGGTGGATACGGCCGAGCATACGGCGGAGACGGCGATTCCCGCTTCGGAGAGTGGAGCCACGAGCGGCGTGTTTGTGCCGCGTGTGAACGAAGGGGCAAGCACGCTCTTTGGACCGGAAATCGACGGTTCGCCGACGGCGGCACCTGAGCCGGGTTCGACCGATGACAGCATGCCGGGAGCGAGTCGCTGATGCGTCGGGTCATCGTGCTGATCATGCTGTATCTGCTGATGCAGGCCGTGCTTCCGCTTGGCGAGGGCACGCCGGCGGCGCTGGTGTTGATGGCGTTCGGCTTCCTCATTCTTGGCGCCTACAGCGTCGGTGAGTTGGCCACAACGGTCCGGCTTCCCAAGATCGTAGGATATCTTGTGGCCGGTCTCGCGGTTGGGCCGGCGGCACTGAACTTCGTGTCGACGCCGGTGATGGAGCAGCTCGCGCCCGTCAGCCAGTTGGCCATTGCCCTGATCGCGTTTCTGGCTGGCGCAGAACTGCAGCTGAAAGAGGTGCTCGAGCGCGGTACGTTGCTGCTCAAGATCATGACCGCCGAGCTGGGCATGTCGTTCGTGGGCATCGTGGTCACCTTGGTGTCGCTGCACAATTTCTTGCCCGTGTTGCAGGGTGCACCGCTCACCGAAGTGCTCGCGTTCTCGATCCTGTTCGCGTCTGTTGCCATCATACACTCGCCGGCCGTGACGATGGCGCTGCTGAGTGAGAGCGGGGCGAAGGGTGTCGTGGCGCGGACAACGCTGGGCGTGGTGCTGGTGGCGGATGTTGCCGTCGTGCTGACGTTTTCGGGAGCGCTTGCGCTCGTGCGCGTGCTTGTGCCGCCCTCGGGCGGCGGTGGGCTCGGCGTGCTGGCGGTGATCTGGGAAATCGGCGGCGCCGTGCTGGTGGGAGCCGTGCTGGGCGGCGTGGTCGCACTCTACCTGCGTTTCATCCGACGCGAACTGTTCATCTTTGCAATTCTGGTGGCGTTCTTCGGCTCCGAGATTGCACGGCTTCTGCATGTCGAGACGCTGCTCACGCTGCTGATGGCTGGTTTCGTGGCGGAGAACGCGGGTGGTGGAGGCGGCGAGCCGCTGCGACACGCCATGGAGCGCGCAGGCGAGCCGATCTTCGTGGTGTTCTTCGCACTTGCGGGAGCCCAGATCGTGCCGAGCGCAGTGTTGCAGCTCTGGCCGCTGGTGATCCCGCTGGTGCTGGTACGCATCGCGGGCATCTGGGTCGGAACGAAGCTGGGCGCGAAGTGGGCGAAGGCCGAACCGGCAGCGGCGCAATATATGTGGATGGGCTTGATCAGTCAGGCGGGCGTGGCGATTGGCCTGGCGAGCGTGATGGCAAGCGTGTACCCGGAACGCGGCGAGGAGCTCAAGACACTGTTCCTGGCCACGCTGACGGTGAATCAAACGCTGGGGCCGATCATGTTCCGAATCGCCCTGCTGCGGTCGGGTGAAGCCACGCCGGAGTCGTTCCGCGGCGGCGGAAGGCAGTGAATGCGGGCGGATCGTCAATGGCGTTGACGATCCGCCGCTCCATCACGTTCGTGGCTTTTTTCGGAGCGGCTTGCGTGCCAGCATCACCCAGCCGAGCAAGCCGGCAACCAGTGAACCGGCCAGAATCCCCATCTTCGCCAACTCCAGCTTCGCGCCTTCCCCAAACGCCAGCGCCGCGATAAACAGCGCCATCGTGAAGCCAATGCCGCCCAGCGCGCCGACGCCCGCGACATGCCGCCAGTCTGCGCCGAAAGGCAGGTCGGCAATGCGGAACCGCACGGCGAGCCACGAGAAGCACAGGATACCGACAGGCTTTCCGATGACCAGTCCGAAGAACACGCCGAGCACAGCCCGATCCGCAAAGGCACCGGACATGCCGGTTCCGCCGAACGAGACGCCGGCGTTGGCAAGCGCGAAGATCGGCATGATGAAAAACGCCACCACACCGTGCAGCTTGTGTTCGAGTCGCAACAACGGCGACTGCGCACGCTTGGCCACGTCTTCGAGCGCAAAAATGGGCTCCTGGTGCCGCTGCGTGGTGCTGAACTCTTCGGGATCGTTCGCGCAGGCCGCTTCGAATTTGTCGACTTCCTGACGGGCCTCGTCGATCAACTCTTCGCCGTCGATGCGCGTACTGGCCGGAATGGTCAGTGCCAACAGCACGCCGGCAATCGTCGCGTGCACGCCGCTCTTGAGGAAGGCGACCCACAGCACGAGCCCGAGCAGGAAGTACGGGATGGACGAGCGGACGCCCGCGATGTTAAGCCCGACCAACAGCACCATCACGCCAGCCGCCACGAGCAGCGCGATCGATTGAATGGAGGCGGTATAGAAAAGCGCGATGACCAGGACCGCGCCAATGTCGTCGACAATGGCCAGGGCGGCCAGAAAGATCTTGAGGCTCGTTGGGACGCGTGAACCCAGAAGGGCCGCGATGCCAAGTGCAAAGGCGATGTCGGTGGCCATGGGCACGCCCCAGCCGCGAATGTCGGGCGTGCCGGCGGTGAGGAGCACAAACACCAACGCGGGCACCACCATGCCGCCGAGGGCCGCGACAAGCGGTAAGGCCGCTTGTCGAACGGATGCCAACTCACCTACCAAGATTTCGCGCTTGATTTCAAGTCCCACCACAAAGAAGAAGACAGCCATGAGGCCATCGTTGATCCAGTGATGCAACGTTTCGGTGATCCCGAATCCAGGGGCGCCGATCGTGACGGGCGTTTCCCAGAGGTGGTGATAACTCGCGCCCCAGGTTGAGTTTGCCCACACGAGCGCCAGGATCGCGTTGAAGAGCAGCACGAGTCCACCGGACGCTTCGGCATGCGCGAAGCGCTGGAACGGCGCGAGCACACGTTCAGCCAGCGGTTCCGGAGAGGAGCCGTTTGCGGGATTGGCGGAAGGAGTGTCGTGCCGCTGACCTCCCGTCGAGTCAACCACCGTCACGCGACCAGAGAACGGAGAGTGAAACGCAGCGTCATACGCAGTGGGAGTAAAGGCCGAGCAACAGAAAAGCTCCGCCCCTCGCTAAGCTGGGGGCGGAACGCGATCGAAGCGTGCAATATGTGTCGGGACGCCAGCCGATTGGACCCTTGCGCTTTTCGTACCAACGCGTGACCGATCTCGCGGCTGTGCCGTCGAAAGAGGCGATCCGATAGGAGACGGAACGTGCGGGTCGCCGCGCGGTACAGCGAACTGGGTAGTCGTCGTCAACATTTTTGGAGTGTCACGTGACCAAGGGTTCCGCGCCAATCGATGTTCCTGAGTCACCGCGCCGGCGCGAAGCCGGTGCCGTGGGAGCGTCGCACGGGCCCGGGTATCGCGAGGTCTGGTGGCGCGTGGCCGCCATGACCGGTGTGCTGGCCGCCTTCGGCACGGGCATCTGGTACGGACAGCGAATGGAGCAGTCGCGGCAGCCGTGGGCGCGCGAGCGTTTGCTGTCGACGGCGCTGGATTCCGTGCGTGTGAACTTTCTGGATTCGCTGCCCGAGAGTGAGCTGATGCGGCGCGCGGTGAGCGGTATGCTGCGAGAGCTGCACGACCCGTACGCGGCGCTGCTCGAATCCGCCGGTGCGAACAGCTATCGCGGCACACTGCGCGGCGAGAGTCAGGGGCTCGGTTTGGTGCTGCGGCTGCGCGGCCCGTGGGTGCAGGTGCGACGCGTCCTGTCGGGCTCTCCGGCCGCCCGGGCGGGAGTACGGGCGGGCGATATGGTGGTGGCGGTGGACGGTCGCCCTGCCAGCGAAGCGTGGCATTCTCCGCGTCCGAACGCCGGCGAAGCGAGCGCGGGTGCGGCAGGCGCCGCCGCTGGCGCGTCGGACACGGTGCGCATCGATCTGGTACGATTGGCGAGTAGAGACACCGTTAATGTCGTTGTTGTGTCTTCTTCGTGGCGCCCTTCTGCTGTCAACGAGGCCCTGTTGGTGGCCGACGGCGTCGGCTACGTGACGCTCTCCAGCTGCGCCGCTGGTTCCGCCGACGCGCTCGAACAGGCCGTCGATCAGTTGGTCGATCGCGGCGCGACGTCGCTCATACTCGACCTGCGTGGCAACATGGGTGGGTTGTACGATGAGGGTGTCAAAGCCGCGTCGCTGTTCCTGTCGCGGGGCGATCTGGTCGCTTCGCTCGACCGGCGCGGCAGCACCGATCGGCAAGAGCAGACGGCGCGACGCTCTCGCTGGCCCACCATGCCGCTGGTCGTGCTGGTCGATGCGAGCACGGCCAGTTCGGCGGAACTTATCGCGGCCGCTCTCCGGGACCACGGCCGCGCCCTGCTGGTGGGCGACCATACCTACGGGAAGGGGCTCGTACAACGCGTGGTGAACATCAATCCCGAGCTGTCGTTGCGGTTGACGACGGCGCGCTGGCTGCCGCCTTCGGGTGAACCGCTGGTGCGTCGCGAGGAGACCGGCGGTCGGGTCACGGGCGGACTTACCCCCGATGTGCGCCTCTCCAACTCCACGCGCATCGACCCGTCCGCCGTGCCGTCGTCGCTGTCGCCGGTGGCGGCGCGAGCGCTGAGCGAGGCGGTCGACGCCATCGTGTCACGCGCCATGCTCGATGGGTCGAGTCTGGCGCCATTGCCGCTGCTCGAGCGCCGGATGCGGGATTCTCTGAGCAGCGCGCTCGCGTTGCTCGACATCGCCCCCGACCGGCGTCTGACTCTGGTGGGAGACGGCACGCGTGTCGCCATGCGCCGACTGCTCGAAATGACGCGCGGTGACGAGGTCCTGTGGTCCTACGCCGCGTCCGACGATCCAGGGCTACGCGCGGCCCTCGATGTCGTGGCGCCAGGCCATGACTTCGCGGCCGTGCTGGAACCCGCGCCGCGTGATTCGGTCTCGGGAAGCGGCGCGCAGGGAGACAGTCTTTCCCTCGCTCACTTGGAAACCTGGACGCAGACGCGATTTGTGGCGAGCGAGCTGATTCCCGATTCTTTGCGGGACAACGCGACGTCTCGCTTGCGTCCGTCCGCACGCATTGGCGGAGCGCTGCGCTCCTCGCGGGACACTGTTGTGGCGCTGCATTTCGGCGCCCAACCGTTCACGCCGACCCATGCCCAGGGACACCGGGTGGATCTGGCTGACCCGGCTGGCTCCGCTACCACGCTCGGCGCGACCGTGGTGGCCCGCATCGCATTCCGCGCTCCGACCTCACCCAGTGCTGACCCCAATCGTACCCAAGCCTGGCGGCACGGGTGGGCCTACCTCGTGGAACTTCCGCCGAAAACGGCGGCCGCACATACGGCGGGTTTCGCTGGCTGGCGCATTGTCGCCTCGCCGGTGGTGTCGTCCAAGTCGCCGCGCACCGCGCGAGCACGAGTGCCGAGCAAGCCTGCGGTCGATCGCTAGGCTTGTTGTGAACCGCTTGCCGCACGCCGGTGTCTCGCGCCGAGCCCGGATGTTGTTTCGCGTGCGCTGTGCGACGGCATTCTGCGCTGCGTCGCTGTTGCTGGCGATGTCGACGCGCGACGCCGCTGCTCAGGACTCGCGCGACGGGAGGATGCCACCCGGGAAGGGCAAAGAGATCTGGGGCGATTCCATCGCACGCAATCAGGTGGCGAAGGCCATTGAACGACGCGGCATTCAGCTCGCCGACAGCACGCTCGTGGACTACGAAGCGACCGCACGCGGTTTTCTGGCGTTCCTTGCGCAACTCGGCGAAGACTTCAGCGATCCGCCGCGTGTGGTGCAGAGCGAAGAGCTGGCGCTGCGCGTATCCTGGTGGCAACCCGGCCGCAGTGCCCAACAGCTGGTCGGACGACGCGATACGACCCTGCTGCCGGCGAACGTGGGGTACTACCGCGATCGATACGGCGTGGTGCTCGATAATCTTCCCGATCGCATCAGGCTGGGCGACGGGTTCGATGTCGCGGACGTGCCGCATCCGCTCGCGCCGGGCGCCGACTCCCTGTACGAGTACCAGCGCGGCGAGTCGTTCTCGATGCGGTTGCCTGATCGCGAGATCATGGTGGACGAAGTGATCTTTCGGCCGCGCGATGCGGCCGCCGCGCGCGCCGTGGGCAGCGTCTATCTTGACCGCGAGACCGCCGCCGTCGTGCGACTGCAACTCACGTTTACTCGCGCCGCAATTCTGGATCGGCGCATTGAAACGCTTGTCGTGACGCTGGAGAACAGCCTGGTGCGAGGCCGCTACTGGTTGCCGCGTCGTCAGGAGGTGGAAGTGGTACGTCGTAGCACATGGCTTGACGTACCCGCGCGCGGCATTGTGCGCGGACACTGGGAAGTCTCGCAGTACACGATCAACGAAGGCGTCGACTTCGCTACCCAGTTCTTGCCCACGTGGAGCAGTGTCTCCCGCGACTCGCTGCGTCGCTGGGCCTTTGAGGGTGAAGTGGTGGATATGCTGCCCCCCGACATGCGCCTGGCGCGCGACGCCGATGTCCGTGATGCGCAGCGGCGCGCGGAAACGGCGGTGCGAGCGGCCGCGCTGGCACGACCGATGACACTCGCCGCGGCGGGACGCGGCGTATCGGATGCAATCCGTCATTCGCGTACTGAAGGGTTGGCGCTCGGGTTTGGCGTGGCGCAGCGTTGGCCGCAATCCATCACGCTGAGTGCACGCGCGCGCGTGGGCATGGATGATGGCGCCGCCAAGGGCCGCGTCAGCCTCGACAGACGGCCGCCGCTCGGCGGCGCGCCCATTGTCGAGCTGTTCGGCGAGCGGCTGTATCGCGATCTTGGCACGCCCGACCGTTCCGGCGTGGTGAACTCTCTGGCGTCGCTGTTCTTCGGCAGCGACTATACGACACCGGTCGATGTGCGGGCGGCGGGGGTACAGTGGCGATTTGGCGACCTGCGCAGGTGGACGTTGCGCGCGGCGTACGAGACGGAGTCAGCGCTGCAAGTGGCGGCGCGTCCCGTGTCCGGTCGCTACGCACCGCTCATCGATGCGTGGAGCACGAAAGGTGTGCGCGTCGATCTCGCGCGCATCGGGCGATTTGGTGCGCCGGAGGAGCGGAGAGGCGCGTGGACGGTGCGCGCGATCGCCAGTGCGGCGAACGCTACAAACGACCGCGCGCTTGCCGTGCGCTCGCAGGCGCTGCGCCTCGACGGTGATGTGAGCGTGGAATGGCCGTTGTCGCGGGGGCAGACGTTGATCGCCAGCGCAATAGCCGGCAGCACGATCGGCCGTAATCTTCCGCCGCAGTGGTTGCAGTTTGCCGGTGGCTCGTGGAGCGGGCCAGGTTACGAATTCCATTCGTTCGTCGGACGAGCCTTGATGTCGCCGAGGCTTGAGTGGCGCGTGCCGGTGCCCTTCCCGTCGATTCCACTGGGCAAGTATGGCGCGGCACCAGCGCGTGCGCAGCTTGCACCGTTCGTGCAGGCCGTGGTGTTGAGCGGCGCCAGTCCGGACCGCGCGGTCTCGCGTTTTCAGGACGGTGTGTATCCGACGGTTGGATTGGGTGCGCTGTTCTTCTATGATTTGCTGCGCGTCGACGTCTCGCGCGGGCTGCACCGCGGGACGTGGCGCTTCGCGATTGATGTGGACCGCGCGTTCTGGGGAATTCTATGACGGCACAGTCAGCGTCCGACAAACACTACGACGCGCGCTACTTCGAGAAGTGGTACCGGGATCCAACGAACCGCGTGCGCACGCCGGCGGAGTTCAATCGGCAGGTAGACTTCGTCTTGCATCTGGCGGAGTGGATACTCGAGCGGCCGGTCGCGCGCGTGCTCGATGTCGGATGTGGTGAGGGGCAGTGGGGTGTGGCGCTGCGTCGCCGCCGGCCCAAACTCACCTACGTGGGCGTAGACCCGAGCAGCTGGGCGGTGACGAAACACGGGACGCGGCGCGGCGTGCAACTGGGAAGCATCACCGATCTCGATGATGTGATCGCGAAAGACGAGCGGTTCGATCTCGTATTGTGCGTGGGTATGCTCAACTATCTGGACGCGACCACACTACGCACCGGATTGCGTCAGGTGGCGCGACGCACCGCCGGGCTCGCCTATCTCGAGTTATTCGCCAAAGGTGACGCGTACATCGGCGACACCGACTGGCCCTCGCCCAAGCCGGCTGCGTGGTACAAGTCGACGTTGCAGTCGGCCGGCTTCGTGCCGCTGGGCATGCAGTGTTACGTCACGCGCGCCGAGTCGGATCGGCTCTCCGCACTGGAGCGCGGCTAGGCGAAACCGCGGCGGCTCGTTCTCGTAGTGGATGCTGACGGACGTTCACCCGAGGATCGGAGATGTGATCATGCCATGGATGGGACTACTGCGCACGACGACCGTTGGCGCGCTGGTGTTGCTGTGCATCGCGACGAACGCGTCGGCACAGCGCGATGAAACGCTCGTGGGCAATCGCCGCGGCACTGACTACGGTGGGTTTGGCGGCCCGGTGGTCAAGCTCACC
This sequence comes from Gemmatimonadales bacterium, assembly GCA_038224035.1. Taxonomy (GTDB): domain Bacteria; phylum Gemmatimonadota; class Gemmatimonadetes; order Gemmatimonadales; family Gemmatimonadaceae; genus JAABRT01. Next base: position 19,197 of record JBBRFQ010000021.1, read on the forward strand.
CGCGTCGCCGGCGAAGACGTGGCCATGAGCGGCGGGCGCGGCGGACTGATCATCAACCGACGCCTCGTGATCGGCGGCGGCGGTTACTCGCTTGCGCGCGACAACATCCGTACCGGCTACCGGTTCGACAACGGCGACGAGCCGACGCTCGAGTTCAGCTACGGCGGCCTCGAGCTCGAGTACATCACGCGTCCGTCGCGTTTGGTCCACGCGACGTTCTACACCTTGATCGGTGGCGGACGCGTCAGCTACACGTCGGAGCAGTCGCAGGGCGGCGCGGTGCTGCGTCAGCGACTCGATTCGGATCTGTTCGTCGTGGAGCCCGCGCTCACGCTCGAGCTCAACGTCACACGCTGGTTCCGTACCGGGATCGGAGCGGGCTACCGATTTGTTGACGGCAGTGACCTGCCGCGTGTGAACGATGCCGCGCTCGGCGGTGGCGTCGGGACCCTCTCCTTCAAGTTCGGATCGTTCTGAGGCGTTCGGCTGGTCGCCATGTCGGTCGTTCCGCAAAGCGGGCGGCATTAGGCGGACGGGTGCACGCGATGACATGTTATACCCATGACTTCGCGATTCACCGAACTAGTAGCGGCGGCACGCCGAGACCATCCGTTCCCGCCACACCTGCGCGAGCGCGCCGAAGTGGTGGCGCGCCGCTCGCTGCAGTTGCTGTTCCCGCACTTTGGCTCCGAGCCGGAGTGCGAACCCGCATCCATTGAACGTGAAGCGGCAGAGTTGGCGCGACTGGTCCTCGAGACGGTGGCCATGGTGGCAGACTTCGCCACAGCAGAGTCCGTCGCGGCGTCGTACTGCGCGTCGCTCGAAGCGGTGCGAGATGCGCTCGTGGCCGATGCGGAGGCCCTCGTGAAAGGTGATCCGGCGGCGGGCAGCGTGGACGAAGTGATGCTCGCGTATCCCGGATTTCTCGCCATCGCGGTGCATCGCCTCTCACACGAGCTGTACCGTCGTGGGGTGCCGCTCCTGCCGCGATTGATCAGCGAGTGGGCCCATCGTGAAACCGGCATCGACATCCATCCCGGCGCACAAATCGGACACGGCTTTGCCATTGACCACGGTACTGGTGTGGTCATCGGCGAGACTACGCACATCGGCGACGGTGTGCGCATCTACCAAGGTGTGACGCTCGGCGCGCTGGTGGTGCACAAACGATTGGCGCGCAGCAAGCGACATCCCACCATCGGCAACGATGTGGTGATCTACGCCAATGCAACGATCCTCGGCGGCGAGACGATTGTTGGCGCCGGCAGCATCATCGGCGGGAATGTTTGGCTCACGCACAGCGTGCCACCGCGGTCGCGCGTGCAGTTTGAGAGCACCGTCGACAAGAGAGCGGCGGACGACGGCATCGAGTTTCATATTTGACCGACGCAGGCAGTTTCACTTTCCGGAGGAACACATGCGCGCCAATTCCATTCTTGACACAATCGGTCGCACGCCACATGTGCGCCTGCAGCGCATGTTCAATTCGCGCGTGGAAGTGTGGATGAAGCTGGAGCGCGCCAATCCCGGTGGGAGCATCAAAGATCGTATTGCGCTCGCGATGATTGAAGACGCCGAGAAGACCGGTGCGCTGACGCGTGGCAGCGTGATTGTCGAGCCCACGTCGGGCAACACCGGCATTGGGCTGGCGATGGTCGCGGCCGTGAAGGGGTACTCGCTCGTGTTGGTAATGCCGGAATCGATGTCGGTCGAGCGCCGGCGCATCATGGCCGCGTACGGTGCGACGTTTGAGCTCACACCACGCGAGCTGGGAATGAAAGGCGCGATGGCACGGGCGAGTGAGCTGGCCGCGTCGCTTCCCAACGCCTGGATGCCGCAGCAGTTCGATAATCCCGCGAACGTGCGTGTTCACGCCGAACGAACCGCCAAGGAAATCCTCGAGGATTTTCCGCTCGGTCTCGACTACATGATTACCGGGGTGGGAACGGGTGGCCACATCTCCGGCTGCGCGGAAGCTCTGAAGGCGGCGTGGTCCGGGTTTCAGGTGTTGGCGGTGGAGCCGGCGAAGTCTCCGGTCATCAGTGGCGGCTCTCCATCGCCGCACAAGATTCAGGGCATCGGGGCGGGCTTCATTCCTACCAACCTGCACATGGCCGCGATCAATGGCACGGTGCAGGTCAGCGAAGAAGACGCCATCCGCTTCGCCCAGCGGGCGGCCCGCGAAGAAGGCATCTTCATCGGCATCTCGTCGGGTGCGTCGTTGGCAGCGGTGGCACAGACTATCCCGGATCTTCCCGACGGTACACGCGTGCTCACGTTCTGCTACGACACGGGTGAACGATATCTGTCGATTGACGGGTTGTTTCCTGTTTGAGCGCGAGCGTGTGGTCGGCGCCGATGCGTGTCGAGTCTGACGGCATGCCTTCGCCACGGTTGTTCCGGCACCTGACTGAACGCGAGGACGCGTCGCTCGCTCGGCGTGTGCTCACCTGGCTGTACTTATCCAACGGCGTGCTCGGATTGGTGCTGCTGGTGTGGTTCGTGGCCGATGCCCTGCGGTCCGCTGAAGCCGTGCGGGGTACACCGTTTGGGTACGCGCTGGTGCTCGGTGCGCTCGGGCTCTGGTCGCTGAGCAACCTGTGGATCGGCCAGCGGTTGCGCGAGGGGTCCCGACGTGGTGTCCTTGTTGGCGTGGTTCTGAATGTGGGGAGTTCGCTTGCCACGTTGCCCGCGCCGTCGGAGGCGCCGGTGGCGGTGGGTGTCAGTGTCCTGATGACGGTCGCATTGGTGTTGGTGTGGCGCGAGCTTGCGCCGGCCACGGCTGCGAGCCGCGCTACGCGCTGAACAGCCGCGCTACGTGCTGAACAGCCGCGACGCGACACTCCACAAGGCACGCCCACCAAGCGCGAGCGTGATGGCGACCACCAGCGCGCCGGCAAGATTCGCACGCATCCCGTTGGTTGACTCACCGAGCAGCGCGCGGTCGTTCATCACGAACACGAGGAATGCGGCGATGATCGGCAACAGCAAGCCGTTGGCCGCCTGCGCGGCAAGAATCGCGGGCAGCGGTTGCACGCCGCTGAGTGCAACGATCACGCCGATTGCGATGATACTGCCCCACACGGCACGCAGTCGGTTGTCGCGCAGGTCACGAGGCCAGCCCATCGCACCGGCCACGGCCCACGCGGCCGCCATGGGTGCGGTGATCGCCGAAGTCATGCCCGCCGCGAACAAGCCGAGTGCGAAGACAATCGTGGCCCAGCGTCCGAGCAGTGGCGAGAGCTGCGCCGCCATGCCGCCGGCCGATTCCACGTTCGCGCCCTGCGCACCGGCCGCTGCGGCCGTGATGACGATGGCCATCGACACAAGGCCACCGAGTCCGATCGCGACGAATAAATCCACGCGCGCATCGCGCAATCGTTCGCGCGGCGTGCCGTCAGTGAATCGCTCGGCCGACGCGCTCGCGTGTAAGAACAGGTTATACGGGACAATCGTGGTGCCGACCAGTCCGAGCGCGATCAGCGCGCTGCCCGACGGCAAGCGCGGTTGCAGCAGGTCGCCGATGATCACAGACCATGACGGCGAGACGGCCAGTGCGGTCAGCACGAACAGCAGCGACATGCCGACAACCATGCTCACCAGCACGCGCTCGATCACACGATATCGACCGGTCAACAGCAGCAGTGCGGCCAAAACGGCCACGGCGATCGCCCACAGTCGCGTGCCACCGGCAAAGGCGATATCGAGTCCGAGCGCCGCGCCCAGCAGATTCCCCGTCTGATAGGCGGCATTGCCACCACCGATCGCGAACACCACCAGCGCCAGCACGCCGACGCGCGCAACCGGCGACGAAAGACGCCGCCGCAGCGCGTCGCCAAGGCCGATGCCGGTAATCGTGCCGAGCCGCGCGGCCATTTCCTGCAGCACCATCGTGCCAACCGTCGCGAACACAAGCGCCCAGAGCAGCGCCGTCCCACTGCGCACGCCCGCGAGCGTGCAGGTCGTGACGGTGCCGGGACCGATGAAGGCCGCCGCGACGAGTGCGCCGGGACCGATACGAAAGCGACGCACGCGAGTTAAGTAGAAGGAAGAAAATCGCGCCCGCCCTTGCGAACGGCCCACACGCGGCGAAGCTACGGTAGTATGCACATGGGCGCCATAGTGCGCCTCACGGTCACCAACAACGGTGATCGAGTAGCGTGTCAGATTCCCGAATCCCTCATTACGCCATGCGATACCAGATTGCGATTGCGCTGCTTGCCGTCACGTCGCTGATGCCCCATCGCGCGCACTCGCAGGCCGCGGCGGGAGACACACTGCGCGCTGCTCTCGCGCAGTCATACCTGCTCGTGGATCGCCTCGTCTCTTCGCGACCGCTGACCGACGAGCAGCGCACCGTGGTGAACCGTGCATTTGATCGCACCACGTTTCAGTTTTTCGGCGGACAGTTCGTGGCTGCGGTGTCCAGTCTCGACTCACTGGCACGGGCCCTCGGCGCCGTTGACGCGGACCGGCCGCCCGCACCGCCGGTAGGAGAGGCTCGCTACATCGGCGGCCGTGCGCCGTCCGTGGTGCAGCGGGAGTTACTCGCCACGCTCGCGGCCGTGGACTCCACCGGCGTGCTGCAACACGCGCACGCCTCGGCGGTAGCACGGGCGGGACTGCTCACCGATGTCGCGTCGCGCACGCGCAGCATCGAAATGCTCGTGCAGCCGCGCGCCCATGCGTCCGCGGTCACGCGCGAGGTGAGTGAGCTGAAGGCGGGACGCAATCCCTACGCGAAACGCAGCGGAGACTGGTGGCGCGTCTTCGCGCTCGATGCGAACCGACGGCTGCCGGCGCGCGTGATCGCGCCGCCGAGCGCCGTCTCGCGCGCCACACCGGCGCCGCTTATTCTCGCGTTGCACGGCGCTGGTGGCGACGAGAACATGTTCGCGGACGCGTACGGCGCCGGCGTGCTCACACGTCTGGCGGATTCACTCGGCGCGATCGTCGTTTCGCCGCTGGCCAATGGATTTACTGCGGCGATGTTCGATACAGTGGTGGCGGTGATCGCGCGTGAATACACGATCGATCCGACGCGTATTTACCTGGTGGGGCACTCCATGGGTGCCGGGATCACCGCATCGCTCGCGAACTCACGCGGCGCACGCATTGCGGCCGTCGCGTGCATCGCCGGCGGCGCTGCGATTCACAGCGAGACTGCGCCACCGGCACTGTTCATGAGCGGCACACTGGACCCGGTGATTCCGGCCGCGCGCGTGAAGGCGGCGGCCGAAGCGACGCGAGCCGCCGGGCGTACCGCGGAGTACCGCGAGTTCGCGACCGAGGGACACACGCTGATCGTGGGGCGCGTACTACCGGCGGCGATCGGATGGTTGTTTACACACACGCGATAAGTCGACACACGAGGGTCGCGCGTATGTGCGTCAGGCGTTGGACCACCTGACACCGTGCACGAGGTCAGAGCGAATCGAGCAGATCGTCGATGGCGCGTTTGTCGGCGTCGCGCAGCGCATCACCACCGGTAAGAATTTTTTGCAGCACGTCGACGGCCTCGGCCGCGAGATCGTCGGGGTGCTGACGATCTTTCTCGAATCGCACGATGTGGCCGAGCAGGATCGTTTCGTAGGGATGCGCCGGTCCGCTATCGTCGTCGCCTTCGTCGTCCACCGAGCCTTCGTAGCTCGGCACACTGGCTTTCCACGGCTCGTGTTCATGCGCCGCTTCTTCGAGCGCGTCGCGCGGTACGAGCGCGAACAGTCGGCATTGCAGACCCGGCGCCTCTTCGTACGCGAACAGCCCGATCGGAATCGGCTCCTCAAAAAGGCGCAGGGCGACGAGACGATCGATCGCCTCCGGCGGCATCGCGCACCGCGCGACGAGCCGACCATCGATGTACGCGGCGAGCGCACTCGAATCCGGCGCGCGCGGATCTTCGAGCCGGGAGACGGACAGGCGAATCGGTTCGCGCGTCGTCACGAAGACGGCCGGGCGCGATTCGCTGTTGTCGTCGCTATTCGTGAAATCGAGCGGGTCGTCGGCCATAAACGCGGAGGTGGTGGCGCCAGAGGTCAGCGCCGGGAGACGGCGTCCAGTGCAGGTTAGACACCGGACGCGGCGACCGAAAGGCCGCGTGAATCAGTGGAACGCTCGGCGTCGAGCGTCAGGTCCGTTGTCCAGGTACATCGCCAGGCTCGGTGCGCTCCAGTACGCCACCGAGCACGAGCCAGAGCGGGATGAGCTCCGCGAGTATCACCACCAGCGCAACGGTCGCCGCCAGGGGAATGCTCCAGGCACCCATCCAGACGCGCCCGATGTACCAAGTCGCCGCCGCCAACAAGGTTGGGAAGACAAACGCGACCGCGCCTGCGACGAGCGTCATGCCAAAGGTGAGGATCGTCTGACCCATTACTTCAAAGCCGCGGCGATCCGTCCCGAGCTGTACCCACGCGGGATACAGGAGTGCCAGCCCGTTCTGCACGGTGAACGTGAGCAGATTCACGCAGAGGATCACGAGCGGCACCGTGATCACGATCGCCCACGGCGCGCCTAGAAACTCGGCGGCCGTGGCGCGCGACTCGGCGGTGAGCAACGCCATCAGGGTCGGCACCAGAAGAAAGACGAGGATGCTCATCGAGTGGAGTATGACCACGCCCAAAATCTCGGCTGTCACGATGGACCGTCCGCTCAGCGGCAGGGTGCGAATTGTGCTCAAGTCGCGCAGGTCGAGTCGCAGATCGAATCGAGTCCAGATCGGTCCGACCACGAGCAGCATGACACCCCAGATGGACGTCATGACCCCCACGATCTCCAGGTCAATGCCCAGCGCGATCTGAAAGACCGCGAGCGTGGCGGCAAAGAACACGAAGATGGTGATGTTCTGCCTGACCCAACCGCCTCCACGAATTGCGGCCGCGATGTTCTTCCACACGATAGTGACGGCTGGATGTCCCCATGATGGCAGGGGCAAGATGCGCGCCACGCCACCTCGCTTGGAACGCTTGGTGTTGAGCGATGTGCCGCGCATGGCGGCGAGCGCCTTCGCCCGTTCCTGCGACGCTTCAAGCGCGGCCTCCTCGAACGCCGCGTCGGTGCGGACCACCCAGACAAAGTGCAGGGCCAGCACCAGCAGGGCGGGGCCCACGGCGAGCAGCCAAGCGGCGCTCGAGAGCGCGAACACTGGCGCGACCAGGGCCTGCACGGGCGCGAGCACGATCATGGCCACCGGCTGACCGAGCGCGCTGTGCACCACTTCGAAGGCGGCGGTGGGCCCGAGCGCCCACGCGGCCGTGATCTCGGGACGTGCCTGCCAGAGCACGACAGCGATGGTGCCGAACATGGTTACGAACACCAGCGTCGGCAGGGCCGAGCGCTTGAAGCCGGCCGATCGGTGATCTGTCGCGTTGAGGCGAACCAACGCCGCGGCCAACCGGTGCAGCGTGAACGTCGAGAAGAGAATCCAAAGGGCGATGCCGCGCTGCCAGCCCTCAAGGGAGCCGCCGCTGCCGCGCAGCAAGACCACCCAGATCACCACGTTGAGCAGAATCGCGATCTGTCCGCGCGCGAGCTTGGATTGCACGAGCGTTCGACGCGACACCGGCGCCGGAAACAGCAGGTGCACCTCGGCCGGCGAGAAGGCGAGTGCTGATTTGTCCGGCTTGCTGAGCCACCAGCGCGCGGCGAGCAACAGCAAGGCGGCCGCGACCACAGTTGGTCCGACGCCGCTCGATCCGAAGGCGGCGAAGGGCGCGTCCTCTCCCTCGCCGTTCATGCGGAAGATCCACCAGAAGTACAGGCCGCCCAGCAACAACGCGACGAGGTACCGCGGCTGCTTGAGCTGCGCCCGCTGGGCGAGCAGCCGATTGCGCGCCGTGGTAAGCCAGAGATAGGTCAGGGCAGACGCGGCCGAACGACTCACACGTCAGGCGCGGAAGTGATCACGCTCGGCGTTGCGTCGGCCGAGTGCGGGTCCGCGCCGGTGAGCGCAATGAACATGTCCTCGAGCGACAGGCCGGCGAGTTGTGGACGTTCGGCCACAATTTCTGCGATCGTGCCGTAGGCCACGCGCTCCCCCTGGCGGATGACGAGCAGCCGGGTGCACAGCTCTTCTACCAGATGCAGCAGGTGCGAGCTGAGAATGATCGCCGAACCCTCGCGGGCTCTTGCCGCGATGGTAGCCTTCATGCGCCGGATGCCGACCGGATCGAGTCCGGTGAGCGGCTCGTCGAGCATGAGGGCGACCGGGTCGTGCAGCAGTCCACAGGCGATGGCCAGCTTCTGCTTCATGCCACGCGACAGCTCGGTGGGCAGGGAATCGCGTTTGGCGTCGAGTTCGAGTTCGGTGAGCAGCGGACCAATGCGTGATTCGACATCACGCACACCGTAGAGCCGGCCGATGAAGCGCAGATGCTCGACGACAGTGAGATACTCGAAGAGTTGCGGCTCGTCGGGAATAAAGGCCAGGTGACGCTTGGCGTTCACCGGCTCCGCGACGAGGTCGATGCCGTTGATGCGGATCTCACCGCTCGTGGGCTGCAGAATGCCGGCCAGGGCGCGCAGCGTGCTGGTTTTACCGGCGCCGTTGGGCCCGACCAACCCCAGCACATCGCCCGGGGCCACGGAGAACGACAGATTGTGTACGGCGCGGAAGTCGCCGTACAACTTGTTATAGTTGGAAACTTCGATCACAGCCCCGGTCCGGTCATGATGAGCGGCTGCTCGAGCACTACGCGGACCAAACCACCGGCGGGCAGGCAGCGTTCGGATGTGGCGGTAGCGCGTGCCGCCGCGGCTCCGGCGGCGGCACCACCGGCGGCACCGATCACGGTCCCCTTGGTGTCCTTACCGATCATCTGGCCGAGAATCGCGCCGAGAATCGCGCCGCCGATGACCTTCTTCTTGTCGCTGCCTCCGCTCACACGTCGGCCTTCGAGTTCGCTGTTCACCTGGGCCGATGCGGTAATCGGGTACAGTTCGCCCTCTATGGATACGCTCTTGACGCGGAAGACGAGTGTGCTGTCGGTGGCGCTGGCCAGTTCGAGCAACACCGGCGTGCCGGCGGCGAAGACAAATCCGTCGGGCCCCGTGACCTCTGACGCGAGCCGCATGACCACACGGTCACCGGGGCGGTTGGTTGTGTTGCAGACCCGGGCGCCGGTTGCGCCCACGAGTTCAGCGCCACTGCCCAGCAGCGTGCGCCGCGAAGGTGCAGGAGCCGGGGCGGGCGCGGGTGTGGCCGCGGCTACCTCGGGTACGGGCTCGGGCTCGGGCACGGGCGTTGGCGCTGGGCGCGGCGCTGGACGCGGACGGGGCGCGGGCACACGTTGCGGTGTCGACGCGGCCACCGGCGGCGCGTCCGGGACGACCACGGGTGTCGGCGCTGGTTCCGATGCGGCGGTGTCACCAAACGCGATAGGCGTCGTCGTGGACGCCGCGCCCGCCAGACTCAGGTCGCGCGACAGCGCTTCCCGTGACGCCGACTCCTCGTCGGACGTCCCGCAACCGGAGATGATCGCCGCCGCGAGTCCCAGCCCGAGGGCCCGGATGCGCCCGTGAACCGGCGAGAAAAATGGGACGCAGCTTTTGGACATCATGTGACGATACTCCCTGAGAGAACAGGTCGCGACTGCGCGAGCGCGAAAGGCCTGCTGAACTAATACTCGCCGCGTGGCTTCGCGGTTTCCGTCGTCGCCTTCCACACGACTTCCGCGCATGGTTTCTCCCACGTCGCCACTTCCACCGACGGCTCAAGACGTCTGCCTCGCCCGGCAGCCGATCTTTGACCTGGGCAATCGGTGCGTGGCGTACGAACTGCTCTATCGCGCGAGCTCGATTTCCACTTCGGCCGGCGGTTTTTCGATCGATGCGATGTGCAGCGACACGGCGCTGCACGCGGTGGTGTCCATCGGGCTCGACCGCCTGACGGCCGGCGCTCCGGCGTGGGTCAATCTGGGTCGGGAACATCTGGTGGCCGATCTGTATCGGGTGTTCGACCCCAAAGAGGTCGTGCTGGAACTCCTCGAAACGATCACCCCCGACGAACAGGTCGTGGAGTCGTGCCGCCGCGCGGTGCAGGCGGGCTACACCATCGCGCTCGACGACTTCGAGGGAAAAGCCTCGTGGGCACCGCTGCTCGAGCTCGCGTCGGTGGTGAAGGTGGACGTGCTGGGTCACGACGCCCTGAGTCTGTCACAGTTTATTGCGCCGCTGCGTCGGTATCCAAAGCTCAAGTTGCTGGCTGAACGTGTAGAGACGGGCTCGATGCGGGTGCTCTGCGCCAAGCTTGGCTTCTGTCTGTTTCAGGGCTACTACTTCAGTCGCCCCGAGACGCTGGGTGGACGCGCGCTGTCGCTGCAACAGGTGACCATCGCGAATCTGCTGCACCTGCTCAGCGATCCCGAGGTCAGCGAACGCGCACTCGACGAAGCGTTCGGCTCGCATCCGTCGCTCTCATACGCGCTGCTGCGCATCGTGAACTCGGCCAGTCTCGGTTTTCGCGGCGTGGAGTCGATCCCGTATGCGGTGCAGTTGCTCGGCCGCGCGGCGCTCTCACGCTGGTTACTGATTCTGCTCGTCTCGGGCGTGGCGTCCCGCAGTCCGATCGCGCAGGAAGCGGTGAAGCACGCGTTGGTGCGCGCCAGGTTCTGCGAGCTGGTAGCCGCGGCGAATCGCAGCGGAGATCCGTCGGCGCAGTTTCTTGTGGGGCTGCTCTCGCGCTTCGACGTGCTGCTTGGCCTGCCCATGCACGAAGTGCTCGATCGCCTGCCCGTGAGCGCCGATGTACGTGATGCGCTCTTGCACGGCGTGGGTCCGCTGTCGGCGGTCTTGTCGCTGGTGGAAGCGTACGAGCATGCCGCGTGGGACGCCGTAAACGAGCTCGGCGCCGCTACCGCGACACCGTTGGGCGAAGCGTATGTTGAGGCGGTCACCTGGGCCGAGTCACGACTGAGCGTCGGCCCGACGCCCTGAAGGTCAGCGCGAGACGCCGCGCGTCGTGACGGGTGACTCGATGGGCGGTGCAATCGGCGGGGTGTTCACCGCGCTCGGCGGCGCATCGCTCACCGGCGTATCGCCCACCACGCCTTCCGGCACATTGGTAAACGGCAGCAACAGCGAAATGCGGCGATTCGACGCAGCGGACGGGTTGTTCGGGTCACGCAGTCGCCGGTCGGCGTAGCCGCGCACTTCCACGAGTCGTCCCTGGCCCACGCCGGAGGCCTCGAGCACGCGCCGCGCGGCATTCGCCCGGTCGGCGCTGAGTTCCCAGTTCGTGTACGTGGCGTCCGGACTGAACTTCGCCGCATCGGTGTGCCCTTCGAGCACGATTGGATGCGAGAGTGTCGCGAGCTCACTGCCCACCACCTGCAGCACGAGCGCGATCGCCGGCTTGATCTGTGCTGAACCGAGCGGGAAGTACACATCGCCGGAGCCGCTTTCGATGAGCTCGATGCGCAGCCCTTCGTTCGTCACGGCGACTTCAACTTTCGCATTCAACTTGGCGAGTGAATCGCTGGCCTGCAGCTTGTCCATGATACGCTGCTTCGCGGCTTCAAACGTCTTCTCTTCGTTGGCGCGCACCATCAGGCGCAGCGGTGTGCGCTGCAGATTCGTGACCGTTGAACCGATGGCGATCGGACTTGAGCCGGCCCCGTAGCCTTTGCGGTATCCCACCGGGTTGGAGAAGTATCCTTCGATGGCCGACTTGGTCTGGTCGTCCATGCCGAGAATCCACATCACCATGAAGAACGCCATCATGGCGGTCACGAAGTCGGCGTAGGCAACTTTCCATGACCCGCCATGGTGGCCGCCGTGACCGGCGACCTTCTTCTTGACGATGACGATCTTTTTGCCGCCGCGCGCCGCCATG
>JBBRFQ010000022.1:0-29855 GCA_038224035.1 Gemmatimonadales bacterium
GGCGCTTCGGTCGTGGTGGGATACATGTATGTGCTCCAGGCCTCAGCCTTCAAATCCGACTTCATACAGCGCCGAGATCTCGGTGCTGCCAAACAGGCGAACCATCTGGCGCTTCAGCCAGCTGGCCCGATACACCGTCGCAGTGCTTTCAAATTTTTCCGTCGTGCCAAACGGGATCCGGCTTGGCGTGTTGTGCACCAGGACGGCGTCGCCTGGATCCACATTCACGCCATCGAGATCGACGTGCGCATGAAAGTGGTCATGTGTCGCTTCGAGGTCGACGGTGCACTTCACCTCGGTGCGTCGCGTGGTCACATACCACAAGAGCGCGCCCACGAGCGCCGCAGCACCCAGAAGAAATCCCATCATGCCTGCTCTCCAGCCAAAGTAGCGGAGTAACGCGCGTCCGTCATACTCGCACCCTCCTCCGTCGGAATGAGTTCGTACGCCTGCGAGCGATAGAAGCCGCGTTCAACACGCTGCGTGCGGCCGCTGCGCCACCCGCCGAGCGCGGGCGCCGCCGAGATCGCAACCCGCAGGCTGCGTTCGGTGGTGGGCACGATGCGCGGCGAGCGGTCACGGGTCGGAAACAAACGTCCGATCGCGAGCAACGTGCCAAGCACCGGTGTCCAAGGCGCCACCGTGTAAACGATGGGGCCTCGGCAGCGGACCGCAAGGGCTGACAGCGCCTCGATCATGTGCGGCAGGTCGTAGTGAATGACGGAATCCATCGCGACAACTGCGTCCACCGGCCCGCCGAACGAGGGGTCCAGCATGTCACCGGCGTGAAAATGAATCCGTTCCGCCACACCGGCCGCCTTGGCGCGGTCGGCACCATAGCCGACCAACGTGGGCGAGAGGTCCACGGCCGTCACCCGCGCTCCGCGAAGCGCCAGATCCACCGCCAGCATGCCGGTACCACAGCCCGCGTCGAGCACGTGCCAGCCGCTGAGATCCGGCGGTAGCATTGAAAGCAGCGTGTGCCGCATCGTATCCCGACCGGCGCGAACCGTCGCCCGAACCCGAGACACCTTCTCGTCGCTCGTGAGGGCCTTCCATCCGTCGGCCGCCGTACGGTCGAAATACTCACCGATCCAGGCCCGCCGCTCGAGGTACTTGTCCGATGCGGCGTGCGAACCCCCTGTCAGCGTTCCCTCGAACGACGGTCCAGGAATCGGTTGCGTAGCGTCGCCCACAGCACGGCCACCCACCGGAGATGCTCCGGCCGGCGTGGGCGTGGTGGACGAACTCACGGGTGTCATCAATCGAACCCGAGCAGATCAAAGATTTCGCGATCCTTCAGCGACGTGGCGTAGAGCGGCTCCACGTCGTCGAGCATCGCCTTGGCCAGCTTGAGGTACTCCTGCTGCACTTCAAGAATCTCCGGCGTCTCTTCCATCTCGAACACCGTCATTTTTTTGAGACGACTCTTGCGGATCGCGTCCACATCCTGGAAATGGGCCAGCAGCTTCAGTCCGACTCTTTTGTTGAATTTGTCGATCTCGTCGGTCTCGCGCGCGCGGTTGGCCACGACACCGCCCAGTCGCACCTTGTAGTTCTTGGCTTTCGCCGAAATCGCCGCGATGATGCGGTTCATCGCGAAAATCGAATCAAAATCGTTGGCCGTGACAATGATGCAGTAGTGCGCATGCTGCAGCGGGGCCGCGAAGCCGCCGCACACCACGTCACCGAGCACATCGAAAATCACCACGTCGGTGTCTTCCAGCAGGTGATGTTCCTTGAGCAACTTCACGGTTTGCCCGGTCACATAGCCACCGCATCCGGTGCCAGCCGGCGGACCGCCGGACTCAATGCACATCACGCCATTGTAGCCTTCGAACATGAAGTCTTCAGGGCGCAGTTCTTCGCCGTGAAAATCCACCGACTCCAGCACGTCGATCACCGTGGGCACCATGCGCTTGGTGAGCGTGAACGTGGAATCGTGCTTCGGATCGCAGCCGATCTGCAAGACGCGCTTGCCGAGCTTGGAAAAGGCGGCCGACAGATTCGACGACGTGGTCGACTTGCCGATGCCTCCCTTCCCATACACGGCCAGCACCAGGGCGCCCTCAATCTTCTGCTCACCATCGAGGTGCACCTGCACGCTCCCCTCACCGTCTCCCACCGACCCCATGATCGGCAGCTTCATTGATGTCGCCACGTTACTCTCCCCATATGCTTCGCCGTTGCGAAGGCTCAGGTAGCCGCATACACGCCTTCGAGTCGATCCTCGAGCTCTGCGGCGGCGTCGCGTAGTGCGTCGAGCGTCGCCTCATCCGGTGTCCAGTAGCCACGATCCGTCGCTTCAAGCAAACGCTGAGCCATGCCCAGCGCGGCATTGGGATTCATCTCGGCGAGCCGGTCCCGCATCGTTTTATCCAGCATGAACGTATTCGATACTTCTCCATACACCCACTGCGGCACGGCTTTCGCCCCACCGGTCGCCGACCAGCCCAAGGTCGTGCACACATGTCCGGTAATATTGCGCGCCCCTTCGTAGCCATACTCCAGCTGTCCCTCATACCATTTGGGATTGAGCAACTTGGTGCGGCTCTCAAGCTCAACTTGTTCGCTGAGCGTCCGCACCTTGCCCTGCGCCCCGGAGTAATCGCCGAGGTATACGGCGGGCGTATCGCCGCCGCGCTGCTGCGCGATCACGCGGGTCACACCGCCAAGGGATTCCACATACTGATCAATGTCCGTCGCGCCAAGATCGACGGAATCGAGACCCTGGAACGACACTTCGGCCGTGGCCAGAATCCGCTTCATGAGCGCGGGCTGCGCCACCGGGCGCCCGTTCACGCCATACGCAAACGATTTACGCTGCACGAACTGATCGGCCAGTTCGTCCTCGTTTTCCCAGCGACCGGTTTCGATGAGCAGGTTCACATTCGAACCATACGCACCGTCGGCGTTTGAGAACACACGCAGCGCCGCTTCTTCGAGGGTGCACCCGGTCTCAGCCATCGTCGCCAACGTATGCTTGCGAATGAAGTTCTGCGACGGATCTTCGTCCGCTTCCGCGCACAGCTGCGACGCTTCGGCGAGCAAGCGCACCTGCAACGGCAACAGATCACGGAAAATTCCCGAGAGGGTGATCACCACATCAACACGCGGACGGCCGAGCTGCGCGAGCGGCAGCAGTCGCGCCCCGCACAAGCGGCCGACCGAGTCAAAGCGCGGCACGACGCCCATGAGCGCCATCACCTGAGCGAGCGGTGCGCCCTCGCTCTTGAGATTGTCCGTGCCCCACAACACTACGGCCACCGTTTCCGGCAGCGCACCGGCGTCGGCCACATGCCGCTGCAGCAACGACTCGGCACGCGCGCGTCCTTCCAGCATCGCCAGCGCACTCGGCACACGATACGGATCGAAACCGTACAGGTTGCGACCGGTGGGCAACACGGCGGGCATGCGGAGCAAGTCGCCACCGGGCGCCGGCGGCACGTATCGCGCATCAAGCGCGCGCAATACGCCCGGCACCTCGTGATCTTCGCGCAGCTTGGGCTCGAGCTCACGCATCAACTCGAAGTGTTGCTCCACGGCGCGCTCGTCGTGCACGCGCACACCGGCGTCACGCGCGGCAGCCCGTGTGGCGCGCCACGCCTCGCTCGCACTGGCGCCCTGCACCACCGCTTCAACGCCCACACGCGCCAGTGCCATCGCGGCGCGGCGCACTTCCGGGGTCGCATCGCTGCCGGCCATCGACTCTTCCAGGGACGGCAACTCGCGTTCCGGACGTCCACCACGAGCGATTTCCAGTTGCACGTCGACGCGGGCCTCGGCCGGCATGCCTTCGCCAACCACGTGCAAACCCAACGGAATCAGCGTGTACTCCAGCTCGAGCAGACGCTCGCGCAGCTCGGCCACGCGTTCATCCATCTTGTCCATGGTCCACGCCGGCTCCGCCGGTGCCAGCTCCACCGCGGCCGCCTGTTGCTGCACCAGTGCGCGAAGCGTGGCCGCGTCATCGGCCTGCGATCGGTCAAGCTGGCGCCAGCGATCGAGCGTCGTCTTGAGTTCGAGCAGCCCCTTGTACAGTCCGGCATTCGTGATCGGCGGCGTGAGGTACGAGACCAGCGTGGCATTGCCTCGACGCTTGGCCAGCGTGCCCTCCGATGAGTTGTTCGAGGCGTACAGATACACGTTGGGCAAGTCGCCGATCAGTCGTTCCGGCCAACAGGTGCTGTCCAGTCCGGCCTGTTTGCCCGGCATGAACTCGAGCGCGCCGTGCGTCCCGAAATGCAGCACCGAGTCAGCGCGGTAATCTTCGGCCAGCCACCGATAGAAGGCGCTGAATGCATGGGTGGGCGAGAACCCGCCCTCGAACAACAGCCGCATCGGATCACCTTCCCAGCCGAACGACGGTTGCACACCGATAAAGATGTTGCCAAGCTGCAATCCCATCACGAACAACGATTGGCCGTCTGTCAGTTGTTTGCCGGGCGCCGGGCCCCATGTCTTCTCGATCTCGTCGAGCCACACTTCTCGCCGTACATGATCGTCGGTACTGATGCGCGTGTGCACGTTCGCCGGCGTGCCGTACTGCTCACGGTTGCCCTGCGTGATGCGCTCGCGCAAATCATCCGGACTCGTCGGCAACTCTACCGTATACCCCTGCTCCTTGAGCGCGGCGAGCGTGCGCTGCATCGACGGAAACACGGCGAGATACGCGGCACTGCCCGTGTTGCCCGCGTTCGGCGGGAAGTTGAATAGAATGATCGCCACCTTGCGCTCGGCACGCGGCGTCTTGCGCAAGCGAATCAGACGCGACACACGTTCGGCCACACGCTCCACGCGTTCAGCTATGGGCTCCGAGGCGGCGGCCGCTGACCCCGGAACGGCCTGCCCCTTGCCACCAAAGACGGTGGGGATAATCGCACCGTCCAGCTCAGGAATCGCCACCTGCAACGTGGCCTGCAACGGGTTGAGGCCGCGCGCATCGGCGCGCCACTCCGCAATCGTCTGAAACTCCAGCGTCTGCAACGACAGGTACGGCACATCAAGCTGCGTGAGCACCACCTGCGCAGCTGCCGAATCGTTGTACGCCGGACCACCCACGAGCGAGAACCCGGTCAGATTGATCATCGCGTCGATCGTGGTGCGTCCGCTACGATCGCGGAAGAACCGCTCGATTGCCGGGCGTGCATCGAGGGCGCTCGAGAATGCCGGCACGACACGCAGACCACGCGCTTCGAGCGCCGCGAGCACTGCCGCATAGTGTGCGGTGTTGTCGGAGAGCAGATATGAGCGCCCCACCAGCACACCAACGGTTCCGTTGCGTCCCGCCTGCGGCAGCGCACGCACGTCCTCCGTGAGTCCACGTCCGGGCAGCGAGGGATGCCACACGCCGGTTTCCGGATACTGCTCCGGATCGCGCGGCGCGAGCGCTCCACGAAGCGACGCGCGTGGTCCGGCGGCAAACCGATCGATCAGATAACGAATCATCTGCTCGATGTTGCTGTCTGAACCAGCCAGCCAGTACTGCAACAACAGCAGATACGCGCGAACATCCTGCGCCTTGCCCGGGACGAACTTGAGGATCGCCGGCAGCGTGCGCAGCGCCTTCATCTGCCGCTCCCCGCTCGACTTCCCGTCGTCGCGCGAGCCGCGCAGCTTCTTGAGCAGCGACAGCGGCGAAAACTTTGACTGCGGCGCGTCGCCGCTCATGTCGAAGCGTCCAAGCCGGGTGCATTTCACCAACTCGGGCGTGCAAAGGGCGCAGAGTACGGCGTCCGCGTCGTCGCGGCGCGCTTGCACCGCCGCCAGGACTTCCTTTGCGTACTCCTCCTGAAACAGCTGCGTGCAGGCAATGAAGTTCGCACTCGCGATGTCGGCGCGTGCGCGCGCAGCCGACGCCGGATCGGTTCCCCAATCGGCCGCGACATGCATCGACAGCGACAGCCCCGGCATGTCGCGCACCAGCGCGCTCCGCGCCCGCTCGAAGGCATCCGCCAGATGCGCGTCGAGCGTGACGATGACGAACTTAAGCGGAGTTGCATTGACGGCTTTCGCCGACTGCTTAGCGGCCATAGTGTGCTTTTGCCTCGTAGAGCGTGTCCACATTGATATGCGCGAGCCCATGCTCGACAGCATAACGCTCAGTATTGCGCTTAGCCTTCCCTCGCACAAAAAACGGAATTTTCCTGAGTTCCTTCTCCGCGTCGGGCAACCACTGCGCCTCGAGCACGGCGGCCACCGGAGTCGGCGCCGCAGCGGCCGTCTCCGCGACGGGCGCCACGATGGCATCGGACGGCGCCGCGACCACTGGCATCTCCAGCGTTACAACCGACGGCACCGGTGCCTCGGCGGTCTCCTCGCTGGTCTCGGCATCGGCCACGGCCGCTTTTCCGTGCACACTGTGCAAGTGACTCGGCACCGCCCCATCGGCGAACTCAAAGTCCTCGCGGAACATCTGCAACAGATGTTCTTCGAGGCCCATCATGAGCGGGTGCACCCACGTGTCGAAAATCACGTTGGCACCTTCAAATCCCATCTGCGGCGAGTAGCGCGCCGGCACATCCTGCACGTGAATCGGCGACGAGATCACGGCGCAGGGCACGCCCAGTCGCTTGGCGATGTGCCGCTCCATCTGGGTGCCGAGGACCAGCTCCGGAGCCGCCTCGCCAACGGCACGTTCCACGTCGAGATAATCGTCGGAGATCACGGCTTCTACGCCGTACTTGGCGGCCACCTCGCGAATGTCCCGCGCATATTCTCGGCTGTAGGTGCCCACACCAACAATCGTGAACCCCAGCTCTTCGGCCGCAATGCGCGCCGCGGCCTTCACATGCGTCGCGTCGCCAAAGACAAACACGCGCTTGCCGGTGAGATATGTGGCATCGACCGAACGGGAGTACCACGGCAGCAACGACTGCGACGCATCCATCGTTGACGCGCCCAGACGCTCGCGCTCAAGCATCGGCTGCACATCGAGCCCGGCGACATCGCCGACTTCGACGATGAACTCACGCGTCGCTCCAATGCCCAGCGGAACCGTCTTGACCGTGGGCATGCCGAAGCTGCGCTGCAACCAACGACAGGTGGTGTCGGCAATCTCCGGATAGAGGCACACATTGAAGTCGGCCTCCGGAATGCGCTGCAATGACTCGGGCGTCGCCGTGAGCGGGGCCACCACGTGCACATCCACGCCGATGTCCTGCAACAGGCGCGTCACTTCACGCACGTCATCGCGATTGCGGAATCCGAGCAGCGTGGCACCGAGCAGATTCGCACGCGGGCGACGATCTGTTGGCCGCGGCGCACGTTTCGCACCGGCCGCGGGCATCTGCGGCAGCAGCAGCGTGCGCACCAGCTGATAGAACGTCTCGCTGGCGCCCCAGTTTTCCTTCTTGGAGTAGGCCGGCAGTTCGAGATTGACCACGGGAATCGGCAAGCCCATGCTCTGCGCCAGTGAACCCGGCTGATCCTGAATAATCTCGGCCGTGCACGATTCTCCCACCAGCATCGCGCGTGGTTTGAACCGCTCGTACGCGTCGCGCACGCAGATCTTCACCAACTCCGCCGTGTCGCCACCGAGGTCCCGGGCCTGAAACGTGGTGTACGTCACCGGTGGACGTTTGTCGCGACGTTCGATCATCGTGAACAGCAAGTCGGCGTACGTGTCGCCTTGCGGGGCGTGCAGCACATAGTGCACACCTTCCATCGACGTGGCGATGCGCATCGCGCCCACGTGCGGCGGTCCTTCGTACGTCCAGAGTGTGAGCTCCATGGTCGGGCGACTCCGTTACACCGTAAGACGTTGCGCGCGCTCGAGCGGTCGCGCAAACAGTTCGGCCAGATCTGCGGCCTGGTCGTAGCCATGCGTTGGGGTGAACACGAGTTCGATCGACCATTTCGTACGCATGCCTTCGGCCTCCAGCGGATTGGCCAGGCCGAGTCCACATACCGTGAGATCCGGACGTGCGTCGCGGCATCGATCGAGTTGTTTGTCCACGTCCTGCCCTTCACTGAGCGTGATCGTGCCGGGCAGCAGCGGCAACTCGGCTTCCACGAGCAAGCGGTCGAGATACGGCGTGCCGACTTCCACGAGCTCCACGCCACACTCCTGATACAGAAAGCGCGCCATCGGAATCTCCAACTGGGAATCGGGGAAAAAGAACACGCGTTTGCCGCTCAACTTTTCGCGGTATCGGGCCAGCGATCGCGTCGCCCGTTCGGCCGGCGCACGAATCACCTCGTTCACCGTTTCGTCCGGAATTCCGAATGCGGCCGCGGCCGCGCGCAGCCACGCGGTGGTGCCATGCACACCGAACGGATACGGCGACTGTAACAGCGTCGCGCCGCGCGCCTGCAGCGCACGCACCGTTTCGCTCAGGAACGGCTGGGCGAGCAGCAGGTGAGTGTTCGTGCCAACCGGCGGCAGATCACGCGCACGGCGCGGCGGGAAAAAATGCACCGGACCGATCCCCATCGCGTCGAAGAGACGGATGAACTGATCTTCCACGACATCGGCGAGCGTCCCGACCACGAGCAGTGCAGGCGTCGCTCTGGCCGCCTCGGGCATGTGCGGAATCATGCTCTTGAGGCACGTATCTTCGCCCTGCGTAAACGTGGTTTCAATTCCACTACCCGAGTAGTTGAGCACACGGACCTGTGGAAAGAAGCGCTCATTCAATCGCTCGGCACCACGATGCAGATCAAGCTTGATTACTTCCGACGGGCACGATCCCACCAGAAACAGCGTCCTGATGTCCGGGCGTCGTTCGAGCAGCTGGGTGACGCACCGATCGAGCTCGTCATTGGCATCGGCGAGTCCGGCGAGATCACGTTCGCCGAGGATCGCGGTAGCGAAGCGTGGCTCGGCGAAGATCATGACGCCTGCCGCCGATTGGATGAGATGCGCGCAGGTGCGCGAGCCAACCACCATGAAGAATGCGTCCTGCATTTTGCGATGCAGCCACACGATGCCGGTGAGCCCGCAAAAGACTTCCCGCTGGCCGCGCTCCTTCAGTACCGGCAACTGCGTCGCGTTTGAGACGAGAGGCGCCGGCGCGTCGGTGCATCCGCCCATCGCGCGTGGCGGTACGGTGGCGGTCATGCGACAGCCGCCTTCAGCGCGGCATCGGCCAGACGCGCCGCGCGGAGCTTGAGAAGGAACTGAATGGCGTTCACCGTATACGTCGCGTACGCGGCCAGCGCGATGATCATGTTCGTACGTGGCTCCCACGCCGCGAACAGCCCATATAGGTAGGTGGTATGCAGGGCAATGACGCCCATGCTCACGACGTCTTCCCAGAAGAACTTTTCGTGGAAGAGATACTGACCGAAGACGACTTTCTCCCAGATCGCGCCGGTCCACATGATGACATACAGGAAGACCGTCTTCACGACCACGGAGATATTCGCCGCCATCAGCCCCTCGCCACTTTGCAGGTAGCGCAGGACGAGGACGACCGAGACCATCATCGCGAGCAGCTGAAGCGGCGCGAGGATGCCCTGGACAAGGGTCCACTTGGTTTTGTCGCGCCGGAGCTTCTGCTCGGGCGTGTACAGCGGCGCACGTGTTTTCTCGACACGCGCGGCCGGTTTGGTCTGAACAACTGTCATCTGCCGCCTCTTCCGGGGGTTCGCTACCCAGGTGCAGAGACGATAAGTCGCGGGTGCCCAAGTTGTCAAGCAAAGTTTACGTCAAGTTTGCTTGACAACTCTGTGTCCGATTCACATACTGCTTCTCGCTCCACCAATGCAACGTGTGCACCTCATGCTCGGCGGGAGATTTCTGCGATGATCGGTTCAACGAGTGAGCCCGGAATGCCGGAGTTCGACGCGTCGCATGAGGCCACGCGGACCTCAGCCAGCAGCCATCGCGGACTGGCCGAGGCCCAACTCGTTGATCGAGCCCTCCAACGCACGATCGAGACCGAACTTGTACCGAGGTTGTTAATGGCTCATCGCGTAGGATCGGCCCCCCGTCAGTTCAATGCCCAGCAGGCTCGCCGGATCAGCGACGCTGAGCTCAACGCTTTTATCGATGAGGTCGTTGGCCTCGAGGACAGCGCCGCGCCGGCGTTTGTGCGCCGTCTGCTCGATGAAGGCTCTTCGGTGGAGTCGATTTATCTCGACCTGCTCGCTCCGACCGCGCGCGAACTCGGCATTCGCTGGGAAGACGATGAATGCAGCTTTGTCGACGTCACTGTCGCCCTCGGCCGGCTGCAGCGCGTCTTGCGAGACCTCAGCCAATATTTCCAGGCTGACGCCGCCGAAGCCCCCGATAGCGCCGGTCACGTGCTGCTCACCTGCCTTCCCGGCGAGCAACATACGCTCGGGCTGATTCTCGTGGCCGAGTTCCTGATGCGCGATGGATTCCGCGTCCTGGTGGGTGCCCCTTGGTCGGAGGAGGATCTGCTCACACAGGTGCGCACCGAGTGGTTCGACGTCGTCGGCTTCTCCGCCGGCTGCGACAGTCGACTCTCGCACCTCAAACGGGAAATCGTCCGAATCCGGAACGCGTCGCGCAATCCGAACCTGCGCATCCTCGTGGGTGGGCAGGTCTTCTCACTCGACAACGAGCTCGTGAAGCGCGTGGGCGCCGACGGCTGGGCGAGGGATGCGAAAGAAGCACCCGTCATCGTCCGGCAGCTTCTGGAAGCTGGCGCGATGATGTCTTCATCATTAGACACTAGTAGTCCCTCTGGAAACTCTTTCGATGACGCCGGCCCGATCGCGTGAAACTGTTCGACGCTAGTGACCCCGCTTATCAAAACCTCGACGCCAGCGCGGCGGCGAGACTGCTCGCGCTCGCGGGCGATATCGCCGTGCTCGTCGATCCGTCCGGCGTCGTGCGCGACGTCTCGGTGGGTCCCTCCGATGTCGCGATCGACCTCTCCCGCGAATGGGTCGGTCGCCCATGGCCCGATACGGCCACCATCGAGACGCGACTGAAGATCGAGACCCTGCTGCGCGAAGTCGCGACCAAGGGCGTCTCCAAGCGACGACAAGTGAACCACACCACGCCGAGTGGCGTGGAGCTACCGATCGCCTACACGGCCGTCCGCCTCGGGCGTGACGGCAGTGTCGTGGCGATCGGCCGCGATATGCGGCATTTGTCGTCGCTCCAGCAGCGTCTGGTCGAAGCGCAGCAGGCGATGGAACGTGATTACTGGCGTCTTCGTCATGTGGAGACGCGCTATCGCCTGCTCTTCCAGCTCGCCAGCGATGGCATTCTTGTCATCGACGCAGGCACGATGAAGGTGCTGGACGCCAACTCGGCGGCCGGTCAGGTGTTCGGCGACGTCAGCGATCGTCTCATCGGCCGAACGTTCCCGTTTGGTGTTGAGGTCAAGGCCGCGCGATCGCTCGAAGATCTGGTCACGGCCGCGCGCGGCGCAGGTCGGGCCGGCGATGTCACGATCTCGTTGCTCGACTCCGATCGTCCCTGGCATGTCTCCGCGTCCTGCTTCCGCCAGGAATCTGCGACGCTGCTGCTGGTGCGGTTCTCCGCCGCCGACAGCTCCGCGGCGGGGCAGCTTGAGTCCGGCGCGCAGTCCCGGATTCGCACGTTGATCGAACGCTCGCCGGATGCCTTCGTGGTGACCGATCTCGACGGACACATCCTCGAGGCCAACCGCTCGTTTCTTGACGTGGCGGAGCTGGCGTCGCTGGAGCAGGCGCGGGGCGCCCTCATCTCCACGTTTATCGGCCGACCCGGGGCCGACTTCCCCGTGTTCGTCACCATGCTCAAAAAGCACGGCGCGGTGCGTCTGGTCGCCACTGCCGCCCGCGGTTCGCACGGGGCAAACACCGAGGTGGAAGTGTCCGCCGTGTGGGTGCCGGATGCCGAGGAGCCTTGCATCGGGTTCACCATGCGCGATATCGGCCGCCGCTTGGCGAGCGGGCCGCAAGGCGCCCGCGATCTCACGCGAGCGGTCGAAGACCTGACCTCGCTCGTGGGACGCGTCACGCTCCGCGACCTGGTGCGGGACACCATCGATCTGGTGGAGCGCCACTTCATAGAAGCAGCGCTGGAGCTCACCAACGACAATCGCACCTCCGCCGCCGAGGTACTCGGGGTAAGCCGGCAGAGCCTGTACGTGAAGCTGCGCCGACACCGGCTTGTGGCGCCAACCGTTGAGCGAGACGGCGGATCTGCCGAATGATCGCCCAAACTGTCAACCGATCATGACATGACCGAAAAATTGTGCGAAAGAACACTCGCGCATTTCCGTACTGTCAATTAAACTAGACAGCCATGGGTGTCAGCAATTCGATACAGCAGGTCGCCGCGCGACCTGATCCACGAGCGGTGCTTACGCTGCTCAAGCCGGTCACATGGTTTCCTCCCATGTGGGCGTTCTCGTGTGGTGTCGTCAGCACGGGGCTTCCCATGACCGGGCGCTGGAGCCTGTTGGCACTGGGCATTTGCATCACGGGTCCACTGGTGTGTGCGTCGAGCCAAGCCGTGAATGATTGGTTTGATCGTGATGTGGACGCCATCAACGAGCCGGACCGCCCGATTCCATCGGGACGCATTCCCGGTCAGTGGGGCCTCGCCATCGCCATTGTATGGACGGTGCTCTCATTTATCGCGGCGATTCCGCTCGGTGCGATGGGCATGGGCGCCGTCACGCTGGCCCTGCTCTTTTCGTGGGGCTACAGCGCGCCGCCTTTTCGATTGAAGCTGAACGGCTGGGTCGGTAACGCCGCCGTTGGTTTCACGTATGAAGGACTGGCGTGGGTCACGGGTGCGGCCCTGATGTTTGGTCAGGCCGGTTTGCCGTGGCAGATCCTCGCGATCGCGTGCCTGTATTCCATCGGCGCGCACGGCATTCTGACGCTGAACGACTTCAAGGCCATCGAAGGTGACCGCCGCATGGGTGTGCGCTCGCTGCCTGTGCAGTTGGGCGTCGATCGTGCAGCCTGGGTCGCATCGGTTGTGATGATTGTACCGCAGACCGTGGTGATCTCGTTGCTCGCCTTTTGGGATCGCCCGTGGCATGCGCTCACGGTGTCGATCCTCACGATCGTGCAGATCGGCATCATGCTGTGGTTCGTGAAAGCGCCGACGTCGCGTGCGCTGTACCTCAGCGCGTTCGGTGTGCCGTTCTATGTGAGCGGGATGATGGTCACCGCCTTCGCGATGCGCGTGATTGTAGGGGTCGCGCTGTGAGTTGGCTGCAGATCGCGCGACTCGGTCTTGTGCAAGCGTGCATCGGCGCCGTGGTGGTGCTGATGACGGCCACGATGAATCGTGTGATGGTCGTGGAACTCGCGCTGCCGGCGTCAGTGCCGGGCACACTAGTCGCGCTGCACTTTGCCGTGCAGCTGTATCTGCGCCCGCGCCTCGGGCATGGCTCCGACACGGCCGGCGCACGAACGCCGTGGATTATCGGTGGCATGCTGGTACTCGCGCTCGGTGGTATTGGCGTCGCGGCTTCGGTGGCGCTCATGGCCTCGCAGCCGTGGTTTGGTATTGCGCTTGCGGCCATCGCGTTCGTGGTGCTCGGCGCTGGTGTGAGTGCGGCCGGAACGCCGCTGCTTGCGCTCATCTCCGAGCATGCGGCTCCATCGCAGCGCGCCGGAGCCGCGGCCATGACGTGGATTCTGATGATCGTTGGCTTCATCATCACCACCGCCGCCACTGGTTCGCTGCTTGATCCCTTCGGCTTCGAACGCCTCTTCCTGATCACAGTGGGTGTTGGCGCGATCGCCCTGCTCATCACCGTGCTCACACTGTTCCGTCTCGAGCCCCGGCTGGTCGCGCGCGTCGCGCCGGAGCCGGTGCTCGCGTCGGATCGCGGCACCGCGTTCCGTGATGCGGTTCGTCAGGTGTGGAGCGAACCGGTTGCGCGGTCGTTCACGATCTTTGTGTTTGTGGCAATGCTCGCGTACAGCGCGCAGGATTTGATTCTCGAGCCGTTCGGCGGCATCGCCTTTGGATTGAGTGCTGGCGAAACGACCAAGCTGGCGGGAATGCAGCACGGTGGCGTGCTGGTTGGCATGATTCTCACAGCCATCATCGGCGCGCGCTTTGGTTCGCTGCGCATTTGGGCGGCGGGCGGCTGTGCGGCATCGGCCGCCACGTTCGTGGCCCTGGTGATGAGTCCGATGCTGGCGAGCGTCGAGGTGTATCGCATCATTGTGTTTCTGCTCGGCCTGTCGAACGGTGTCTTCGCCATCGGCGCGATCGGCTCCATGATGGCGCTGACCGGCGACGCGAAAGATGGACGCGCGGGTCTGCGTCTCGGCGTGTTCGGCGCCGCGCAGGCCGTGGCGTACGGACTTGGTGTCTCACTCGGCGGTATCGGCGTGGATGTGGCGCAGGCGGCGCTTGGCTCGCCGCTCCGCGGTTATGCGGCGGTGTTCTCCGTCGAAGCGGTGCTGTTCTCCGTGTCGGCCGTGTTGGCGTATCACAGTGCGTCGGGCGATCGTGCTGGTGCAGTGGTGCGCACCCGCGGTGAACTGCTTTCTGCTGTAGTGCACAACTGATGCGCATCGCGTCGGCGCGCTGTGTATGTGTTTCGAATGTGGTACCGCCTACCCTGGCGAGTGGTCGATGGACTGACAGGAGTGCCGAGTAATGGAACAGTTCGACGTGGTGGTGGTTGGGGGGGGTCCGGCGGGCGCGACTGCAGCGCACGAACTGGCACAGACGAGACGCAAGGTGTTGTTGCTCGACAAGGCGGGACGCATCAAGCCGTGTGGTGGCGCGGTGCCTCCGCAGTTGCTCAAGGACTTCAAGGTCCCTGAAGAACTGCTGGTGGCCCGCATCGATACAGCGCGCATGATCTCGCCGAAGTCGCGCAAGGTGGATATTCCGGTGGGTAAGGGATTCGTCGGCATGGTCGATCGGGATGTGTTCGACGAGTGGCTGCGCGCGCGGGCCGAATCGGCTGGTGCTGAGCGTCGCATTGGATCGTTCACGGGCATGGAGCGTGACACGGACGGACTGCAGGTGCTCAGCTACACCGACGGCCGCTCCCGTCAGGGCGAGTCGCAGCAGGTCAAGGCCAAAATGGTCATCGGCTGCGATGGCGCCCTCTCGGCCGTGGCCCGTGCGGCGATTCCGGGGTCGGAGCGCATGAAGCATGTGTTCGCGTACCACGAAATCGTGAAATCGCCCACGGTCGATAGCGAGTCGTTCGGCAAGAGCCGCTGCGATGTGTACTATCAGGGCCCGCTCTCTCCCGATTTTTACGCTTGGATTTTCCCGCACGGCGATACCACCAGCATCGGGACTGGTTCGCTGCAGCAGGGATTCAAGCTCCGAGACGCTGTCGCGCAGCTCCGGGCAAGCACCGGTCTCACCGGTGCCGAGACACTTCGCCGGGAAGGCGCGCCCATCCCGCTCGAACCGCTGCGCCGCTGGGACAACGGCCGGGACGTGATCGTGGGTGGGGATGCGGCGGGTACAGTCGCTCCTGCGTCAGGTGAAGGAATCTATTACGGCATGACGAGCGGCCGTTATGTTGCACAGGCGGCGGGAGTTGCCTTGCTCACAGGGAATCCACTCTGGCTGCGCACGGCGCGTCGTCGATTCATGAGTGATCACGGTCAGGTGTTCCGTGTACTCGGCATCATGCAGCGCTTCTGGTACAGCAACGACAATCGTCGGGAACGATTCGTCGCGATCTGCGAAGACCGCGATGTGCAGGAACTCACGTTTGATGGCTATATGAACAAGCGTCTGGTGAAAGCAAAGCCGCTTTCACATGTCAGGATCTTTTTCAAGAACCTGGCGCATCTGACCGGCTTGGCAACAGCCTGATCGTTACCGACTCCCCGCCACCACCGCATCGCATGCTCATCTCGATCGCAGTCGACTTTCGTCGTGCCGACGTTGCCACCCGGGAACAGTTTCATCTGTCCGAGGAGCGGCTCACGCAGCTCTACCGTACAGCCCGCAGCGAAGTCGTCACAGAGGCGGCGCTCATCGCAACCTGCAACCGTACCGAGCTGTACGCGTGGGTTGCGAGCGAGGACATCGACGAAGTGGACAAGGCCATCCAGACGCTTGCGCGTCGCTGGATGCGGACGCGCGTGAACGGTGATCAACTGCTGCGCACGGCGACGCGTCGCTACGGCGCGGACGCCGCGCGGCATGTGATTCGGGTGGCGGCAGGGTTGGAATCGCAAGTGTTGGGGGACGGCCAGATTCTCGGCCAGCTGCGCGCCGCGTACAAGCGTGCGGCGCATAGCGGCGCGACGGGGCCGTTGCTGCATCGTTTGTTCGAAACCGCACTGCGCGCCGGCAAGCGTGTGCAAACGGAAACGTCGCTGCTCGCTGGTCGGAATTCGATAGGAGCGGAGGCGGCGTCGATCGCGCACCAGCGTTTCGGCTCGCTCACCAACGCGCGCCTGCTCGTGGTGGGCTGTGGCAAGACCGGCGAGCGTACTGCCCGACAGTTGGTCAAGCTCGGCGCACGCGACATCGTATTGATGAACCGCACCATCACCCGTGCCGAAGAACTGGCAGCGATTCTGGGTGGTCGCGCCGCCGCGATGGACACGCTGCACGTGGAAGCCGCCATGGCCGATGTGGTCATCGTCGCCACGGCGTCGGAGGCACCGATCGTGTTGGCTGATACACTGCGTCGTACCCGTGAGGCGTGCGGCACGTCGGCGTACTCACTGTTGTTGATGGACCTCAGCCTGCCGCGCAACATTGAACCGGCGGTGCTGGAGCTGCCGGGTGTGGCACTGGTGGATCTCGACACGCTGCATACGCCGATCCTGGCGGCCGAAGAGCAGCGGCGCAACGCGGTCCCCGCGGCTGAACGCGTCTGCAATGAAGAAGTGGACGATTTTCTCGACTGGGCATCTGCCCGACCGGCGCGCGACGCGATTCGCCCCTTGGCGGATGCGCTGACCAAAGTCGCGCGCCGCGAAGTGGCGTTTGCGGCGGGTGACGCTGCCGTGGCCGAGCGCACGGCCACGCGCATCGTCGCCAAGCTGCTGGCAGGCCCCATGGCGGCCCTCCGCCGCGCGGTCCAACGTGGAGAACCCCTCGACGCGCACACAATGATGCTGCTCGAGATGTTTGCCCCCGCAGGCCCCGCTGCTCAGCCACGCCCTGTGGTTCGGTCCGGCACACGTCGGAATGCCACCCGTGACACGCCCAACGCTCTGGCGGAGCGTGCTGCTACCGCATCCGTGCGCGACCAGCGATACGTTACGGTATCCGCTGAACGCTGACATTTTCCACCTGTCGCGGGCCGCGTGCCATGATCACGCCGCCCGCTCTTGCGAGTTTCCATGCCTGACGCTGTGCCGCTCGTTAACGACCTCTTCCTCCGTGCCCTTCGCCGCGAGCCTGTAGAGCGCACGCCCGTCTGGATGATGCGGCAGGCCGGCCGTTACCTGCCTGAGTACCGAGCGGTTCGCTCCGGCTCAGACTTCCTCACGATGTGCCGCACGCCGTCGATGGCCGCAGAAGTCACGCTGCAGCCGATCGATCTCATCGGCGTTGACGCCGCGATCATTTTCTCTGACATCCTCGTGGTGCCGGAGGCGATGGGCTGCCATCTCACACTCGACGAAGGCGTAGGACCACAGTTCCCCACGCCCATCCGCAGCGCCGCCGCCGTCAAGGCGCTGCGCACGATCGATCCGGTCACCGACCTCGGCTACGTGCTCGACGCGCTGCGGCTGGTCAAGCGCGAGCTCAACGGTCGTGTCCCGCTCATTGGCTTCGCCGGCGCCCCGTGGACCCTCGCGTCGTACATGGTCGAAGGAAAAGGTACAAAGCAGTTCGCCATCGCCAAGAAGATGCTGTTCGAGCAGCCGGTCGTCGCGCACGATCTGCTCGATCGCCTTGCCAACGCGGTGGGCGAGTATTGCGTGGCGCAGGTGGCCGCCGGAGCGCAGGCAATTCAGCTTTTCGATTCGTGGGCCGGTGCGCTCGGGCCGAATGAGTTCCGTGAGTTTGCCCTGCCCTATCTCGCACGAGCCGCACGCATTGCGAAGAGCGCCGGCGCACCGGTGATTGTGTTTGCGCCAGGTGCCTCCTGGGCGCTCGACGAGATCGCCGATGCGACGCAAGCCGACGCGATCGGCGTGGATTGGCACATCTCGCCGAAGGACGCGCGGGCCCGGCTCGGGAATCGCGCGGTTGCCGTTCAAGGCAATCTGGATCCCTGTACGCTGTACGCCCCGATTCACGAAATCGAGCGTCGCACGCACGCCATGCTCGACGAGTTTGGTCCGATCGGCCACATCGCCAATCTCGGACACGGCATTCTCCCCGACATCTCACCCGCGCATGCAAAGGCGTTTGTGCGCGCCGTACAACAGCATGAATGGCCGTCGCTCGATGAGTCGGACGCGCTCGACGCCGCTGCGGTTGGTGCGCGATGACGGCAGCGCCCGCATCAGCGTCGTCAGCGTCCTCAGCGTCGTCAGCGACCGGCGCCAGTGTGGCCGTGTCACGGCGTGCCGAGGCGACGCGCTGGATTGCGGGGCTGCACGATGAGCTCACCGCGTTGTTCGGCCGCCTTGATCAAGGGGGCACGTTCATCGAGGACCGCTGGGAGCGTCCCGGCGGCGGCGGCGGTGTGAGTCGGGTGTTGATTGAAGGTACGACGTTCGAAAAAGCCGGCATCAATCGCTCCGTCGTGATGGGCGTGCTGCCGGAGCTCGCCGCACGTCGGCTGGGCGGACACGGCGCGGCGAGTGGCGGCACCGATTTTTTTGTCACGGGAGTCAGTCTCGTCGCGCATCCGCGCAGTCCGATGATTCCCACCGTGCACCTGAACGTGCGCTACTTCGAGTTGATGGACCAGGATGGACACATCACCGACGCGTGGTTCGGCGGTGGCACCGACCTCACGCCGTTCTATCCGCATCGTGAGGATGTGGCGCACTTTCACGCGACGCTCAAGCACGCGTGTGATCGGCACCATCCGGCGTTCTACTCGCGCTACAAGGCGTGGTGTGACGAGTACTTCGTGAACGTGCATCGCGACAACGAGGCTCGCGGTGCGGGCGGCGTGTTCTTCGATCACGTGCGTCCCGGCGCCGACGAGCACGTTCTCGACGTGGATCAGTTGCAGGCTTTCGTCTCCGACATCGGCCGCGTGCTGCGCGAGGCGTACGGTCCGCTGGTCGATCGTCGCCGCGATGAGGTCTACGGTGAGCGTGAGCGCGATTTCCAGCTCTGGCGCCGTGGCCGTTACGTCGAGTTCAACCTCGTACACGATCGTGGGACGATGTTCGGCCTGCAAACGAACGCGCGGATCGAGAGCGTGCTCATGAGTCTCCCACCGCTCGCCGGCTGGAAGTACGCGCCGCGTTTCGAGAGCGGGACGTTTGAATCCGAGTTGCTCGACATGCTGCGCCCGCAGACGTGGGCGACGGACGGAGACGGAGCACACTGACGATGGGTTCGTCCGTGGATCGCCGAGGCGCGCAACCGCCGCCGGAGATCGAACGCGGCGAACCGCGTTCGGTCGTGGTGATCGGCGCGGGCATTACCGGACTCGTCGCGGCGTATGAGCTCAAGGGGCGTGGCGTGCCCGTCACGCTGTTCGAGGCAAGCGGTCAGGCCGGCGGCGCGATCGGCACGTCACTGGCCGATGGCTTTCTCGCCGAGCATGGTCCCAACTCCTTTGTGACGTCGGCGCCGGTTGAAGCGCTCATCGATCAACTCGGGCTGCAGAACGACGTGGTCGAATCGAACATGGACGCCAACCGGCGCTACGTGGTTCGCGGTGGCCGTTTGCTGCCGTTTCCCATGACGCCGTGGTCCATGCTTACGACGCCGCTGCTTTCGAAACGTGCCAAGCTACGCATCCTGTTGGAGCCGCTGGTACGCGCGAATCCTGAATCGGGCGATGAAAGCATTGCGTCGTTTGTGCGCCGGCGACTCGGCTCCGAAGTCCTCGATTATGCCGTGAATCCGTTCATCGCCGGGATTTTCGCCGGCGATCCGGAGCAGTTGTCGATGGCCCATGCGTTCCCGCGCGTGTTCGCCCTCGAGCGCGAGTACGGTTCGCTTTCGCGCGGCCTCATGAAATCACGACGCGATGCGTACAACGCGCGGCGGGCAGCCGCAGGCGCAGCGGCGCCTGGCGAAACAAACCCCATACCGGCCGCGCACGCGGTCCCCGCACGCGCACGACTGATTTCGTTTCGCGACGGGCTGCAAACGTTGCCTGACGCGCTCGCCGCGGCACTCGGCAGCACGCTCAAACTTTCAACGCCGGCGCGTCTGCTGCACCACGGTGAGGATCGCTGGATCGTTGAGACGGGGCACGATGGCGCGGTCCGTGCACGCGCGATCGACGCCATTGTGCTCGCAGCGCCCGCGCACGCGCTCTCGGCAATGGAGTTGCCCGCGGAGATTCGCCGGCACGCGCTACCGATTGAGCACGTGGAGTATCCGCCCGTCTCCTGCATTACCCTTGGCTTCCGTCGCGAAGACGTGGCCCACCCGCTCGACGGGTTTGGCGTGCTCGTGCCAACGGTCGAGAAGCGGCAGATTCTGGGGGCGCTTTTTTCGTCCACGCTGTTCCCCGATCGTGCGCCCGACGGCCATGTGACCATTACTGTCTTCATCGGCGGCGGGCGAGACCCGAAGCTCGCGCGGCTTGGAACGGATGAGCTGGTGCGATTGGTCCGCACCGATCTCAAAGAGTTGCTCGGCGTGCGAGGCGAACCAGTTTTCGCGAAACATGTGTACTGGCCCCGCGGGATTCCGCAGTATGCAGTGGGCTACGACGCAGTGAAGGACGCGGCCGACGCCACCGAAGCCGCGAATCCCGGACTGTACGTCACCGGAAACTTTCGCCACGGTGTCTCGGTTGGTGATTGCATCGCCAGCGGCCAGCAGGTCGCGCAGAATGTCGCGGCGTATCTCGCGCAAAAGGGCTGATCGTTACTGCTGGCGCCGCCATAGCGCCGCGCCTCGGCACAGCGTTACCGTTCGCTATGACAATGCTCGACCTTCTTTGTATTGCGCCCCATCGTGATGACGCCGAACTGACCTGCGGCGGGACACTCATCAAGGCGGTCGACGACGGATACCGCGTGGGCGTGCTCGATCTCACGCAGGGCGAGATGGGCACGCGCGGCTCCGCCGAGTTGCGTGCGACCGAGGCGCAAAACGCCGCTGACGTGATGGGGCTGGCGGTTCGCGAGAATCTCGGGCTGCCCGACGCCGGCATTGAGAACACGCGTGAGACGCGCGAGCGCCTTGTCGCGGTGATTCGGCGACTGCAGCCACGCGTGGTGGTTGTTCCTGCACGCATCGGCCGGCATCCGGATCATCGCCTCGCCTCCGAACTCGCGCGTGATGCGTGCTTTCTCGCCGGGTTGGCCCGCTATGTACCCGAGGTGCCGCAACACCGTCCGCACAAGCTGCTGTACGTGCAGACGTATCGCGAAGACGCCGGGAAGCCAACCTTTGTAGTGGACATCAGCGAACAGTTCGAGCGTAAACTGGCAGCCATTCGATGCTACGGTTCGCAGTTCGATGACACCATTCAGGCGGGTGAGGTGTTTCCCAATGGGGAAGCGCTGTACGACATCGTGCGGCATCAGGCGGCGCACTATGGGTCGCTCATTCGCTGCCGCTACGGCGAGCCCTTCGTCACCGATGAGACCATGCGCGTCACCGACGTGATGACGCTCGACGTGTCGACCTTCTGACTCCCGGGTACTGCCCTCGTGTCCTGCCCCGTCTCCCACAGCGACGACTCCGTCAGCTACGGATCGTATCTCGAACTGGAGCAGCTGCTTTCGCTGCAACAGCCGCGCTCACAGCCCGAGCATCCTGATGAGCTGCTGTTCATCGTCGTGCATCAGGCGAGTGAGCTCTGGTTCAAGTTGTTGCTGCACGAGTTGCACGGGCTCATCAGTCGCTTGCGCTCGTTCGACTCGATTGGATGCGCGCTGAGTGTGCGACGCGTGAATGCGCTCATGGAGATTGTGGCATCACAGCTCTCTGCCCTGGAGACGTTGCCCCCGCAACGCTTCGCGCAGTTTCGTGGCTACCTCGGGCAATCGAGCGGTTCGCAAAGCGACCAGTTTCGCGCCATCGAGGCGCTCTCCGGATTGCGTGATCCACATTTCATGGCCGCGATCAGCGATCACGGCGATCCGCCGCCGTTGGTACAGCACGCGCTTGCGCAGCCCACTTTGCAGGACCTGTTCGACCAACTCGTCGCGCACGAAGACACGACGTTGGAGGCGCTGTACACCGGACCTGCACCCACGGCGTTGTTCCTGATTGCCGAGGGCCTGCTGGAATACGAGCAGAACTTTTCGCGGTGGCGCTTCCTTCATGTGCAGTTGGTGGAGCGCATCATCGGTCCGGGCACGAGCGGCACGGGTGGCACACTGGGCGCGAAGTACCTGCAGCGCACGATCAGTCATCGTTTTTTCCCACACCTATGGGCGGTACGATCGACGTTTTATGGGACGGCTGCATGATCCCGCACGGAGCCGCGGAATGAGCGAGGCAATGCGTGACGCGGCCATGCGGGCGCAGCAGCGGCTCGAGACCGAGTGGCGTACGTCGATGGCACGCGACGATGGCTGGTTCGACGCCACGGTGCCGCACGATGTGCGCACGATTCCGTGGCCCGGTGATACTCCCATGTCGTGCAACTGGCCATCTCGACGGGATCGGGGCGACAGCGTGAACGTGTCGTCGGTGACCTTCAGTCCCCACATTGGCACGCACGCCGATGCGCCGCTGCACGTGAAAGACACGGGTCGGCCGAGCGATGCGATTCCCGTCCTGCCGTTCAACGGCTTGGTGCACGTGGTTGATGTGCGCGACCTGCGCGAGGTGATTACGCTGGTACAGCTGCGTGAACGATTGCGCGTGGAAGATCCACTCCGCATTTTTCTGCGCACGGGCGCGTGTGTCGCCGAAGGCAAGTTCCCGGCAGCGTGGTCGTGGTTGCACGCGGAGGCTGCGCGTGAGTTGGTGATGCGTGGACTACGGCTGCTCGGCACCGATGCACCCAGTGTTGATGCGCGTGAGTCCAAGTCGATGGAGACGCACTCGGCCTGTTTCGATCACGGGGCGTGGGTGCTCGAAAATCTGGATCTCCGGGACGTTGCCCCCGGCGCCTACGAACTCCGTGCGCTCCCCATGCGCATCCAGGGCCTCGACGCCGCACCGGTTCGCGCCCTGCTGCGCGTGGTGACCTGAGTTCAGCTAATCCCTCGCCGCCCCTGATACGCTGCGTCACGCTATTCCCGTTTATCCGTTCCTTGCTGTTGCTCTTCTTCGCGCTTTCGCGTCCTTCGCGCTTTCTTTCCTCTCTGTTGGAGTTGAGGTTGCGGATTAAGACGTCATGCCCCTGCTGCGCCGTCTGGGACTTGAACGCATTCTGCTCTCGCTAACTCCAACTGAGAAGGGGAACGCGCGAAAGACGCGAAAGCGCGAAGCAGAGCAACGGCAAACGTGAAAGCAACAAAATCAGCGGGACGTGTCGCGAATTGCAGACAACTTGTCTTCGATGTTGGCAGGAACGAGAAGTGAGTCGGCGATGCCCGCAATGCGCTCGGCGTCTTGCCACGCACGTTCGAGTTCGGCCAGTTCGCCGAGCATGGCGAGACGTTCGCGTTCTTCGTGCACCGCCATCTCGATCGCGAGTCGTGCCGGCTTGGGGACAAACGCCAGATCGCCGGTGTCGCCCATGATTTGTTTCGCGGCCCAGACGCCACGTTGGGAAGCGGCCCACGACAGCATGCGCTCGGAGCCGCCGGCCTGCTCAATCATCGAGACGGCGTCGTGGATGCGTGCCCCCGGAGCGCCACCGCCATTCACACGCGGCAACAGTTTCGCGAGCGCTTCGCGCGCCAGTCCATCTTCCAGCGTGACCCGACCTTGTTCGTAATTCTGTCCATTCCCGATCCACGACCGGAGCGTCATGCGCGGCTCGTCGAGTCGTCGCACCCAACCGATCTCGATGGCCCAATCGTCCGCGCCGCGCGTACCCGCAATGATGCGCGGATTCCCGAACGGCAGGAACCATCTGCCGTCCGGGTGCGGCAGCGGAATCAGACTTGCACGCTGATTTTTCGTGAGCATGATCATGTTGAACGCGTGCGCGATCGGAAGCAGTGCCACCAGTCCCGCGCCCGACGCCACCGCGCCACCAATCGCCGCCGCACCGCCCAGGGCGAGGACCGACCCACCGATGATCGCGCGACGTCGCCGCCGTCCGAACTGATCGCCGTAGCGCCACGCTGCGAACTCGGGGCGCAGTGGTCGGCCCACGCGGATGAGCGTCGTGCCATCACGCCATTTCGCGAGTCCGATGTTGTCGGTGGACATCCGAACGCTCGTGCTGCGGAATGCACGTTCGGCCTGCTCGAGCGCTTCCCACCGCGATTCAAATGGCGCGAGGTTCCAACGCTCACACTTCGCGCACACCACCCAGAGTCGGCCCTTGTCCGCGTCGAAAGCCACGCGGCGACCCACGGGAAACGCTTCGAGGACGTCGTTCGCGCCGAGCGCGGCGTTGCAGTGGACGCAGTGCGAGTACATGGACGGCGAGGGAACGCGCGCCGTCATTCCGTCGAGTCCCGTGTCGAGGGTGCTACGATCTTTGACGCGATCTTGTGCATCGCGTCGAGCTTCTGTTGCACCGACGCCGGTTCGAGCAACGAATCCGCAATGCGCGCCAGCTGTTCAGCATCCCGCCACGCGGCCTCGAGCGCGGCCAACTCGCCATCCATCGCGCGACGCTCCGATTCTTCGTGCAGTGCCATCTCCCAGGCGATGCGATCGGCGATCGGCAGCGAGTGCAGCGCACCCGGTGCCTTCGTGACCTCGAGCTTGGCGGGATCCTTTTCCTTCTCGCCAGGCCTGACACTGACCCGCAGTTCGTTGCCTCGCAGAAACCGCGTCTGAGAGCCGCGACGCCTCGCCAAGGCACTGAGCGCGGCTTCCGGGCCTCCGGCCGCTTCCAGCAACGCTACGGAATCAGCGACAGCGCGCTTCGACCCACCGAAGCGATTTACCGTCGGCAACAATTGCTGCGCCGCTCGGGACGCTGCCGCTCCCGTAAGCACCGTGGTGCCCTCCGTATGCTCGAGACGAAGGGAGATGGGCTCTCCGGTGATGTCGGGCTGCAGCAGCGCCGACATGCGCGCGTGCCGCCGACGAACGTCGCGCACCTGGCCGTTCGCGTCCACCACCTTGGCGATTTCCGCGTCGGGGCTGCCGTTGATCACGCGATCCCAAAGACCCGAGTTGGCGTAGATGCCCGCGAAGGAAGCAACACTTGCTCCGGCCCAGGTCCCTCCGATGAGCAGTACGCCCACGGCCCCTGCAATCGCACCGGTGGACGCCAGCTGGCGCCGGCGGCGTCGTCCGAACTGGTCCCCGTAGCGCCAGGCTGCGAACTCCGGCCGAAGCGGCTCGCCGATGCGGATCAGGTCGAGACCGCCGGCGGCGCGAGCCAAACCCACATTGTCCGTGGCCACTCGCT
Source organism: Gemmatimonadales bacterium (assembly GCA_038224035.1). GTDB lineage: Bacteria > Gemmatimonadota > Gemmatimonadetes > Gemmatimonadales > Gemmatimonadaceae > JAABRT01. The sequence goes on from JBBRFQ010000022.1 coordinate 25,410, forward strand.
TGCGTGTGCCGCGATACAGCCTCTCGCACGCCTCGATGGCCTCCCAGCGCTCCTCGAGCGGCGAGAGGTTCCAGCGCTCACACGCGCGACACACCACCCACAGGCGCCCGCTGCGCTCGTTAAACGCCAGTCGACGGCCAACGGGCATCTCTTCCAGTACCTCGTTTCGGTCGAGATTGGCCGAACAGAAGAAGCAGCTCGTGAACATGACGCGAACCCTGAAGCATGCGGCGCGGCGGCGGACTGACGGTTTCCGGCCGGACTGCGCGCAAGGGGAGGACAAGGAACGCGCTGCCAGAGGTAGGCACACACGCTCACACTCCGTAATTTAATCAGTCATGAGCCACCCCCCAGTTTATCTCGACCACGCGGCCACCACTCCCGTGCGCGAGGAGGTGCTCGAGGCGATGCTGCCGTGGTTCTCGGCGCGCTTCGGCAATCCCTCCAGCGTGCACCGACTGGGCCGCGAAGCGCGCGTGGCGCTCGACGAGGCCCGTGAGCGTATCGCGGCCACGCTCGGCGCGCAGCATGACGAGGTCTGCTTCACATCATGCGGTACCGAAGGCGACAACCTCGCGGTGCTCGGCGCATGGCGTGCGGCGCGTGCCAGCGGCCGCTCCGCCGTGCTCTCCACACCGATAGAGCACAAGGCCGTGCTCGCCGCCTGTCATCAGGTGGCTCGCGAGGGCGGTACCGAGCGGTTGGTCGCTGTGACGCGAGATGGCCTGGTCGACGCCGACGAGTTCTCGGCGCAGTGTGATGCGCAGCTCGCGGTGGCGAGCGTGATGTGGGTAAACAACGAAATCGGCGTGGTGCAGGACATACCGGCCCTCACCGCGCATGCGAAGGCGTGTGGCGCGCTCATGCATACCGACGCGGTGCAGGCGTTCGGGAAAATCGATTTCGACGTGCGCACCTTGCGTGTTGACCTGCTCACGATCAGCGGACACAAGATTGGCGCGCCGAAGGGTATCGGCGCGCTCTTCATTCGCCGCGGGGTGACGCTCGAGCCGCTGATGCTTGGTGGATCGCAGGATCGTGGTCGACGCGCCGGCACGGAGAACGTGCCCTACGCCGTGGGGCTGGCACTCGCCTGCGAACTCGCCGTGAGGGAACGCGAGACCGAAGGTGCGCATCTGCTCGCGCTGCGTGATCGGCTGGAAGCGCGAGTGCGCGAAGCGCTTCCGGATGTGGTCATTCATGGCGCGGGCGCGCCGCGCGCACCGCATGTGACAAACCTGAGTATTCCCGGCACCGACGCCGAAACCCTGCTGATGGCGCTCGACCTGCGCGGCATCCAGGCATCGGGAGGTTCAGCGTGCCAGAGCGGTAGCGTGGGGATGTCGCACGTGTTGCAGGCCATGCGAGTCGCGCCGGACATCGCCAGCGGCGCACTGCGCTTGTCGCTCGGCTGCATGAGCAACGCCGCCAACGTGGATCGCGCGGCCGATGTACTCATCACGCTCGCCCGAAAGGCGCGCGGGCTCGCGACGGTCTGACGGATGCGTGAACGTGTCGTGGTCGCGATGTCGGGCGGCGTGGATTCTTCGGTGGCGGCCGCAGTCCTGCTCGAGCAGGGCTACGACGTGGTGGGAATCACCATGAAGTTGCACGAGGACGGCGCGGACGTGCCCGACAAGCCGTGCTGCTCGCTCGATGCCACCAGCGACGCGCGACGGGTGTGCGAACAGCTCGGCGTGCCGCATTACGTGCTGAATCTGGTGGATGTGTTCACGCGCGATGTGTTCGACGACTTCGTGAGTGAATATGCCGCCGGACGCACGCCGATTCCGTGCGTGCGCTGCAATACGTTTACCAAGTTTCGCGACCTCGTCGTGAAGGCCGACGCGATCGATGCACGGTGGATTGCGACCGGGCATTACGGTCGACTCATGGACGCGTCGCACGGCCGGGTGTTGCTCCGCGGGCGCGACCCTCTCAAGGATCAGAGCTATTTTCTCTGGGGCATGCCGAAGCCGGTGCTGAGCCGACTACTGCTTCCCGTTGGTGACTGGACCAAAGAGGAAACGCGTGCCGCGGCGCGACGGTTTGGACTGCGTACGGCGAACAAGCCGGAGAGTATGGACATCTGCTTCGTGCCACACGGTGATCACATCGAGGTACTACGCGAGCATCTGCCGGCCGATGCGGCGGCACTTTCGCCCGGCCACATTGTCACCGAAGACGGTCGGGTGATCGGCGAGCATCCGGGCTTCGCGCGTTTCACGATTGGTCAGCGCAAAGGACTGCCGGGTGGCGTGAGTGAGCCGTGGTTTGTCACAGAGATCCGCGCCGAGACTCGCGAAGTCGTGGTGGGTCCACGCTCGGCGCTGTCGCGAAACACGGTACGCGCGCAGCAGGTGAACTGGCTCGCGCCCGTTCCTGAGGTCGGCGCCATCGTCCAGGTGCAGGTGCGCCATCGCGGGGCGTGTGTGCCGAGCACCGTGATGCGTGCAGACGCGCACGGCATTGATGTCGTGCTGTCGGAGAGTGTGCAGGGTGTGGCGCCCGGGCAGTCGCTGGTGCTGTACGATGGCGACATCGTGCTTGGCGGCGGTGTGATCACGCGAGCTGGTCGTGGTGCACTGCCCGTGCTGGCCGCGTGAGCACCGACGATATACCCGGGTCAGGCGCGCCGCGCCCGCTGCCGGTGGTACGCGCGATGATCGACGCGCTTGATCGCGAGTTGCTGCAGTTGCTTAGTCGCCGCATGACGCTCGTGAGTGAAGTGGCGGCCTACAAACGATTGCACGGCCTCAAAGTGCGTGATGCCGTGCGTGAACGGTCGGTGCTCGCCGATCGCGCGGAGCGGGCCGAGTCGCTCGGGCTACCGCGCGACGAAATCGAGTCGATCTTCCGCGTGTTGTTGCGGGCGAGTCGCGATCATCAGTCAGCACTGCGTACCGAAGTGCCCGTCAATCAGACGGCGCGCACGGTGGCCGTGATCGGTGCGCGTGGAGCGTTCGGGCAACTGCTGGTGCGACTCTTCGGCGACCTCGGGCACAACGTGCTCCCGGTTGATGTGGACACGGCGCTCACGCCCGTCGCGGCCGCGAGCATGGCGGAGGTGGTCGTCGTGTGCGTGCCCATCGGCGAAACGGACGCCGTCATCGCTGAGATCGGTCCGCACGTGCGCGAGGATGCGCTGCTCATGGACGTCACCAGCATCAAGAGCGCACCGCTCGCCAGTATGCTCGCGCACACGCGTGCGAGCGTCGTGGGCACGCATCCGATGTTCGGTCCGAGCGTGCACACATTGCAGGGACAGCGTGTGGTGCTCTGTCGCGGGCGTGGTGAGGCATGGTACGATTGGGTGGCGAACGCGTTTGCTTCGCGCGGTCTCACAATCGCCGAGGCGAGCGCCGAGCAACACGATACGGCGATGTCGGTCGTGCAGGTGCTGACACATTTCCAGACGCAGGTCTTCGGCCTCACGCTCGCCCGGCTCGGCATTCCGATCGCTGAGACGCGACCGTACACGTCGCCCGCGTACTTGCTGGAGCTCTATGTGGCCGCGCGACACTTTGCGCAGTCGTCGGCGTTGTATGGGCCGATCGAGATGCGCAATCCGCGAACCGCCGACGTCACGGCGGCGTTCAAGTCGGCGACGCAAGATCTGGCGAGCATTCTCGCGCAGGGCGATCAGGCTCGCTTTGATGCCGTGTTTGATGAAGTGCGTGGGTACTTCGGCGCGTTTACCGGTGAGGCGCTGGAGCAATCGCGGTTTCTCATTGACCGGATTGTGGAGCAGGGCTGACGCGCGTTCAACATTGTGGAGCAGGGCTGACGCGCGTTCAACATTGCGGAGTGGCGGAACAGGCTGGATTTCGCGAGGGCAGCGGGTTCCTTGGGTATGTCGGCGCGGTCGCGTGTCTCACCACCGAAGACGGTTGATATCCTCGAGCTTCCCCTGCTCATGCCTTCACGTTCGCGCTTCGCACTGCTTGTTGTGGCTGCGTCAGCGCACACAGCACTGTCTCGCCCGCACCGTGCAGGTGGTGCTGCCACAATGACTCCGGAAGCCGCATAGTCACCTTCGAAGGCTTCGCCTCGTACTCGAAACGTGGCCGTCGTGCGCGTTTGCGCGAGCAATGGCAGACCATCGGATCACGCCGCTTTTAATACCCGAACCCAACACTCCACACCAAAATCCGCTGCGCTGCCTCACCCTCGCGCGCTACGCGCGTGTAGGCACCAAGCTCCGTGTGGAGCGCGATAATCGGCCACACGTGCACACTACCGCCCACATAGTTGCGACGCGGATCGGCGTCACCGCCGGGATTGCCGAAGGTGCGCAGCACTCCACCGCTCACGCCGAGTGCGCTGCCGTAGCGCCCGAGCGTCACCGCGGTACCAAGCGACGCGCGCGCGCCGCCCAGCCCAAGGTGTACGGCACCGTACGAACACACCGTGCGATCATCGAACGCGCGGCGCAGTCCGGCAGCG
>JBBRFQ010000023.1:0-29461 GCA_038224035.1 Gemmatimonadales bacterium
CGCCGGATTGATGTACACAACCACCGAGTCAACCGTCGCGCCATTCGTGGTCAGGTTCAGGCGGACCTGAATCTGATCCTTCGTGTTCGCGATGTCGACTGACTGGTCGAGCTGCGGGTTGAGCGACTGGCGGATGCCAGCGATCACACCCTGCGTCGGTCCCGTCGGGCCGCCGGCGTCACCGCCGCTGGTCACCGAGTACGCCGAATCAAGGCCGGTCGTGACGATCGGACCCTGCGTTACCGCTTCGATGGAAACCACCGGAAGGGCGGCCACCGTCACCGGAATCAGCTGCGTCAGCGTCACAGCCGACAACGTCGACGTGGCCGCGGCCGTGGCCGTCACCGTGATCGTGGCAGTACCCGGCGCCACCGCCGTCACCGTTGCATTCGCGCCCGAACCCGCAACCGTCGCAACGGCCGTGTTCGAGGACGCATACGTGATGACCGCCGCCGTCGCACCAGCGGGCTGCGTGACAACAGATGTCAGCTGGCCCGTGCCGCCCGTCGCAATCACCAGCGACATCGGCGAGACGGTCAGAGCCGTCAGGGCCGGCGGAGCATTCGACACCGTGATCGTGACGCCAAACGTGCGCGTCGCGGCCACAAAGCCCGCGCCCGTGCCGTTCGCCGTGACCGTAATCGTCGTCGTGCCAGCCGTTGCGGCCGTCACAACGCCCGATGCGTTCACCGTTGCGATCGCCGTGTTTGACGAGACGTACGTAAACGTCGGCGTCACAGTCGGGCCAGCCGGATTGGCGTTCGGCACCAACGTGACCTGCTGACCAACGGAAAGCGCCGCCGTGGCCGGCGACACCGTGAGCTGGCCCAGCGCTGACGGCAACGAGTTCACCGACACCGAGGCGCCGGCCGACTGGCCCGTCGACGTGGTGGCCGTGATCGTGGTGCTGCCGGAGCCAACCGCCGTCACTGTGCAGTTGTTGCCCGACACAGCGGCCGTCGCGACACCCGTCGCGCCCGACACGCACGACGCAAGCGTCGGCGTCGGGTTACCGCCCGTGATCTGAACTGAGAGCGTAGCCGACGAGCCAGGATTCAGCGTCACCACCTGCGGCGTGATGCTGATATTCACTGGAGGCGGCGGCTCGATGGGAACCGTAACGTCGTCGCCGCAAGCAGCCAGGACGCCAACGGCGACCAGGCTCAACGCGAGCGACGCGTTTCTCCGAGAAAAGAAGTGCATTCGTCCTCCTCTTGCGAGGTAGTATAGAGGTCTTTTGCTCACACCGGACTGGGAGGCCGGCGTCGAGCGTACCGCAGAGAAATCGGCCACGTGACACGCCGCCATTGCTGGCGTCAATCACGCATCCGTCGCAGGACACACCCGACTTGTTCGAGAATGGACACGTCCGGGAAGCGGCCGGCTGGTATCCACAACGACAGTCAGAGCACCTACGCCCATTGTCACACACACTCCACTTGCCCTGCAACTACTTCCTGCCCTGCTCGCCGGCACTCTACACGCCGGTCTCCCGCAACAGCCATACACATACGCATCACGCCCACACTACGTGCACATAGTGGTGGCAACGATACCAAGCGCCGAAGATAGGGACCACAAGCGCTGCGGTCAAGAAGCGCTTTCATGCCGAACAACCGGGACTGTCACATTTTACCAACTTCGGGGTGTCGCTGCCGCCAGTCCGATCCACTCACCCTGGACACGGCACACTCCTGTCAAGGCGAAAGACGATCCACGGCACCCCGCCGTCACCGGACGGGCACGACCCTCCCGCCAACAGCCCCGACCCAGCATTCTTCCCCTCATGCCCTTCCCGCCCCGCGACCCGCTCAGTATCCGCCCCCCTCGCGCCACCGATCTGGACGCCGCCAATCAGGCCGCACGCTCAGGCCCCGACCTGAACGCGGCTCAGGCCGCCGCGGCCGCCCACGGAGATTCCCCCCTCCTTATCGTAGCAGGCGCCGGCTCCGGAAAAACGCGCACGCTGGTGCACCGCGTCGCCGCGCTGGTCGCGCGCGGGGTGCCGCCCGGACGCATTCTCCTCCTCACGTTCACCCGCCGAGCCGCGCAGGAGATGCTCGATCGCGCCGAACGGCTCGCTGGCGGCGCGACCCAGCGCGTGCAAGGTGGCACCTTCCATGGAATCGCGCACCGGATCCTGCGCCGCTACGGACCGAGCGCCGGCCTCCCGCGTGATTTTACCATCATGGACTCGGCCGACGCCGCCGACCTCATGGGCATTGCCCGCACCAGCCTCGGCTATGGCGAGCCACGCGGCAAGACGCTCGCCGGCCCGATCGACGGACCGGCCCGACGATTCCCGCGCGCGGAAACCTGCGTCACGGTCTACTCGCGCCAGGTGAACTCGGATCGCCCCGTGTCGGATCTGCTCGAAGAGGGCTGGCCACACTTCGTGGCCTGGGCCGGCGATCTGGAACGCATCTTTACCGAATACGTGCGTCGCAAGACCGACGCGAATCTGCTCGATTACGACGATCTCCTGCTCTCCCTCGCACTGCTGCTTGAACACGGCGGCGAGGTCGGCGATCGGATCCGCCACGACTACGATCACGTGCTGGTCGACGAATACCAGGATACGAACCCGCTGCAGGCGCGCATCCTGCGCGGCCTCTGTCCCCACGGACGCATCACGGTGGTGGGCGATGACGCGCAGTCCATCTACGCGTTTCGTGGCGCCACGATCGACAACATCATGACGTTCCCCGCCGAGTTCGCGGGCACCACGATCGTCACCCTCGAACAGAACTACCGCTCCACCGCGCCGCTCCTCGACACCAGCAACACGCTCATTTCGCGTGCCACGTACCGTTATACCAAAGAACTGTGGACCGAGCGCACCGGTGGCGAACCACCCTGGCTGGTCACCGTTCGCGATGAACGGGAACAGACGCGCTTCATTGTGGATCGCCTGCTTGAACTGCACGAAGAAGGCACACCACTGCGTGAAATCGCCGTGCTCGTGCGCGCAGGCTATCTCTCGGCCGATCTCGAGATCGAACTGTCCAACCGACGCATCCCCTACGAAAAGTGGGGCGGGCTCAAGTTCCTCGAAGCCGCGCATATCAAAGACGTGCTGGCTTTCCTGCGCCTGCTCGACAATCCGCAGGACGAGGTCAGTTGGTACCGACTGCTGCGCCTGCTTCCCGGTGTTGGCGACACCACTGCGCGCACTGCGGTCGAACTGCTGGCCGCGCACGGATGGCAACCGCGCGTACTCGGCGCCGTGCGGGCCTCGTCTCGCGCAGCGCCGGGACTGGCCGCGCTCGGTGCGTTGCTCGAGGGGATGCGCAGCGCCGCGTCGCCGGTTCCCACGAGCGAAGAGATCGCGATGATTCGGCGTCTCTACGATCGATTGCTCGTCGACACGTACGATGAGCCCGCGCCACGGCTTGCCGATCTCGATCAGCTGGAGATCATTGCCGTGAGTTATCCGTCGCGCACCGAGTTTCTCGCGGCACTCGCACTCGAACCACCCGCGGCCACGCAGGATCTCGCGGTGGGTGGCGATGAAGACTCCGATGCGCTCATTATCAGCACCGTGCACTCGGCCAAGGGCCGCGAGTGGGACGCGGTGTTCATTCCCTGGACAGTCGACGGCGTGTACCCCATGGCGCGCAGCGCCGGCAACGAGGACGCGGTGGACGAAGAACGTCGGTTGCTCTATGTCGCGATGACGCGGGCGCGTGATCACCTCTGTCTGGTGTATCCGCTGCAGTCGTATCCATCGCGCATGGGCGCTGACTATTCTTATGGTCAGCTTTCGCGCTTTCTCGACGAAGGTGTGCGCCGCACCATGCAGCGCGTCGCCTTGGGTCCCGATGGCGGCTTGCCGTCGCTCATGTCGGGCGCCCCGCTCCCCGAACGCGCCGCGGTCGACCTGCGGGCCCTGCTCCGTGGACGTGTGGGACTCCCGGCACCAAATGATTCTCCTCAATCCCCGTCGGAATGAAACCCACGACCGCTTCACCGCTCTCGTGCGCGTCCCGCGCGCGACCGTTTCTGCGTCGATCTGCGATTGCCCTCAGCGCCGCGGCAATCGTGTCAGGCGTCGTACTGGCGCAGCCCGCGCTGCCGCCCGCTGCCACACCGCTGCCGGTCGATTCCACGGTGCGCACCGGCGTGCTGCCGAATGGGCTGACGTGGTACATCCGTACGAATCCGCGACCGGAGAAACGCGCTGAGCTGCGGCTGGCCGTGAACGCCGGCTCCGTGCTCGAAGACAACGACCAACGCGGTCTCGCGCATTTTCTCGAGCATATGGCGTTCAACGGCACGCGCCGTTTCGCCAAGAACGACATCGTGAAGTATCTCGAGTCGATCGGCGTACGCTTTGGGGCCGATCTCAACGCGTACACCGGCTTCGACGAAACCGTCTACATCCTCCCGGTACCCACCGACTCGGCCGGCTTGCTGGCGCGCAGCCTCGATATTCTCGAGGACTGGGCGTCGGCGGTGCTCTTCGACAGCACCGAAGTGACAAACGAGCGAGGGGTGGTGCTCGAAGAATGGCGCGGTTCGCGCGGCGCCAGTGCGCGCGTACTCGACCAGCACTTCCCGGTGCTGCTGCAGGGCTCACGCTACGCCGAACGCCTCCCGATCGGCGACACCGGCATCATCCGCGGCGCGACGCCGGCACCGCTCAAGCGGTTCTATCAGGATTGGTATCGACCAAACAACATGGCCGTGATTGCGGTGGGCGATTTCAACGCCGACAGCGTGCAAGCCATGATTGTGTCGCGCTTCGGCAAGCTCTTCAATCCGGGCACCGTGCGTCCGCGCAACGAAGTACCAGTGCCGAATGTCGCCGGTACGCGGGTGTCGATTGCGAGCGATCCCGAACTCCAGATCTCCACAGTGGAAGTGGTGTGGAAGTTGCCACGTCGTACCACGCGGACAGTTGGCGACTGGCGGCAGCGCCTTATTGAAGACATCTACAACTCGGCGTTCAACCGCCGCCTCGCCGAAATCTCGCAGCGCGCGGATGCGCCGTGGGTCGGTGCGTCATCGGGCGTGAGTGAATATGCGCGCGCGTCGTCCTCGTACTCGCTGAGTGTCGCGGCCCAGGACGGCAAGCTGGAGTCGGCGCTCGAGTCGATCGCCCGGGAAGCGCGACGTGTCGACGAGTTTGGCTTCCTCGACAGCGAAATTGCCCGCGTGAAAACCGACGTACAGCGCAGTTACGAACGCGCGTATGCAGAACGCGACAAGTCTGAATCCGGAGGATTCGCCGACGCGTACCTCAGTCACTTCCTGCAGCAGTCGCCGATTCCCGGCATCGCGTTCTACAATCGGTGGGTGCCGGCGGCGCTGGCCTCCATCACGCGCGACGACGTGAATGCAGTTGGCCGCACGTGGATCAGCGACAGCGATCGCGCGGTGCTGGCGTCGGTCGCCCGGAAAGACGGCGTGACGATTCCGACGCGCGAGCAGTTGCTGGCCGCACTCACGCGCGCATCGACCGGCACCTTGACGCCCTGGACCGAAGCGGTTGTGGCGAGTTCGCTCGTTCCCACGCCGCCGACGCCGGGACGCGTTGTCTCACGCGGCCGCATCGAAGAGCTCGACCTGACCGAATGGAAGCTCGGCAACGGTGTGCGTGTGCTGCTCAAGACCACGGACTTCAAGGCCGACGAAGTGCTCGTCTCGGGCTTCGCCCCCGGCGGTGCCAGCCTGCTGCCGAACGAGCGCGCTGTTGCCGGTGAGTTGGCCACGCTGTTTGTGGAACGCGGTGGCGTTGGCAACCTGTCTGTCATCGACCTGCAGAAGGCGCTCAGCGGCAAGGTGGCTCAGGTTGGCGTGGGCATCACCGATCTGAGCCACGACCTCAGTGGACGCGCGTCCCCCAAGGACCTGCAAACGCTGTTTGAGCTGATCTGGCTCAAGTTTACAGCGCCCCGTGTCGACTCGGCCGCCGTCCAGGCGTTTCGCCAGCAGATTGGCGCGGTGTTGGCAAATCGAGGGAAGGCGCCGGAACAAGTGTTCAGCGATACCATCACCCTCACGCTCGCGAACAATCATCCGCGTGTGACGTTGCCATCGGCCGCCGTCTTCAATCGTGTGACGATTGACGAGGCGATGGCGATTTATCGCGGTCGTTTCTCCGATGCCAACGGGTTCACGTTTGTGTTCGTAGGCAACGTCACGGCTGATGCACTCGAGCCGTTTGTGCAGAACTGGCTCGCTGCACTCCCCTCGGCAGGGCGCGTGGAGACGTGGCGCGACACGGGCATTCGGCCTCCGAGTGGCGTGGTGGAGAAAGTCGTGCGCGCCGGCGTAGAGCCGAAGGCGCAAACCGTTGTGGTGTATCACAGCGAACTCGCGAGCACGGTGGCCACACGTCAGGCGTTCCGCACGCTCGGCGACGTGCTCGAAACGCGCCTCACCGAAGAGCTGCGTGAGGCACTCGGCGGCACGTATTCGGTGGGTGTGTCCGCGACGGCCTCAACACAACCGCGCGACGCGCAGCAACTGGTGGTGCAGTTCGGATCGTCTCCGGAAAACGCCGACACGCTGTTTGCCGCCGTCAAGCGCGTGCTCGATGACATGCGCGAGCAAGGTCCCAAGCCCGGGGAACTCGCTGCGGCACTGGAACAGCAGCGGCGTTCACGCGAGGTCTCGAGCAAGGAAAACGGCTACTGGGTGTCGTCGATCATCGCACGACTCCGCACGGGCACCGATCCGCGTCAAATGCTCGACGCGGAGGCCATCACCAATGCCACCACGGCGCAGGCCGTGCGCGACGCGGCGCGTGCGTTTGTCAATCCGGCGCAATACGTCAAGGTGGTGCTGTTGCCCGAAGCGAAACCCTGATCACCAGCGACTGGCCGCGGTATCGTGCGCGGCCAGCCAGCGCTCCACGGCACCAAACGGATCGTCGGGCTCGGCTTTCGCGAGTTCGACGATTCGTCGTATGGAACGTGGCAGATTTTGATCTTCGCGTTGAAACACCGCTTCAAAATCATCGAGCCCTGTCGCGTACACGCGGCGTGACATCAACACGGCGTTGTCCAGCGGGACGCGCTGCGCCCACTGCGGTCCGTACGTGGTAAGTCGTGGGACCACCGTGTCCACCAGCCGTGTGCGCGCATCGGCATAGAGCTGCTCGCGCGCCGCAAGTCTCAGAGCCTTCGCGCCGACCGGATCGAGCGAATCCGGATGTGCCGCGAACGCCGAGTCGAGCGACGCGAACAGCCCCGCCCAGAACGCACCCAGAATCCGGTCGTCCGTCCACTCACGCTCCGCCCGTGCGGTGGCCGCCGAATCGCCGATCGCGCGAAAAAACGCGATTGCGCCGCGCCCGCCCACGAACGACGCGAACGATTCATTGAACACCACCTGCCCCTTCGCAAAAAACGTGGTGTGCGTGATTTCATGAATCACCGTGTTCGCGAGCGACACCGAATCCATGCGCAGCGTAGTGCTCACCAACGGATCGTTGAACCACCCGAGGGTGCTGAACGCACTCGAGGCGCCAACCGACACGTCGAACCCGTCGCCCCGCAGCGATTCGGCGGTACGCAACGCACCGTCAAAGTCGAAGAATCCTTTGTAGGGAAACCGGCCGACAATCGGAAACCACCACGTTTTCCGCGCCAGCCGGTCGGGATACGACGCCGAGACCACGAGCACGAGTGTATCGCGATCGAGCCGGGTGTAGCGGGTAAACGATTGCTGCGGGTCGAGCCCCATCGAATCACGCGCAAAGGCACGCGCCGCCTGCACGAGTCGCAACTTCTCACGCTCGGCGGCCGGCGTGGTGCTGTCCGACACCAAGCGATCGATTGGCTTACGACCGGCGAGAATCTTTGCTTCTTCGTACGCCGCGCGCGACAAATAGCAACCCATTGGCGAGATCACGAACACCATCGCAAGCATCAGCACGCCGAGCACACCAAAGCGCCCGACTCGCCGTCGCAAGCTGTTTCGCGCGCGGCCGCGTCCGACTAAACTTGTTATTCCATGTCCTTCGTCCATCTGCACTGTCATTCGGAATTCTCGCTCCTCGACGGGGCGAACAGGATCGGGGATCTGATCAAGCGAGCGCAAGGCTTCGAAATGCCTGCACTGGCCATCACCGATCACGGTAACATGCATGCCGCCTGGGAGTTCCAGGAGCAGGCAAAAAAGGCGGGCATCAAGCCTATTATGGGAATGGAAGCCTACGTGGCGCCCGGCGACCGGCGCCTTCGCGCGAAGGCCGCCCCCGGGCAGAAGTCCAACTATCACCTGGTGCTGCTGGCCCGCGATATCGTGGGCTATCGCAACCTGGTGAAGTTATCGTCTCTGGCATACACCGAAGGCTTCTACGGGAAGCCACGGGTCGACCGGGAAACGCTGGTCCGCTACAACGAAGGCATTATCGTCACCTCGGCGTGCATGGCCGGCGAGGTGGCCTCGCACCTGCTGGAGGGGCGCGACGACGCGGCCGCCGAGGTGGCGGCCTGGTACGCCGAGCTGTTCAAGGGCCGGTACTACCTCGAGGTCCAGGCGCACGGCAGTGACGGGCAGAGCGGCCTCAACACCAAGGTGTTTGCGCTGGCGGAGAAGCTCGGATTACCCGTGGTGGCCACCAACGACGCGCATTTCCTCACGCACGACGATCACGATGCTCACGACGTGCTGTTGTGCATCGGCCTCGGCAAGGATCGCAGCGATAACGATCGCATGCGCTACGACGATGGCTTGTACTTCAAGAGCGCGCCGGAAATCACCGGCCATTTTCCCGGCCGCCCCGATGTGCTGGACAACACACTCGCGATCGCCGACTCCGTCGATGTGCAGTTCAGCAAGAAATACAATGTGCCGGCGTTTCCGTTGCCGGAGGGCGTCGCGACGGAGAACGACTATCTCGTCACGTTGTCCACGGCCGGCGCGGAGAAGCGCTACGGGGCGCCGCTGCGAGACGACGTACGGGATCGATTGCAGTACGAGCTCGATGTCATCACACGTACCGGGTACGCCGGCTACTTCCTCATCACCGCCGACTTCATTCAAGCGGCGCGTGATCGCGACATTCCCGTTGGACCGGGACGCGGTTCCGCCGCCGGTTCCCTGGTCGCGTACGCGCTCGGCATCACGGATGTCTGTCCGCTCGAGTTCGACCTGCTCTTCGAACGCTTTCTGAATCCGGAGCGCGTGTCCATGCCCGACGTGGACGTCGACTTCTGTTTCGAACGTCGAGGCGAAGTGATCGAGTACGTGCGTCAGAAGTACGGAAAGGATTCCGTTGGACAGATTGTGACGTTCGGTACCATGAAGTCGCGCGCCGCCATCAAGGATGTGGGTCGCACGCTCGGCTTCACACCCGCCGAAACCGACGCGCTCGCGAAGCTGGTCCCGAACGCACCGAACAACTCGCTCACGGTGAAAGAAGCCGTGGTGCAGGTACCGGAGGTCAAGAAGTTTTATCAGAACGATCCGCGCTATCGGCAGTTGCTCGACTACGCGATCAAACTCGAAGGGCTCTCGCGCCACACAGGCGTGCACGCCGCCGGTGTCGTCATCGCGCCGGGCCCGCTCGACGAGTTCATCCCCATTTGCACGCAGGCGAGCAAAGGCGCTGGCGCCGGTGACGAAGAGCGCGTGATTGTCACGCAGTACGACATGAACTGCCTCGAGAAGGCAGGCATGCTCAAGATGGACTTTCTCGGCCTCACCACGCTCACCGTCATTGCCGACACGATCAAACTCGTGAAGCAAACGCGTGACATCGACGTGGTGCTCGAGACACGTGGCTTCACCGACGACGATACCTACCGTGTGTTGCGCGCCGGTCGGACGGGCGGTGTGTTCCAGTTTGAATCGCCGCTGGCGACCGACGTACTCAAACGCATGCGCTGCGACCGATTCGACGACCTGGTCGCGTCCAACGCCCTGCTGCGTCCCGGTCCGCTCGACGCGGGCATGCACAACGTCTATATCAGGCGCAAGCGCGGTGAAGAGCCCGTGTCGTACGCGCTGCCCGAGCTCGAAACGATTCTCAGCAACACCTACGGCGTTATCACCTATCAGGAACAGGTGATGCGTATTGCCCAGGTGCTCGCGGGCATTTCGCTCGCCGAAGCCGATGTGCTGCGAAAAGCGGTGGGCAAGAAGGACGCGGATCTCATCAGGAAGGAGCTCGGCAAGTTCGAGACGAAGGCCGTGGACAAAGGGCATGACGCGGCGATCATCAAGGAGATCGCGGGGCAGATCGAGACGTTCGGGCGGTATGGCTTCAACAAAAGTCATAGCGTTGCCTACTCCGTCCTTTCGTACCACACTGCCTGGCTCAAAACGCATTACGCCGCCGAGTTCATGGCGGCGCTGCTCTCGGCGCAGATCGGCAAGAGCGAAGAGGTCATCAAGTACATCGCCGAAGCCCGAGAAATGGGGCTCGAGGTGCTGGCCCCCGACGTCAACGAGTCGGGGTGGCGCTTCACCGTGGTGGAGCGGAAGCGGGTCCGGTTCGGGCTCGGCGCCGTGCGCAACGTGGGCCATGGCGCGATCGACTCCCTGCTGGCCGCCCGCGCCGAGGGTGCGTTCGTCTCGCTGCACGACCTCTGCGCCCGTGTTGACCTGCGCCTGTGCAACAAGCGTTTCTTCGAGGCGCTCATTTGCGCGGGCGCCTGCGACTCGCTCGGCGGCCACCGGGCGCAGCTCCTGGCCGGCCTCGACGCGGCCCTTAACGAGGCCTCGCTGAGCCAGGAAGACGCGGCGGCGGGGCAGGTCTCGCTTTTTGGCGAGCTGCTGGCGAACACGGCGGCGTCGGCCACGCCGACCCACGCCTCACTCCCGAACATCACCGAATGGAGCGAAACTGAGCGGCTGCAGCGGGAGAAGGACCTGCTGGGCTTTTATATTTCAGGGCACCCACTCGACCCGTTCCGCACCGAGTGCGAGCTGTTTGCCTCGCATACGCTGGCTGAGCTGAATCCGGCTATCGACCAGTCCATCTCGCTGGGGGTGGTCGTCACGGCCATCAAGAAGCAGATCAGCAAACGGTCCGGGCAGGAGTTCGCCCGGTTGACAGTCGAGGATTTTTCCGGATCTTCCGAGTTACTGGTCTTCGCTGAAAAATGGGCGGCGATCGGTGACCGGGTCCGGGCCGATGTGCCCATGCTCATCAAGGGAAGCTATAATCGCAGAAATCAGGACGAAGAGAATCCGCCGTTCATTGTTGATTCTGTCACCCGATTCGCCGAACTGCGTGCCGGGGGAGAGGTTGCTGTTACCATCGATCTGAAGAGCGGCATTGATTTAGCTCCAGCCGTTATGGACGACGTGCGTCGTGCGCTGCACGAACACGTCGGCTCGGCGCCGCTGGAGCTCCGTTGGAGTGATGATCGGGGCACCGCCGTGCGCTTTCGATCACGTTCGTTGACTATCGCTGCCACGCCGCTCGCGCTGTCCGATCTGCGCGCGCTCTTGGGCCCGGATCGTGTGCGACTCATTCGCGCCTGATCCGTCCTACGTGTTCGTCTACCGTCGCGGTTCGCCGCGCACGATACTTCCGGAGTTCTCATGGCTGCTCCTTCGCTTGAATTCGAACGGCCGA
Source organism: Gemmatimonadales bacterium (assembly GCA_038224035.1). Classification (GTDB taxonomy): domain Bacteria; phylum Gemmatimonadota; class Gemmatimonadetes; order Gemmatimonadales; family Gemmatimonadaceae; genus JAABRT01. The sequence goes on from JBBRFQ010000023.1 coordinate 11,540, forward strand.
TCAACGATCTCGAACGTCAGATCGATGACTTGCGGCGTGTCGCCGGCGATCGTGACCTCGATGTGGCTGCCGAACTGGCGCCGCTCGAGAAACAGCTGAACGATCTCCGCGTCAGCATTTACCGCGGCCTGTCGCCGCTGCAGCGTGTGCAGGTCGCGCGCATTCCCAAGCGCCCGTTCACGCTCGACTACATTCGCCTCGCGTTCACGGACTTCATCGAGTTGCACGGAGATCGCGCGTTTCGTGATGACGCCGCAATCGTGGGTGGTTGGGCGCGGCTCGACGGCGAAACGGTGATGGTGATCGGCCACCAGCGTGGTCGTGACACCAAGGAGAACATCAAGCGCAACTTCGGCATGCCACACCCCGAGGGGTATCGCAAAGCGCTGCGACTCATGAAGCTGGCTGAGAAGTTCCAGGTGCCCGTCATTACGCTCATCGACACACCGGGCGCGTGGGCCGGACTTGGCGCCGAAGAACGCGGTCAGAGCGAAGCCATCGCGCGCAACCTGTTCGAGATGAGTCGGCTGCAGGTCCCCATCATCGCCACCGTCATCGGCGAAGGCGGCTCCGGCGGCGCGCTTGCGCTGGGGGTGGCCGACCGCGTGTTCATGTTTGAAAACGCCGTCTACTCCGTGATCACCGTCGAGGGCTGCGCGGCGATTCTCTGGAAAGACGGCAAGAGCATGGAGATGCGCGAAAAGGCAGCCACCGCGCTGCGCATCACCGCGCAGGATCTCTTCGAAATGCGCGTGATCGACGAAATTCTGCCGGAGCCGATCGGCGGCGCGCACTCAGATCACGCCGCCACCGCCGCCACACTCAAGGAAACGCTCAGTCGTCATCTCGACGAGCTGCGCAAGCTCAAGCCTGAGCGATTGGTTCGGAAGCGCCGCGAAAAGTTCTTGCGCATGGGGCAGTTCAACGAGTGATGCGTTCATGACGCATCTCATCGAAGTCGCGTTCGGCGGCAATCGCAAGGCGTTTTTTCAGTGGAGCGGCGATGCTCCACCGGCGCTTCGCGTGCCGGTGATCGTCGAAGCAGATCGTGGCGAAGATCTGGGGCACGTGCATTCCACAGGTGAGCTCGCGCAAACGCGCTGCAGCGGATGCAGTCATGGCTGCGGCACGGCTCCGCCGCCCACCGAACGTGCGCTGCGGCTGGCCACGGCCGACGAAGTCGCACGCGCCGGCACCTTGCGCGAAGAAAACGAGGCGGCGAGGCGCACGTCGCACGAGCGCGCCCGCGCTGCCGGCCTCGTGATGAAAATATCTGACGCCGAGTGGCAGTGGGACCGCCGGAAGCTCACGCTCTATTTCACGGCTGAGAAGCGCATCGACTTTCGGACGCTCGTGCGTGAGCTCGCCGGCCTGTTTCGCACGCGCATAGAACTGAAACAGATCGGCGTGCGCGATGAGGCGAAACGACTCTCCGGCATCGGGCGCTGCGGCCGCGAGTATTGCTCGGCCAGTTGGCTCCCCGATCTTCGCCCCGTCAATCTCGGTGTGGCGAAGGACCAACGGCTCTCGCTCAACCCGACGCAGATTTCCGGCGCCTGCGGCCGGTTGATGTGTTGCCTGCGCTACGAGCATGAGTTCTATGTGCAGAGTCGCCGGCGCTTCCCGAAAGAAGGCAAGATCCTGAAGACGTCCACCGGCGAAGAGAAAGTGATTGCCAGCGACATTTTCCGCGACACCGTCACATTGCGTTCGCCGGAAGGCGACACGCGCGTGGTGCCGCTGGCCGCGCTGCGCGAAGAAGTCGCCGCAGCGGGCGGCGGCGCGCTGTCCGCCGCCAGTGCGGCACCGGCGGAGGACGATAGCAGCACAGAACCCGCAGCGGACGCTGGCGTGCTCGTCGCGATGGCTGACATGCCGGATGAGAGCGTGCCTGTCGAGGACGCGTTCGAGATGCCACTGGACACTGCAAGCTTCGAAGCGATGGTTCTGGCGCATGAAGAAACGGCACCCGCGACGACTGTGGCGGAGTCAGATGATAGCGAGCCCGCCGACGATGACGACGACGCGGCCGATGATGAGGTACCGCCGGCCGACGGCGACGCCGCATCGCCGCCATCGGCCGAAGAACAAGCCCGTCGAAAACGTCGCCGCGGACGCCGCGGCGGACGGCGGTTGCGCGGAGAACGCGGCCCCCGCGACGACGACCCCACACCTCCACGCACCGACAGTTGAACGCGCCACGCTTTTACATCACCACCGCCATCGACTACGCGAACGGTGATCCGCATATCGGACACGCGCTCGAAAAAATCGGTGCGGACGTCATCGCGCGGTACAAGCGCGCGGCCGGGTTCGATGTACACTTCATGATCGGCATGGACGAACACGGTCAGAAGGTGGCGCAAACGGCCGCCGCCATGGGCGCCGAGCCGCAGGCGTTTGCCGATGCCATCGCGGAACGATTCCTCGCCACGTGGCACAAACTCGGCCTCAGTCACGACCAGTTCATTCGCACCACGACTGCGCATCATAAAACCGGAGTGCAGGCGCTCATCAGGCGCATCGCCGAACGCAATCCCGACGATTTTTACGAGCGCAGCTATCGCGGCCTCTACTGCGTGGGCTGCGAAGCGTTCAAGCAACCGGCTGATATTGTCGACGGGCATTGCGCGCTGCATCCCACGCGGCCGCTTGAAGAGGTCGAAGAGCGCAACTGGTTCTTTCGTTTGTCCCGGTACGCAGACTTTTTGCGTACGCTGCTCACCGAGCGTCCCGGGTTCATTCAGCCGGCGAGCCGACGCAACGAAGTCCTCGGCCTGCTCGATCAGGGACTCGACGATGTGTCCGCCAGTCGTGCGCGACTCGCCTGGGCCGTTCCGTTTCCGCTCCCGCTCTCCACTGGCGAGACGCAGGGCACGTACGTGTGGTTCGACGCGCTGCCCAACTATCTCACCGGCACCGGATTCCCCGATGGCGACTGGGACACACGCTGGCCGGCGCAGTTGCACGTGATCGGGAAAGACATCACACGCTTTCATGCAGTCATTTGGCCAGCCATGCTGCACGCCGCCGGACTTCCCTTGCCCGATCAGGTCTGGGCCCATGGCTTCGTACAACTCGGCGGCGAACGGTTCTCCAAGAGTGCCGGCGTGAAGCTCGACCTGCACGAAGCCATTGATCGGTACGGGGCCGATGCGTTCCGCTACGTGCTGTTGCGTGAAGTGCCGTTCGATGGTGACGGAAACTTTTCCTGGGAACGATTCGAAGAGCGCTACACGTCAGACCTCGCCAACGCGTTCGGGAATCTCGGCAGTCGCGCGGTGGCCATGGTCGAGAAGTATCGCGAAGGTGTCGTGCCCTCGGCCGCGCCCGCTGATGACGAAGTTGACGACCACGCCGACATCACGCAGTACCACGCCGCACTCGATGGGTCGCGTGGCTGGCTGCTGCACGAAGGGTTGTCGGCGATCGCACGCCAGGTCGCGCGCGCCAACGAGTACACGCAGTCCATGCAGCCGTGGCAACTGGCGAAGGATCCGGAAGCGTCTGTTGCGCTCGATCGCGTTCTCGCGTCACTCATCAGACGGTTGGCGCGACTCGCCGTGCAACTCGCACCGTACATGCCGGACAAGAGCCAGGCGCTATGGGAGACGATCGGCGGTCCGGGCCACGCGTCGGACATCGCGTTCACCACGCTGCCCGAACTGGACGCCAGCGGCTGGACGGTGCACAAAGGGGCACCGCTCTTTCCTCGACCTGCGGCCGAACCACCAGCCGCCGCGTGACCCACAGAGCGCCCGTCACACGACGGGCGCTCTCTGTTTCAGGGTGCAAAACTGTTCCTCGTGTGGATGTCACGCCCGCCCCGGTCACTCGTTTCTTGGTATGCAGGAGTAGTGCCTTCTCACCGGAGAGCCAGCATGCCAACCACACGTCGTACCCGAAGTCGTTCCCCGCACCATGATGCATCACCCAAGCGTCGCGGCTTTGCCCTCGAAGCCGTATTGCTGCTGATGCTGCTGTTCGGCATCATCATCACGGCCGGCCTCACGGCTGTCAACACCTTGTCGCGCACGTCGGTCATCGATTATCGCAGCAGCCAGACTTCGTACGCCGCCGAAGGTGGCGCCGATGACATCATGTCGCAGCTCGACGCGGCGATGCAGGACGGCGTCATCGGCAACGAAGACATTCTCGCGCTTGAGAATCCGTCCATGAACGGATTCAGCTTCACCACGGAAACCGAGACCACCGGCACGCCGATCGCGAAGACCATCACCTCCGGTCCCTTTGCCGGTTTGATCTCGCTCAACCAGCCGATCGACATCCAGGTCACGGCGCGTGACTCGATGCGCAACAAGTCCTCGGTGGTGCTCTCGGTGAACGCGCAATCGATTCCGCTCTTTCAGTTCGGCGTGTTCTACGAGAAGGACCTTGAGATTCTCCCGGGTGCACCGATGACGTTTGTGGGCTGGGTGCATTCAAACTCGAACATGTACATCAGCTCGAACAACGTCCGGTTCGAGAGCCAGCTGACCACGCCGGACAGCGTCTTCTGGAATCGCAAGAACGCAAATGGCCGTCTCAACGGTGTTCGGATCAATAACGCAGCGGGCTCGGGCGTGCTGCTTGATTTCGATTCCCGCAGCCTCGCCGGCGCTGCGTTCGTTACGCGCAGCACAAACCGCTTCAATAACCGCCTCATGACGGGAGCGAGCGGTGTGCGACCTCTCAAGCTGCCCCTGCCGGCTGGTATGGATGCCTATACGCTCATCGAGCCGCGAGACGGTGGCGACACCGAGATGGTGAAGGACGTGAAGATGGCCTGGAAATCGGACTGGTACATCACGCTCGACCTGGCCGCGGCCGGTACGGCGTGCGCCAACATGGTGAGTCTGCGGGGCGGTGGCCGTGCGCTGCCGACTTCCGCGGAGTGCGCGCTCATTTTTACAAAGCGAGAGAACGCATTCTACGACGGTCGCGAAGACCTGCGTCCCGATTTGCTCGAGATCAACATGGGCGCGCTGCGCACGTGGGTGAACAACGACGCCGTTGGCCGCCGAGTGGACATCATGTTTGTGCATCTCGCCGGGAAAGATGCGGGCGTCGCGACACGCGACTATCCGGCGGTGCGCCTCATCAATGGCTCGCGTCTGCCGAACTCGTGGTCTGCCGTGGAACCCGGCGGCCTTTCCATGGCCACCAGTGCGCCGATCTACGTGCGTGGTGACTACAACACGCTCGATTGGAAGCCCGCCGCCTTCTTTGCCGACGCCATCACCTTCCAGTCGAACAGCTGGAACGATGCGAACCAGGCGAACTATGCGCTGCGCGCACCGACCAACACCGCGGTCCTGGCAGCGATTGCGGCCGGTCACTCGGCCACGACGTGTGACTTCGCGCGTGCCGGATGCGCCACGCCCGTGTACGGGGGCGGACTCGAAAACTTTCCCCGATTCCTGGAGAACTGGGGTGGCGTGACGTTCCGTTACGTGGGCTCGCTCGTGTCGCTCTTCGAAAGCGCGCACTCCACCGGCGACTGGGGCAACGCGATCAACCCTGGCTTCGGCAACGGCGCCTACTACAGTCCCCCCACGCGTGACTGGAGCTTCGACATCCGATTCCGTGATCCGCGCCTGTTGCCGCCCGGCACACCGCGCGTCGGCACCGTCATCCAGACGGCTTTCCGCCCCATCTACTGAGCTGGCTCATGAATCCGCGTTCAATACGACGGCGTCTACGCGCCGGCTTCACCCTGATCGAGCTGCTGCTCGTCGTTGCCATGATCGGAGTCATGGTGGCCATTATCGGCCCCAAGTTCCGCATCAATGAGTCCACCGAAGTGCAGCTCGCCGGCATGCAGATTGTGCAGGATCTCGAGCTCGCGCGGACCCGCGCACTTGCCACGCGCAGCGACGTGCGGTTCCTCTTCGAGCCCGGAAGCACGCCCGGCGCGTATGCCGGATATCTCGACCACGATGGCAATGGGGTCTTCGCACAGAGCGTCGACGAAATGCGCGCGCTGCGTGGATTCGGTCGTCGCGAGCTGCCGTCGCGTGTGGAGTTCGGTCGCGGATCGGCCGATCCGCTGCCCACCGATGGCAACGGTAGTGACATCACCTTTGCCGACGATCGCATCCTCTTCAACACTCGCGGCATCACCGAGCCACTCGGCACGTCGGGCGTCATCTATCTCACGCACACGGCCGACGAATCCAAGGTGACGGCGATTGCCGTCTCCGGTAGTGGTGCGGTTCGACTCTGGTCATGGAGGGATGGCGAATGGCAATAACATCACGTCGCGCAGCTCGCCCTGTGTCGGCGACGGTCCGCGCCACGCGCGCACGCAAAGGCTTCACGCTCGTCAGCATGATCGTTGCCATCGTGCTGCTCACCGTCGGTATTCTGGCGCTGGGCAACGCGAACACCAACACCATCAAGCACCAGACGATGGCGCAGAATCGAACCAACGCCGTCGCCATCGCGCGTGCCTATCTGGAGGAAGTGCGCTCACGTGATGCATGGGCACTTGAATCCGAACCGGCGGTCCAAGTGGGCCCCGACGGAATGCAGATAACCGGCGGTGTCTATTCGCGCCGCATGGAAGTCTCGGAGGTCCGCAACAACCTGCTGCTCGTGGAACTCACCGTGGACTTTCCACGTGCCGGACAGCCTGTCCGTCTTACTACCTACCAATACCGGGGCAGCGGCCTCGCGGGGGCGCCATGATGCCACGTACTTCCCGTGTGGCGCACGAGCGCCACGCCTCACGGTCAGCACGCAGGGAACGGCGGGGTTTCACCATTGTGGAACTACTCATTTCACTCACGATGGCGCTGGTGATTCTCAGCAGCGCCACGGCGTTCGCGGTGACGTCGTGGGAAAGCCGTCGCGGCTGGACGCTCAAGGAGGGCGTAGATCGGAACGCGCGCTTTATCGGCATGGCTGTGGGACGCGATGCCGCCGAGGCTGGTATCGAGATAGAAAGCACGCCGGTGTTCGGTACGCTGGGCACCTGGGGCGATACGATCTCCATTCTCTCCGTACCGTTCGAGCCACTCGTCGCGCCCACGTACACCTTCGATGCGATGGACGGCGACACCCTGAATCCGCTGCCACCAGGCGGCAATTGCGGCACCTACTGCCTGTCGTTCGTCAAACAGAACGGCACGTTCAATCTGGAACCCGGCGATCTCGCGCGACTGCAGGTTAACGGCGAACGACGACTGCTCATGATCACCGGTGTCAACGACCTCGGCGCCAACTTCTCCATCGAGTTTCTCCCTGTGGAGCGCCTGCTCAGCCGTCCGGCTGGACTCAGCGATTCACTGCGCCTCGATCGCTTTGGAACGGCCATTCAAAAACTCCGGGCTGTCACGTATTGGTACGACGCCCCGAGCAAGACCGTCTATCGTTCAGACCGACTCAACTCCGGCGACGGCTCGCCCATCGGTGAACAACTCGCCGACGGCGTCGAAGAGTGGGAAGCCTCACTCATTTTTACCGGTGACGTCGAGTATCCGAACTACAATGGCGCCGATGCCGACACCGCCAACGACGGCAGCCGCATCATGGCCGTGAAGCTGCGCGCGAAGGTCATGGCGGCACGCACGGATCCCGCGGTGAACGGTGGTAATCCGGTCTTCCGGTGGTACGAGTGGCGTGTCGCGCCACGCAATCTCATGTACGAAAAGAACCGACTGTAGCAACTGTACATGGCCGACGACACTAAACCCCGGACGTCACGCCGTCGTCCGGGGTTTTGTCGTACCGCGTATCGACGCCGGCCGGCGCGCGACACCTTGCGACGAGCGACTATTTGTTGAAATCCACCTTGGGAGCCGTCTGCGCAGCCGCATCCGCCTCGAAATACTCTCGCGGCTTCGCGCCCGTCACCTTCGCCGTCATCACCGCGGGAAAGCGACGGATGTACGCGTTGTACGTTTCCACGGCACCGTTGTAGTCGGTACGTGAGACCGCCACGCGGTTCTCCGTTCCCGTGAGTTCATCCTGCAAGCGCAGGAAGTTCTCGTTGGATCGAAGCTCAGGATACGCCTCAACGACGACGTTCAGGCGGCCGAGTGCAGACGTGAGGCCGGCGTTCGCGGCCGCGAGTTCCGACATATCGGCGCCGCCCGTGCGCGACAGCGCACCGGTCAGTCCGGCGCGCGCCTGCGTCACCTGCGTGAGCACCTCACTCTCTTGTGCCGCGAACCCCTTCACCGTTTCCACAAGGTTCGGAATGAGGTCTGCACGACGCTGCAACTGGACTTCGATGTTGCGCTGCGACGACGCCGCCTTTTCATCGAGCGTCTGAATCTGGTTGTAACCGCACGCGCCGAGCACGACAGGCAACGCGAGCAAGGCCAGCACACCGCGCAGGCGGCGCGCACGCGGACGGACAACTGACAGGGAGCGGGGATCGGTCATCACGAACTCCTCGAGTGAGACAACAAAATGGGGAAGGACGAACTGCTGCAGATACTACACGGCGTCGGCAACACCGGCCGACTCGGGACGTCCTGGGTGCGGAACCTGCGCGTCCAGCCACTCCGTGAGGCGCTCCATGCCGTCGAGCGTACCAAACAGCAGCTGCTCCGCCTCGGCGGCTGACACGTCACTGCGACCGCGAACGAGCGCGTGCACGCGCTGAAACGGGCGTTCATCGAATCCGGCGAGCAGCGCCGCGCGCGAGATCAGCTCCGCGCGATCTGCGGGCGCCCGCTCTCCTGTGGTGCGAACCGCCGCACGTAGAATAACCATCAACGTGCTGTGACTCGCGCTCAACAGCGCCTTTTGCTGCTTGACATCAGTCCCGACACGCATGATCCCTTGCCGAAGCCGGAGCACCTTGCTCATCGCTTCATACTCGGTTTGGCGTCGCAAGTCGGACACATCAACCCGCAACCCTTCGGTCGGCAGGCTGCCGTGCATCACACGATGTCGTTCCAGAATGTCTGCGTATTCCATGGGAAAAATGTCGGCCGAGCGCAACCACTCTCGCACCGTGAGTTCAAGCGGCGGCGGGTTGCCCGCCTCTTCCCAGGCCCGCGCGGTCTGCGCGAGTGCTCCGAGCTGCGTGGGATCGATCGCATCCACGAGTACCAGCACGTTGAGATCTGACTGCCGTTCGAGTTGCTCGCCCGCCGCCGCCGATCCGTACAGCAGCACGCAACGCAGCCGGCCGCCATGCATCTGTTGGAGCTGACCAACAAGATCGTCGAGTGTCATCTGAGCCATTACCGTCACCCGTTACGAGAAAAAACCGCGCCCGCTACCAACTCGATCCGCCGCCGCCGCCACTGAAACCGCCACCACCGCCAAACCCGCCAAAGCCACCACCTCCTCCGCCGAACCCACCGCCGCCAAAGCCGCCGCCGAACCCACCACCGTATCCGCCGTGGTGACGACCGCGATGCGAGCCGGACGTCGTGCTGGCGATGGCGAGCGGTAAACATCCGCTACCGCGTCCGCGACTGGCCAACCACAGCAGGAACAGCAGCATCAGGATTCCGCCCAGCGCAGACGCCCGCGGCGGCTCTCCGGGCGGCCTCCGGCCAATCGGCAGCTCGCCCTCGGCCAGCGCAAAGCCAAACTCCCTCGCGTACTCCTCCGCAACCAACGAGGTCACGATCAGCAGTCCCCCGCTGTAGTCGGCGGCGCGGAATCGGTCCGTCGCCGCCCGGCAAATCGTGCCCGACGTCGCGTCGGTGATGAAGCCCTCCGCGCCCATGCCCGTCTCAATCCGGCAGTAGCCGCGCCCCTCGGAGTTGGTCTCCTTGGGCACGAGCAGGATCACCGTGCCCGCATTGCGTTGCCGGTCGCCGACATCTCCCTGCGCTCCGACGCCCCACTCGCGCCCGATGCGCAGCGAGGTTTCTTCGACCGGGCGCCCACCAAGATCGCTGAGCGTCACAACCGCGATTTCGCCACCGGAGCGCGTTTGCACGATGCGCGCAATCGACTCGAGTTGGGCTTTCGCGTCGGGAGAAATGACGTTCGCGAAGTCATTCACGTAGCCGACTGGCGACGGAATCGGCGGCGGCTGCGCGGCGACGATTTGAGCGGGCACGCTCCACAGCGCGATCAGCAACGTTCCAGAAAAGGGAACGATACGAAGAAATCGGTGTGACGAGTAGGGACGAGCAGCGTCGGGCATTCCTGTAATCTACGCAGGAGTTGCGCCCGGGATTCAGTTATGGCTTCGGCGGACGCCGTTCGTCGCCATTCATGCGAGTATAGAGCGCAATCGCCCCGTACGGCGCGCGGTCGCCCCACTCGATGCGCGAGTCGGAGGCACTGACAACCGCCATGAAATAGATGTCGCGCGGATTCAGGTGCACACCGTTGCCGATGAGGATCCCATCGAGAATCACCGCCAGACACTGATTGTTGCGCGTACTCCGGATGCAGTCGCCCGGCCGGCCAGGCACGATCAGCCCCGGCAGTCCCAGCGATACCACCAGTTCATTAAACCCGGGCGCGGACTCCCTGCGCGCGGCCACCACCTCAGGCTCCACGACGCGCCAGCCTCGGCGCTTGGCGTCTGCGTAGCGCGTGGCATTGAGCGGGGCGGCGCTTGTCGCGCGGACTGCTTCAACTTCCGTGGGTAGATCACGCACCCAGAAATCGGCGTTCACCGTATCTTCGGCGGCCAGCGTCAGTTCATCCGACAAACTGGGACGCATGCCGATCCGGGTCACCGTGACTCGGAAGGGCGTACCGACCTTTCCGGCCACGACCAACTGATATCGTCCATCGGCGTCGCTCACTGTCTCACCCAAACGCTTGCCCGTGCGGTCTTCGGCCACAATTCGGGCTCGTTCGATCGTGCGATCGGTGTCCCGAACCCTCACCACGCCTCGCAGCAGTTGCGCCTCCGCAGGCAGCGAGCTCAAGCACAACACCGAAAGCAACACGACCGCGGACGTGAAGAACACGCCGCGGTCGTGAGCAAACGGGAACAGCAGAGCGAGCATTTACGGCGCCGTTCGGGGGGGCTGACGGTCGATAAAGAATAGTACCGTCGGACTCGTGGACGCGCTAGCCGGAGAACCGGCAACCGAACGAGGGAACGCCACGGCCGTAATGACCGAACCTGGAATCGTTGATCCGCCTCGTGGATCAATCGTCGGCGAACCCGCCACGCCGGCCGGTGCAAGCGCGCTGATGAGCGGAGTGGTGCTTCCGGCTGCGGTCACCTGGGCGGCGAATGCCCCCGGAGCAAGGGTTCGGTAGGGCGACGCGGTACCGTACGCCAAACCAGCGATCGTCGGGGCTCCCGAGATCGGCGAAGTGGCGGTTGCGGTCAGATAGATATCCACGTTGCCAATGCCGGCGCCAGCGTGCAGCGCGCGCACCGCAATGCTCGTTCCCGGAGTGGGAACGTCGTCCACGATGATTCGAATCTGGTTCGCCGGGCTTCCGCCTGCGCGGGCAAAACCCGAGTGTAGCACGGTGTAGTACTTGCCGGCCTCGAAGTTGAAGCTCTGCTCACCCAATACGGCGGTGTTGCCGGCGTTCGACGCGTCGGAAGAGAAGGTGAATACTCTGAAGGTGCGATTGCCCGCTTGGGCTCCCTGATAGTTACCTCCTCCGAGACCCCGGAAGGGCACGCCCGCCCAGGTCTGCGGAGAGAACTCCACCTGATCGATGAATCGTACCGTCGTCCCAAGGGTGTCGGGGAGCGCGTTGATGTAACGCACGAACGCGAGCGGCGGAATTTCCGTGGGCGCCAGCGCGCCGTCGTCCGACTGACAAGCGACGGTGGTCAGCGCAGCCACGGCAACTAAAGCCAACTGTGAAAGCCTCATGAGTCCTGGACTCCTTGACTGAGTTCGAGCAGCGAAAATCATGGGATCGGCGGCACTGTGCCGCGTCCCCGAAAACCGGGATTGGGGTTACCCGGCGGGTTCGCCGTGTCACCGTCTCGACCGTCAGCCCCGAACACGTTGAGGGTGACACCGGTGATAACCACGACGAGCACCGCCACAGCAGTTGCTGCAAACAGAAACGTCCTGCCTTTGGAAAGCTGACGAGGGCGATAGCCCATGATCGCCTCGGCCGGTATCTCCACACGCTCGCCCGACCACGTCGAGGAGCCTCCACGGAGATCCCATGTGCCCGACACGTTCATGACCACCCCAGCTGAATCGCGCGAGACGAGTACGCCCTCGACCCGCTCAACCGTTGCGCCGATGCGTTCACTGAGCAACAACCGCCCCCTGTCCGTCAGCACTACGGCAGCGCGTTCTTGCACTGCCGGCGGTGCGGACTGAACGGGCAGGTACGAATAACAGGCCGACTGAAGCACACTGGTGAACGCGAGCACCGAGAGAGTGGCCCGATTTCGGAACAGTGCACTCCGGCCAGTCTTCACAGCGATCACTTGAACCCGTATGTCCCGATCGGCGCCTGCAGCAGACCGTCGTAGAACGGCTGTGTGCGCGACTGCATCTCCTGAAACGGAACGGGCCACTGTAGTGGGGTCGTCGCAATCATGTCCCCCCAGCCGCGGTTATCCGTGTACCAGATCATGTAGCCGGTAAACGCCGTTTCCATGCGCTTCTCGTACTTCATCGCCTCAAACACGGTACCGCAGGCCGTCGTCGTAAACGAGGGCGGCTGCGGAACGTGCGGCACGCAACCGGGCATGGTACCGATCGGCTGGGTTGCCGAGGTGCCCACCGGAATCGCCGGCAAACCATTGCGCGTGCGGCTCGCGTTGATCAACGCGATCGCCTGCGGAACCTGGCTTGTGCGAAGGTAGCCTTCGGCGGCCAGCATCGAGATTTCCGTGGCCGACATGTCGGTGTATGGACCAATGTTACCCGCCAGGCGGGTGGCTCCATAACGCCGATGATCATACCACGAGAATCCCCAGCCAGACCCGTCCACATCTTCGTTGGCCGGGCGATTCCGAATGTACTGACCGGGATTCGGAGAGATGCCGCTGTTCTTCGCAACCTGTAAAGCGCGCGACTCGCCGGCTGGCCAGCGGGTGTCGGGAGTCTTCACGAGGAAACCCGTCCGGTCCGCGATAGGAACCGTGAGGAACGCTTCGTATCCGCCGGAGGTATCGGCCATGCCGTTGTACCACATGGGCAGCTGGTGCCAGCCGCCCAACACGTACATCTGCGCCGCATCATACCCGGCGTTCCAACCCGCGCTACCATCGAGCTGAACGTTGTGGTCGGCCGTGATACCGTTTGTCGCGTCGGCAATCACGGAGGCCCAATTGACTGCGGCACGCTCGGCCGGAGTGCGAACCGCACCCACTCGAATACGCGCCCGATACGAACGGACCAATCGCACAAACTGATCGCGCGAGTACGTGGTGCCATTGATCCAGGTGGGCGGCAAGGGGAAGCCGTTACTACCATCCGTCGCGCCGGCCGAGTTCGCAATCGCCACGGCCGAATCCAACATCGCGATGGCGGCGGCGTTGACTGCGGCCGCGGGAGAAAGCCCCGGGACCGAGTCGGAACCGATCACCGGCGTGACGATGGACGCTGAATCGTACGCGAACGAGACGTACCCCAGCGCTTCTCCCAGAATCATGAAGGCGAACGCCTTGGCTCGGGCGTTACGCGCCGGTGAGCCGAGCGTGCCACCACCCTCCGCCAGGCGATCGACGGCCCGGATTGCGTTGTTCGCCGAACGGGCAATGCGCTGGAACTGATTGTAGTTCTGCAAGTTGCCGGTCGATACATCGTTACCAATACCGTTCAGCAGTGCGCCGCGCGGTACGAGTGAACGCGGTGCCATGCCAAAGTTGTTCACCGTCGCGTAGTTCTCGCCGGCAAAAATCTTTGACTGGTTGTTCACCGATTCGCTCTGTCGCTGCGGGTTGTTCAGCTGAACGCCCAACCCCGCCACGACGCCCTCAATTCCGTCGGCCGTCGAAAAGGCGCGTTCGACGTCGGGATTGTTGAGGTTATCCACTTGCAAGCGGTCTCCAACGCAGCCGGACAAACCGACCAGAAGGAGCCCACCAGAAACAATTGCATGCTTACGCATCGAGTCTCCCATATGTGGAGGTGGTCGGGCACGCCGAGACGGCGCGCCCGCCACCTGACCGGATCAGAAGCTGGTGCTGATCTGGAAAGTGAACTGCCGAAGGTTCGGGAATCCGGACACGTCGGTGGCGTTCAGCACGCCCGAGTTCAGAGCGCCTCCGCCCACACCAACTTCGGGATCAAAACCGCGGTAATCGGTGAACGTGAGCAGGTTGCGTCCGATCACCGAGGCCGTCCAGTCACCAATGCCGGCGATGCGGCCCAGGCGGTAGCCAACGGTGACCTCGCGAACTCTGGCAAAGCTTGCGTCTTCCACCGTGTTGTTGTTGGGGCCAAGCACGTCGTACAAGCCGCCAATACCGACGGAGGATGGCGCAGCGGCGCGCCAGTAGTACCCGATCGGACGCGCCGTCTCAACGGAGCGACCAATCTGATCTGTTTCAGCGTGTTGGAAGTCGCCGAGTGACCATTGGCGGGCTTCGTTGTACACGAACTTGCCGATCGTCGCGTCAATGAGCGCATACGCGGTCAGGCGCTTGTATCCAAAGGTATTCGCGATGGACCAACGATAGCTCGGCAACGCATTGCCGGTCTTGTCGATCAAGAACGTGCCGACGCTGTCGCGCTGCAGGATGGGCAGGCCCCAGTTCATGATCTGGTTGCCCCACGGCGATTGGGCCGCGGGCACCGCCGTCATCCACAGATTCTTCGTGATGCCGTCGCCGAGCGAGTTGCCCTCGCCAACGTAGACGATCAAGCCATCGGCGTTCCGCTGGAACGCCTTACCCTCGCCACCGCACCGCGCGGCAAACGCTGCCGGCAGCTTGGAGCACTCGTCCACGAACTGGCGGCCGAACATCTGACCGAAGTTTCCGCCCTGTTCGATCTTGAACTGCGGGCTGCTGATGAAATACAGCGGCACGTCCAGACGCGAGATGAGCGAGGTCGTGCGATCGTAGTTGACCTGGAAGCTGTAGTTCAGGTTGGGACGTGAGATCACCGGAACGCGCAAGCTGACTTCGAAGGTGTTGTTCGTCAGCTCACCGGCATTTCTCCACTGGTTCGCGAATCCGGCGATGGCCGGCGGTGGCACCTCGAGCAGCTGCTGGTCGATGATGTTATTTGCCTGCGTGATTGTGAGCCCGTACTTGCTGAAGAACTCCATATCGACGCCGATCTCGGTCTCTGTTGAGATCTCGGGACGCAGCGCGCGGTTACCCAGCGTGTTCGGGTTCAGCGCGCCACCCGTACCGATCGTGAACGTCTCGTACTGCGCGGAGTAGCGAGGACGGTTGCCGGCCGTTCCACGGGATGCGCGGAACTTGAAGTCAGAAATCGCCGGCAGGTTGAACCATGGCTCGTCGGACAAACGCCACGCCGCCGACAGGCGACCGTAGGTTTGCCACCGATTCGACGCACCGAAGAGCGACGCCGCGTCACGACGCACGAGTGCGCCGAGGATGTAGCGACCCTTGTAGTCGACATCGAGGTTCGTGAACATGCCAACCTGACGAACCTGCGATTCGTCACCACCAATGCTGAAGTTGGTGACCGCCGCGTTTGGCGTGCGAAGTCCCGGCACGGCCAGCTGCTGCCCAGCGGAGTTCTGGAACAAGTCCGTCTGCTCTTCGTACAGATAGCGCAGCGTCAGTCGCGTATTGAGCGACTCGTCGAACCAGCCGCGACGCGCCGTCACATTCACCGAGGCATTCGAGGAGTTCGAGCGTCCCGAGCTGCGGCTGATGTTTCCGAGGTTGGCGGCCGGCGAGTTGAAAATGGTGCGGAAGCCACGATCCTGCTGCACTTCCTGAAAGTTCTGACGGCCGTCGTAACCGTACTGCGCCTCGGCATCAAGCCACGTCAGCGGACGCCAACGCATGTTGAGCGATCCGACGAATCGACTGATCCGGTTGAGCGGACGGAAGTTCTCAAAGCTGTACAGCGGATTGTCGTTCTGCGTTCCCTGCTGCTGCACGGCCGTCCGGATGAACAGGCGACCAAGGTCGTCGCGACGAAGCAGCTCGGCGTTGGCCGGCTGACGCGTCACACGGAACCATGCACCGCCCGTGTTCCAATCAGACGCTTCGGTGTAGTTGGTACGAAACTGTACATCGATGTCGTTGCCGAACTGATGATCGAGATTCAGTCGCATCGAGTTCCGGTTGTACCCGCTGGCGAACCGCACCGCACCTTCGTTCCGCAGCTGGTTGACCGAGGCGAAAAAGTTCGTGCGACCCACTCGGCCTGTCGCGTCGATCGTTCCGTTCCACGTCTGCCCGTTCGTCAGCACCTGTCGCACCGGGTTGCCGGCTAGCGGATAGCGATTGGCCTGATAAAGCGAGCGCAGGTTGAGCGTTCCCGGGTTGCGCGCGATGCCGGCGTCATTCTCGATGTTCTGCGCCGGGAGCGGGTTCACATCGGACGTATTGTTGATGCGCAGCGCTTCGGCGGCCAGATCGAGGGTGCGTGTGCATTGCTGCACGCCCGGGATCGCGGCGCAAAAACGCGTCATGTCCTCGTTCATGGTCATGAAGTGCGTCGTCGGGAACTGATACTCGTTCTCGATGCTCGACACGCCGTACTCAACCTGCGTCCGGAAACGCACGCCTTCCGCGCCGGACTTGCCGGTGCGCGTGGTGATGTTGATGACACCGTTGCCCGCGCGCGAACCATACAGCGACGCGGCAGCGGCACCCTTCACGACTTCGATATTCTCGATGTCCTGCGGGTTGATGTCCTGCAGGCCACCCTGCGACACGACACCATCAATGATGTAGAGCGGATCCTGACCGCGGCCGCTGGCGTTGAGTGACTGCGGGCCACGCAAGATGATGGCCGGAGCGGTGCCCGGGCGGCCGGAGGCCGACACGATATTGGCACCGGCGACTTTGCCCTGAAGCTGCGAGAGCGGATTTGCGCCCACAACCGGCATGTCCGCGGCCGACACCTGCGCCACCGAGAAGGCTAGCTTCTTGATTTCCGTCGCACCCGTCACACCCGTCACAACGACCTGATTCAGACGGTTGATGTCCTGCTTGAGCTGGAAATCCGTTTCGATCGTGCCGCCCGAAAGCGTAATCTGCTTTCTGTCGACCGTGTACCCGATATACCGGGCAAGAATCCCGACAGCCTGGCCGCGCACGCGCGCCGCCGGAATCACCAACGTGTATCGCCCCTGGGCATTCGTCAGCGCGCCAGTATTCAGCTCGGTCACAAACACCGTGGCACCGTCAATCGGCTGCCCCGCTTCGTTCAGGACCCGACCCGTAAGAGTCGCCGTTTGCTGGGCCTGCAGTGCCTGCGGAGCGAGGGCCACCAGTGCAAGCCCAATAGCCGCGCTCACGCGTGCTACCCGCTGCAGTCCCTCGACCAGATACGTCATTCCAACCCTCCTTTGAAGAAAACCCACAGGAGTGGAGCACACCGGAAACACTTGGACGGCCCGAGTTCCCGCCATGCGCGGAAAATCGCGGCCGACCGCTGTGGTTCCCGGTGGGGCGTCCCAGTAACCAGGGTGGCTACTCTCGCGGACGCACCACTGAGACGAAGCCGAACCTACGGCTTCGGCACAACCCGGTCGCCGCTCAGCGGCGCCTCGGATCGAAGAATATTTTTTACGTATGGAGGAAACCCGCAGTACCGCGCGGGTGTCTGACGGAGAAGGGCACAGTAGGTGGGTACTCGGGGACTGCGTGCCGAGTATGCGATTCTTCTGGCGCTCGGGTGGGACGAGCGGCTCGACCGCGTCGACATTATCGTGAGTGGTGACTTGTGCGTCAAGAGTAAGTATCGATTTCGGTCGATTTTTTGTTGTGCTCGCCATATTCGCCCTTGCCAACGGCTCGCATATCGAGAACCCTTCCTCATTACGCGCATCTGCGCTGCAACCAACCCCGCCACACACCCTTCCTGAGACAGCTCCCGATCGTCCCCATGAACTGTC
>JBBRFQ010000024.1:0-28540 GCA_038224035.1 Gemmatimonadales bacterium
CACGCTCACGCCGCACACCATGACGATCACAGACAGCGGTACCGCTTTGATCATGGCGCCGTCATCACCGGCTCGCAGGAGAATAAGCAGTGCGGCGGCGGCAAAGGCCGCGAATCCGAGATTCACTTTGAGCAGTACGACGGCCGTCACCCAGATCGCGCCGACCACCAGGGTGATCCGCTGGTTGCGCTCCAGTCGCGCGGGCTCGTCGAACGAGACCACGCGGTGTTCACGCAACAACTTCGGTCCGCCAAACAACGCCCACGCGGCGAGGGCGGCGAGCGCGTGTGCGGTGAAGTTCGCAGCCCACACGGCCCACTCGTGACCGCCGAGTCCCACGCGCTCCATCGCCGAGGCGACGACGATGCCCACGGCGCTGAACGGTGAAAGATTGCCGGCGTTGGCCCCGTTGCCGACCATCAGCGCGGTGAGGAACATCGGGATGCCGGCGCGCGACGCGCCCGCCATCGCCAGCGGCGCCAGCAGCGCGAGCGTGGCAATGGAACCGGGCCCAACGGTGCTCATGGCGCACGCAAACACAAAGAAGAGCAGCGGCAGCATTGCCACGTGTCCGGCAAACAGACGCAGCGCGCGTTGCGTGAGCGCTGCCATGGTGCCGTTGGTTTGCGCCACACCAAAGAACATGGTGACGCCGAGCAGTGTGAGAAACAGCGACGACGGAAACGTGGCCATCAGTGCGTCGGCCTTCCAGCCTGCCGCGTACATGGCAATTGGCCAGGCCACGGCGACGGCCAGTACGCCGACGTTGAGTTTGGCGCTGAAGCTCGCGACGATCACGACCAACAGTCCAATCAGCGAAAGCGTGGCTGGATTCATGGGTCGGCCGTCGGCAGCAAATGCTTCTGTACCTTACCGAGGGCGGTGCGCGGCAGCACGTCAACGCGCACGAAGGCGCGAGGTATCTTGAACGAGGCGAGTTGTTCGCGCAGGAACGCCTCAAGCCCGGCGACGTCGAGTGCGTCGTCGCTCACCACGAATGCGACCGGTACCTCGCCGCGCGCCGCATCCAGTCGACCCACAACGGCAGCCTCGCGCACACCGGGCCACGACGTGAGCACCTCCTCGATCTCTCGTGGATAGATGTTGAAGCCGCCCGAGATGATCAGGTCGGTGCGCCTTCCTTGCAAGGTGATGTAGCCGTCGCCGTCGCGCACACCAATGTCCCCGGTGCGAAACCAGTCGTTCACGAAGGCCAGCGCCGTCGCCTCCGGACGTCGCCAGTAGCCTGCGCAGACGTTTGGCCCGCGCACCCACAACTCACCGGCCCTTCCATCGGCGAGTGACGTGCCGTCTTCGCTTCGGATATCCACCGACAGCATCGGGAGCGCGAGTCCAACCGTCCCCGCGCGACGTTCGCCGACGAGCGGATTGCTGACGTTCATCAGCGTTTCCGTCATGCCGTAGCGCTCAAGGATCACGTGCCCGAATCGCGCCGCGAACGCCTCGAGCACCTGTCTGGGCAGCGGTGCCGATCCGGAGACGAAGAGGCGTATGCGCTCGCCAATCGCGCGCGCACGCTCGGGTGGCGTGTCAAGCAGTCGCACGTACATGGTGGGCACGCCGAAAAAAACGGTCGGCTCGTACGATTCAAACCACGCCAGTGCCCGGGCCTGATCAAAACGCTCCACGAGTTTCATGTGACAACCGCTGAGAAGCCAACACTGCAGGCCGTTGCCCAGTCCATGCACATGAAACAGCGGCAGCGCCGCGAGATAGCGATCGTTTGATGAAATGTCCCACGCGGCGACGAGGGCGAGTGCATTGGCCGCGAAGTTGCCGTGCGTGAGGATGGCCCCCTTCGCGCTACCCGTGGTGCCTGACGTGTACACGAGTGCTGCCGGCGTGTCTGCGTACGTCGGGACCGCGAGCCGATCGGAAGGCATGGTGCGCGAATCACGCTCAAGCGTGTCCGCATCCCACAGCTGCGCCGCGTCCGGAAAGTCCGGCGTGCGATCCGCCGATGTCACGATCGCGACGGGTTCGGCGTCGGCCACGATGTGGGCGATTTCGCGTGAGCGATACAGGACGTTGATTGGCACCACGATCACGCCCAGCTTCACGCACGCAAGCCAGAGATCAACGATGACCAGTCGGTTCGGCAGGCAGAACGCGATGCGGTCACCGCGTGCCACACCGCGCGCCGCCAGCCAGTGGGCGACCTGATTGCTGCGCGCGTCGAGCTCGCCGAAGGTCAGCGATTGGCAGGCGCCGTCTGCGTGCTCGACCTCAAGCGCCGGCGTCTGCGCGCGTCCGCGCAATGACAGGTCGTAGAGCGTGAGTAGCGACATGCGCGCAATGTACGCGCCGGGTGGCGTGGCCGCGCCGGCTACCCGCCGATCGGCGAGCGCGGTTGTGGAGCCAAGCCAAGCGTGCGCAGTGCCGACTCAATCTCGGCGAGCGTCGCCGGTTCGTCGATGGTTGGTGGCATGGTCCACGCGTCCCCGTCGGCAATGGCGCGCATCGTTTTGCGCAACATTTTGCCCGAGCGCGTTTTCGGCAGACGCGCTACCACGGCGACCTGCCGGAAATTGGAGACCGGGCCCACCTGATCGCGCACCAGTTGCACGAGTTCCTTCGCCAACTCGTCCGCCGCGCGTGTCACACCGGACTTGAGCACGACGAGTCCAACGGGCAGTTGCGTCTTGAGCGGATCCCGCACGCCGATCACGGCACACTCGGCCACATCGGGATGGCTCGCCAGTGCCTGCTCCATCGATCCGGTGGAGAGATTGTGTCCGGCCACGATAATGATATCGTCGACGCGACCCATGATGAACAAGTAACCATCTTCGTCGATGTAACCGCCGTCGCCGGTCAGGTAGTAACCCGGATAGCGTTCGAGATACGTTTCGATATACCGCTGATCATCACGCCAGAGCGTGGGCAACGTACCGGGAGGCAACGGCAGTTTGATCACCACCGCGCCTTCCTTGTTGGGCGGCAGTGGTTGTCCGGCGTCGTCGAGGATTTCAACGAGGTAGCCCGGCACAGCCTTGGTGGGTGATCCCGGCTTGATCGCCAAGGGCGTGAGACCAAGACAGTTGGCCGCGACCGGCCATCCTGTCTCGGTCTGCCACCAGTGATCGATCACCGGCTTCTGCAGCAACGCGCGCGCCCAGTGATAGGTGTCAGGATCCAGACGCTCACCGGCCAGGAAGAGCGCGCGGAAGTGCGACGTATCGTACCGTGTGAAGAAGGTACCGTTTGGGTCTTCGCGCTTGATGGCGCGAAACGCCGTGGGCGCGGTGAACAGCACACTGACTTTGTGCTCTTCGATGACCCGCCAGAACTCACCGGCGTCGGGGGTGCCAACCGGCTTGCCTTCATGCACTACCGTCGTGCAGCCGGCCAGCAGCGGCGCGTACACGATGTACGAGTGACCCACCGCCCACCCGAAGTCCGACGCCGCCCAGAATACTTCACCCGGCGCAACTCCGTACACATGCTGCATCGTCCAGTGCAGCGCCACGGCGTGACCGCCGTTATCGCGCACCACGCCTTTGGGACGTCCCGTCGTTCCGGACGTGTAGAGAATGTAGAGTGGGTCGGTCGCCTTCACTGGCACGCAGTCGGCGGGTTCAGCCACGGCCACGGCGTCGTGCCAGTCCATATCACGATGCGGTGTGAGCTCACAGCGATGCACATCACGCTGCAACACGACGCAGTAGTGTGGTTTGTGCGTGCACAACGTGATGGCCTGATCAAGCAACGGCTTGTACGGCACAATGCGCTGGACCTCAATGCCACAACTCGCTGTCAGCACGACTTTGGGCTCGGCGTCAGCGATACGAACCGCGAGTTCGTTCGGGGCGAAGCCGCCGAACACCACCGAATGCACGGCGCCAAGCCGCGCGCAGGCGTACATGCCGATGAGCGTCTCCGGCATCATCGGCATGTAGATGACCACGCGATCGCCACGCTCGACGCCCAGCGAACGCAGCACGCCGGCGAATCGTGCGACTTCATCCTGCAGTTGCCGATACGAAATCGTGCGTTTCGTGTTGGTGACCGGACTGTCGTAGATCACCGCGGCCTGTTCACCGCGTCCGTTCAGGACGTGACGGTCGATCGCGTTGAAGCACGTGTTGAGTTCGCCGCCCGCAAACCACCGGTAGAGCGGTGCCTCACGGTCATCGAGCACGTGCGTCCAGGGAACGTCCCAGTGAATGGCCGCTGCGGCACTGCCCCAGAAGCCGGACGGATCGTTGCGCGACGCGGTGTAGGCGGCGTCGTAGGCGGACGAAACGGAAGCGGGGAGGGAGGGCGTCACTGCCGGCGTGTGCTCACGGTGTATCGCCCGGTGGTGTATCCTGTCACACGCACGAGATAGTCGCCTGGAGCGAGATTGAGTGTCATTGCCGAACAAAAGTCTTTGTTGGGAAGATCAACATCGTCGACCGTACCGATCAAGGCGCCCGCGCTTGAATACACACTGAGAATCGGATCGGATTCCAGCGCGAATCCGCATGCCGCTACCTGACCGGTGACACGAATCATGTAGGATCCGGACTGGGCAATCCGCAGCCGGTAGAAATCCTCGTCCAGCGCGAACCCGATGCTGCCAAGCATGTAGCCATCGACGACGAGTTCATCGGATTGCTGCGGGATGTCATTCGGTTCGATCTCGGCGGCGCGTCCGATGGAGAACAGCGCGGGATAAAGGTCAGCCCCGTCAACGATCACACTGATCGGTGCGGCGGCACCACCGAACGCGCCCCACGCGCGCATCGGCACGCCGGTGAGTCCGTCGTTGCTGTCATCGTCGCCAGCGAAGACCCAGTAGGGGCCGTCGGCCAACCCGCCGAACTCGAAATCCCCTCTCACGCCCGTGGTCAGAACGGTGCGAATGATCTGCCCCGTGGCGGCACTGACGACACGGGCGAGCAAACGCCTGGGTGGGGCCAGGGAGGCGGTGATCGCATTGCGAGCATCGAGCAGTCCCGCGCCGTAAAACGTATCCGGCCCCACGATGCCGAGGTCGATCGCATAGTTCGTCAACCGTGCGCGAAGTTGTGCGGGAGAAAGCCCGGGTTCGCGCGCCAGCACGAGTGCGGCAATGCCGCTCACATGAGGTGCTGACATCGATGTGCCGTTCCAGCCGTCCCATGAGGGCGAGTTCGTCACGTAGTTCCAGGTGGACGAATACACACCGGACGTTGTCGCCTGTGGTGTGGCATCACCACCGGGCGCCGTGATGTCAATGAACGCGCCGTATGACGAGTAGCTGGCGCGCTGCATGTTCGGCCCGACGGCCGAGATGGACATGACCTCCGGATACGACGCGGGATAGTTGGGGACGGAGCTATTGGCGTTGCCAGCCGACGCAATCAGCAGCGAGCCGTTGTCGGTGGCTTGTCGCACCGCCGTCGACATCACCGTGCTGAAGGCCGTCCCGCCCAAGCTCAAGTTGATGATGCGCGCCGGCCCACCGGGTGCGGTGACGGTGCCACCGAATCCGTTGTCGGCGGGCAAACCCGCGGCGTAGAGAATGCCTTGCGCGATGGTGTAGTTGCTGCCGGATCCGTGCGTGCCGAGCACGCGCACCGGACGAATACGCGCTTGCCAGTTTGTACCAACCAGCCCGTAACCGCTCGCGCGCGCTGCACCGATCGTACCGGCCACATGCAATCCGTGATTACCGTCGGTCTTCAGTGCGCCGACGCAGTTGCCATTGAGCAGCGGCCGATTGAAGGGCTGTGTCGGATCGGGGTCGGGGCCGTCTCCGTCGCCGTTCGTGGGCACTGCACCACCGCCACACAGGTCGACACTGCCGAGTGGGACAAAATCATACCCGTCGCTCGTGAGCACGCCGTTCATGGCCGGATGGTCAAACCGGATGCCGTCGTCGACCACCGCCACCAGTACTGACGGCGAGCCCTGCGTGAGTTCCCACGCGCGTGGCAGCGAGACCATGTTGTAGTGCCACGATTGATACGGATAGAACACGTTCCCGGGATAGTTGCCGCCGCCCGGGTAGTTCGTGGCGCTCGCCCCGGTGAAGCGATACGACATCACGTCGTCGAGACCGCTCGGCGGTCGCGCGCGCGCCACGCCAGCGTTCGCCAGATACGTTTGCAACGCGGTACGTTCCACAAGGTGTGAGCGCATCATGACATTGCGCTCAACCGCGAGCACCCGCGTATCAGAGCGTAATGCAGCGATCGCCGCCGCTTCGTCAACGCCGTCTTCAACACGCACGCGTGCGGTGAGAATGGCGGGCGATACGGAGAGTAGGGACACAACATCGCGCGTGGCGGACGATGTGACGGCGCCTCGGATGGCACTGCTTACGGCTGCGACCACATCCGCCTGACGGAACGCGCGGGCGCCGACGTTCGGCGCACCGATCCGGTCAGCTCGATACGTGACGAGCAGTTCTCCCGGGACCGCGTCATCCGCGGTCGCGCGTGCCCCGGAGTTGGCCAACCCCACGGCGTCTGACGGCGCACGTTGCACGGGCGCGGTTTTCGCACCGCTGGCAGCAACACGTGGCAGCGTGGCGGGGAATCCCGAGAGCGCGCGACGCTTGGCGCCGATGAGCTGCGAACCAGCCGGTGCCGTGCGGCGTGATCCATCGCGACTCGCCGCCATGATGGCGGGTGGCGGTGTGGGCGCCGACACGCTTCCGCGGATCGTTCCGTTGGGCGTCGCGATCACGGTGAAAACCGCGGTACCCTGCGGCGCCGCACTCGAAACGGCGTGCACCGTGGCCACGCCGGCGTAGCGGGAAAGTGTCATGACAGCAGTCTTGTTGCCGTTACCGTCACTCACTCCCGGCGGTGCCACTGCGGAGCCGCCGCCTTGCGACACCGTGAAGGCGAGCGGGCTCGATGGCACACCGTTGCCATAGCTGTCGCGAACACTCGCCGTCAATCCAACTGGTGTCACCGTGGCCGCCGGCGCGCTTTGATTATTTCCCGACACCACCACCACCTGCGCCGGCGATCCGGCCCCCAGCTCAAACGACACCGTATTCGCACTCGCCACGGAGGGAGCGGAGAGCTCCACCACCTTGCTGCCCACGGTGCCCCCGGCGATCAATGACGTGAAGTTCACCACGCCGGCAGAGGCTGTCGCCGACGCTCCTCCCGCGATCACGCCGCCGCCCGAGACAATCGAGGCGGTGACGACGGTTGCGTTGTCGGTGGTCACGCGGTTCCCGCGCGCATCCTGCACTTCGGCGGACGGTTGAATTGCGATGGGCAGTCCAGCGCGCGCCCCCTCTGGTTGCCGCGTGATCACCAGTCGCGCGGCGCGCTGCCGCACCTGCATGGTGCGTTCCGCCTGCACTCCGTCCGCACTCGCGCGAATCGTGGTCGAACCGTCGGCGACGGCCGTCAGGAGGCCGTTCGCGTCCACCACAAGGACGGCCGGAGTCGACGAGGTCCACACCGGTGCGGCACTCGGCGCCGGGTTGCCCCGCGCGTCGCGTGCTTGGGCCGAGGCGCGAGCGGTGTCGCCCAGGGTGAAAACCGTATCTCGTGAAAAAACCACGACCATTTGAGACACGCGCTGCGCCACCGTCAGCTGCGCCGAGCCGGTGACCGACCCGACGCCGGCACTGATGGTGGTCGTACCATTACCTACCGCGGTGACGGTGCCTCCGGATACAATCGCGACTGACGGATTGGACGACGCCCAGCTGAAGGCCAGCGAGGTGCTGGTGCGTCCACGATCATCGCGCCCCGTGGCGGTGAGCGTGACCGACTCACCGATCGCGCCCAACGGCGCGGGCGGACTCGAAATCGCGATGGACGTGATGCTGGACGGTCCGAGGGGTCTGTCCGCCCCCCCGCAGCCAGCGGCCAGCAGCGTGACAGCGATCAGAGCGAGGGTACGACGGAACATGCAAGTCTCTCCGGTGGGATGGCGCGCACCAGCCTCGGCTCGAATCCCGAAGGAACTGCGAGGCCGGCACGATCAGATTATACGCGCCACGTACCAGCAATCCAGCGCAACGGTGAGTTCGGCGTCGCCGATTCAACAGGAGCTCTGCACGGGACGTACCTTCCGGCAGGACTTCCCTCCCAGAACCCCTCCTGAACCCCGGACTCTCCACGATGGTGCGTTTCGCTGCGGCGTTCCCTGTCGCGCGCCTCCTGGCGCTGTGCCTGCTCCTCTCCAGTGTCGGTGGCGCCCAGTCGAACATCGGCGATGTACCGGTCGGTGCAAGCGAGCTCCGCGATACGGTCGCGCTCTACTCCACCGATCGCGCGGCGCTCACGCGACGCTGGACGGTTGAGTATTCCCCCGCGCGGTGTGCGCGCTTCGAGGCCTTCTATAACGACTGGCGCGCGCGGCTGGCCAAGATCGATTTTGCCGCGCTCAGTCAGGAAGGACGCATCGACTACGTGTTGCTCGACCACAAACTGCGCGCCGAACTCGCGCAGTTGAAGCGGGAATCGAAGTTTGCGGGTGAAATGGCGTCGCTGACCCCGTTTGCTGACGCGATCACCGGTTTTGAGGAGGCGCGTCGCCGCTTTGAACGTGCGGACGGCGCCAAAGTGGCCAAGGCCCTCGCCACCATTGCAGCGCAGGCCGACAGTCTCACCAAAAAAAGCCGCGCGAAACGAGCGGACAGTGCGTCTCGAGCCGAACGCATTGTCGCGCTGCGCACCATCGGATACATCGGCTCGCTGCAGACGACGATGCGCAACTGGCAGCGTTTTTCGTCCGGCTACGACCCGATGTTCTCCTGGTGGACGAATGATCCATACAAACGCGCCAACGATGCGTTGACGAGCTATGCCAAGGGGCTGCGTGAAGCGGTCGTGGGACAACGCGAAGGACAGGAAGAGCCCATCATCGGTGACCCCATCGGCGCGGAAGGACTCGCCGATGATCTCGATGCGGAGATGATCGCCTACACGCCCAGGGAACTCATCGCACTCGCGGAACGTGAGTTCACGTGGATTGAAGCCGAGCAAAAGAAAGCGGCCCGTGAGATGGGCTTCGGCGACGACTGGCGCGCCGCGCTGGAGACCGTGAAACAGGCGTATGTGCCGCCCGGTGAGCAGCCGGAGTTGATCCGCCGACTCGCGAGTGAAGCGCTGACGTTCATCACCACGCGCGATCTCGTCACGGTGCCGCCGCTCGCCGATGAGATCTGGCGCATGGAAATGATGACCCCACGCCAGCAGCTGGTGTCGCCGTTTTTTCTGGGGGGCGAAATCATTCAGGTCGCGTATCCGACCGACTCGATGGCGCACGACGACAAGATGATGAGCATGCGTGGGAACAATCCGCACTTCTCCATGGCGACCGTCCACCACGAGCTGATTCCGGGACATCATCTGCAGGGGTACATGACATCGCGTTACAACACGCATCGTGGTCTGTTCAGCACGCCGTTCTGGGGCGAAGGGTGGGCCCTGTACTGGGAAATGTTGCTGTGGGATCAGGGGTTTGCGCAGACGCCGCAGGACCGCATGGGAATGCTCTTCTGGCGTTCGCATCGACTGGCGCGCATCATCTTCTCGCTGAGCGTGCATCTCGGCGACATGACGCCGCAGGAGGCCATCGATCTGCTCGTGAATCGCGTCGGTCACGAACGCGCGAACGCCGAGGCCGAAGTGCGTCGCTCGTTCAACGGTTCGTACTCTCCATTGTACCAGGCCGCCTACATGCTCGGCGGCTTGCAGATCAAATCGTTGCACCGCGAGTTGGTGGAGAGCGGCCGCCTGACGAACAAGCAGTTTCACGACGCGATTCTGCAGGGCGGCCGCATGCCGATCGAAATGGTGCGCGCTCGTCTGATGGGGGAGACCATCACCCGCGGCCATCGCGCGCGGTGGAAGTTCATACAGTAAATCGGTTGGTGTTGCTCGTTCGTGTTCGCTCGGCAGTACGTTGGCGCTTCTCTTTCCCTCGGGTCCGATGAAAACATTTGCTCTGCATCGTTTGTCGCCATGGATGGCGGCCACTCTCACCGTCGGCGTCGCGGCGTGCTCAAGCGCGCGCCCCGCACCGATGCCTGCGCCCACTCGCGCGGCGGCTGCGCAGGATTCGTCGCGCGCCGCGCCAGCCGGCGGTGGTGCCGCGGCGCAGAATCCACGGCCGTATCGCCAGGTGATCACCGATCGGGCCGTGACGCAGACCGGTCTCTTCAAAGTGCATCGACTGGGTGAGCGTTTGTTCTTCGAGATCCCGTCGGCGCAGCTCGGCCGTGAGATGCTGCTGATCAGTCGTCCGGTGGAATCCACACTGCAGGATCCGGCCGGCTTCTTCGGCGGTGGCATGCGCGCGATTGTACAGTGGGAGCGCGACGGAAATCGTGTGGTGTTGCGCGCGAAGCAGCACGGTCTGCTCGCGGACACCACATCGGCGATCTGGCGGCAGGTGGCGGGTTTCCGGAAAGGGCCGGTGCTGGCGAACTACACGGCCGCCGCGTTCGGTCCCGACAGTGCTGCGGTGATCGACGTGAGCGACCTTTTCCTCTCGAATATCCCGGAAATGGCGCCGGTTGAAGGCATCGTGCGCGCCCGCAGCTGGGTGGAGAACACGTGGGTGTTCCCCGAGAACATCAACGTGGAAGTGACGCAGTCCGGTCAGTCACGTCCGCCGGCCGCTGGGGGCGGAGGCGGTGGTGGCGGTGGTGGCGGTGGACAGCCGCCGCTTCGTTCGCAAACGGCGCGCGTGCAGTTCAGTATGGTCACGCTGCCGGCGGAACCGATGATGCCACGCTGGCACGACGAGCGCGTGGGTTTCAACTCCAGCCGCGCATACGACATGTCGCGGCCGGTGCAAAAAGCCGAGCAGGTACGGTTCATTCATCGCTTCAAGCTGGTGAAGAAGAATCCCAGTGCGGCGGTGTCTGATCCGGTGGAGCCGATCGTGTACTGGATTGATCCGGCCACGCCCGATTGGCTCAAGCCGTGGATTGTCACCGGCGTGAACAAGTGGCAGGAGGCGTTTCGCGAGGCGGGATTCAGCAACGCCATCGTTGGCAAGATCGCGCCGACACCGGAACAGGATCCGAACTTCTCGCTGTATGATGCGCGGCACTCCGTGATCTATTGGCGCCCGAGCACGGTGGCCAACGCGACCGGCGGACAGATTGTCGACCCGCGTTCGGGGCAGATCATCAAAGGCGAAGTGAACATGTATCACAACATCATGGAGCTGCAGAAGAACTGGTATTTCATCCAGGTCTCGCCGCTTGATCCGCGAGCGCAGACGTTGCCGCTGCCCGATTCGCTCATGGGGCGTCTGGTCGAATACGTCGTGACGCACGAAATCGGACACTCGATCGGTTTCCCGCACAACATGAAAGCGTCGGCGCAGTATCCGGTGGATTCCATCCGCAATCGCGCGTTTCTCGAGCGCATGAACGGACATGTGGCCACGCTGATGGATTACTCGCGCTTCAACTACGTGGCGCAGCCGGAAGACAGTATTCCGCCTGACCTGCTCATTCCGAAGGTTGGTCCGTACGATGTGTTCGCCGTGAAGTGGGGTTACACACCCATTCCCGGCGCGCGTACGCCGGATGACGAGAAGTCGACGCTCGATCAGTGGGCGCGCGTGCAGGATCAGTTTCCGTGGCTGCGCTTCACGACGGCCGATGCAACCGCTGATCCGGAAGATCTGACCGAAGCCGTCGGTGATGCCGACGCGGTCCGCTCCACGACGCTTGGCATGCGCAACCTGGCCCGCGTGGTGGCGTCGATTCCCGCAGCGGCGGAAAAACCGGGTGAGAGCTATGCCGAAGTGGCAACACTCTACAACGAAGCGGTCGGACAGTGGGGACGGTACATGAGTCACGTCGCCGCCGTCGTGGGCGGTGCCTACACGCAGGAGCGTTACGGCACGGGCGAACGGTTCCGCCCTGTGGAGAAAGCGCGACAGCGGGCCGCCGTGCGCTATCTCAGTACGGCCGCGTTTCAGGTGCCGGAGATGTTTCTCGACGCCGCGTTGCTACGCCGGATCGAGAATGAGGGTGCGGTAGATCGCTTCCGCGCGCGACAGGCGTCGGTAGTCAACGCACTCATGAATCAATCGCGACTCAACCGGCTCGTGGAGTTCGAAGCACTCGCCGATCGTCCCTCTGACGTCTACACGCTGGCCGATCTCATGTCGGACATGCGGGCTGGCATCTGGGGTGAGCTCACCCAGTCGAGCGTGCGCGTGAATGTGTATCGTCGCAACGTGCAGCGTGCCTTTCTCGCGGCGGCCAACTCGCGGCTGAATCCGGGCGAAGCTGCGCTGACACGCGCAAACAACCCGGCGCCCGCGCCGAGTTCATCCGATGTACGCGGCGTGTTGCGGGCGGAGTTGCAGGATCTTGACCGTCTGGCGCAGCAGGCGCTGCCCAAGGCCGGTGATGCCATGACCCGTATTCACCTGCGCGATCTGCGCACGGAAATCGCGCGGATTCTCGAGCCGTAACATCGTCACCACCGTGATCACCGCCGACGCGCGGTGATCACGGTGGTGATGTCGTCGGGACGTGCGTTGACGAAATCGAGTTGCACACGACCGTCAGCGCGTGTGCTGACGGTCGCGGGGATGGAGCTGTTCGTCAGCACCCATCCGGTCGGCAGCACGACCGTGTTCGACGGCCGCCCGAACGCCCGTTCCCAGACGAGTTCGTCACCCACGAGTGTGTAGCGCGCACTGTCCGTGTATGTCTCCGTCATGCGCAGTCGCACGGACGTTCCAGCCGCGACAGGCTCAAATCGGAACACCACGACCTCGGTATTCGGCGTCACGTTCGAAACCGCCAGACCGGCAGCGGTGATCGCGTCGCCCTTGAGCACCTGCCACCGCAGCGCTTCACCCGTGTCGAGATTGCGTGCTCCCGGGTTGGTGACCGTACTCCCGGCGCGTACCACGTTCAGGTACGTGCTGACGCCCGGACGCGACTCGGTATAGTCATGGTACAAGTCGAACGCGTGCGTTTCCGGTTGCTGCAGGAAGTACACGATCTCACGGTCTTCATGCGCGCGCTCACGCAGGCGTGCGGCCATGCTTGACGCATTCGCGCGCGTTGATGCCGCGGCGTGCCGAACGGCGCGCACGGTGACCGGCGCTTCGGCTGGCGTGTTGTTCCAGAAACTGATGCCGATGCGGCCGTCGGGCTCCTGGAGCACTTGCGCGGGATAACTCGATGACACCAGTTCGTAACCCGCCGGCAAGACCACGGCATTGCGCTTGATGCCGAGTGGCCGCGTGAAGACGATCGTGTCACCGAGCGTAAAGTAACTGGCGCGATCCTGATACGTTTTGATGATGAGAATCCGTTGCTCGCCGCCGCTGTCCGGCACTGGTCGTGCCAGCGTCACGCGGATGTAGCGCTGTGTGCTGTCGCCAGGGCGCATACCGCCAGCGCGCGCGTCGGTGGCGCCGACTTCGCGGAACAAAAGCGGCTTTCCGGTCGCGCGGTCGAACACGGATTCATCGCTCGCGATGCTGCCGGTCCGGATGGAGTTGAAGTAGTGAGTCGCGCCGGGCGTCGTCGCCGTGACCTCATACGCAATGCGGAAGCTGCCCGTGGACGGCGCGAGCAACTCGTAGCGCGTGTAGGCGTCCGCGTCGGTTTGTCGGGCTGGGGTTTGCGCCTTGAGCGCTCCCGCGGTGTTCAGAAGCAGGCACACGGCGGTCAGGGCTGGTCGCATCGTGTTCGTGTCTGGTCAGGGGTTGCGGCGGATCGATCACACGCGCCCGAATGTACTACGTGCGGCGACTTCCGTCGGGCTGGCCGTGCGGCGACATTCCCGCAAGGTCGCCCGATCCGCCGGTTCGCTCAAGAGGAGTTCCGTATGTCGCTTCCCCGATTCAGGCTCGCTGCGGTGCTCACGTTGTTCGCCACGCCGCTCCCCGCGCAGGTGGCCGGGCTGACGGGCACGATCGTCATCACGAACAAAGCGCCGAACACGGCGACAATCGTGGACGTGGGCTCCGGACGTTCGCTTGCGACGCTGCCCACCGGGTTCGGTCCGCACGAAGTCGTGCTCTCGAACGACGGGCGAATGGCCGTCGTGACGGATTATGGCACCGGTCCGCAGCCCGGAAGCACGCTCACCGTGATTGATGTGGCCAAGCTGAGCGTGGCGCGTACGATCCCGCTCGGTCAGTACATCCGACCGCACGGCATCGCGTTTCTGCCCAATGACTCGGTGGTGGCCGTTACCTCCGAAGCGGCGCGGGCGGTGGTGCTGGTCAATGTGTATACGAGCGCCATCGTGCGCGCGGCTGTCACCGCCAAGGCGGGATCGCACATGGTGGGCGTCGCGGCCGATGGTGTGCAGGCGTGGACGGGCGACATTGGCAGCAACACGATCACCGAACTCGACCTGCGCTCAGGCAAGGCGCTGCGCAGCATCGACGTCCCGGAGCAGCCGGAAGCAATCAACGTCACGCGTGATGCGAGTGAGATCTGGGTGGGCAGCAACGCGACTGGACGCGTCAGTGTAGTGGACAACTATACGGGTTCCGTGACCACGGCCGCCGAGGGTTTTCAGTGGCCGTATCGCGTGCTCTTCTCGCCGGATGCGGAAGTCGTGATGATTCCCGATTATCGCGGTGACGAACTGCGGTTTCTCGCACGCCGCAGTCGCGCGGAGCTTGGGCGCATGAAGTTCGGCGGTGGCGGACCGCAGGGGATCGCGATCACGCCTTCCGGGCGTCATGTGCTGTTGTCGCTGAGCAAAGAGGGACGCGTGGCGATCATCGACGTGGCGGAACGCACGGTGCTCGGGCACCTCCGCGTGGGGGAGACGCCGGACGGCATTGCGTACTCCACGTTTGTGGTGCCCCGCTGACGCTGCGCCCTCGAAAGTTCGGCGCAGAACGCCGGACTTCCGAACACAGTCGGCGCGAGCGCCGGTGCGTACACAGGTCCCTCGAGTGTGGGATGTTCCGCGGTCATCATGCGGCACCCGCGTGTTGCAGCGTGGAGTATTCCCCTAATACCGCGCGGGTGAGCTCGACGCGTGTGTGCACGCCGAACTTGCGGAACAGCACTTCGGTGTGCCGACGGGCGGTGTGCACACTGATGTCGAGCGCCTCGGCGACGCGCTTCGAACGGGCTCCCTCCACCACCAGAGCGGCCACTTCAAGCTCGCGCTGCGTCAGCCGGGCGCGTTGACGAGGCTCTGGAAGGGCGGCGCGGACGTCGTCACGCACGGCGATCGCGATGGACCAGTCGTGGCGGGTTCGCACCACGTGAATATCCCAGCTGCTGCCATCCGAGGGGTCGTTGACGCGGTGGGTGACTCGGGGCGCCGGAGTCTGCTCGGGCTGCTCGCTGGCGAGGAACGCCTCGAGCGCCGCACCGCTGAGCGCGGAGAGCATCGCGCTCCGCTGGTGGGTGCGGACAAGCAACGCGTTCGCGCCGGGCGACACGTGCACCGCAGATGCGGATCGATCAAAGCAGATGAATGGCACGCGGTAACGGACCAGGATCTCGATGTCTGGATGCCACGTTTCCACATCGTGCGCAATTTGCAGTTCCGGGACCCGGAGTTCGGCGGTGTCGTGCATCGTGCTGCTCCCTTGGATCGACAGGTTATGGCGGGAACCAGCAAAAAGTGGCGGAGATATGCTGGCGGCCTGAGGCTTGATGACCTAGGGTAAGAGCGAACCGACAACTCGCTTTCCTTCGATTCTCAATTCGTGCATCAACCGCCACACAATTTTCCCAAGTCGCTGTCTCTCAAGCTGTTTGGGGCACCTCAGGTGCTCCGCGACGGACGTGCGCTCTACGGGAAAGCCTCGCAAAAGCGGCGCCTCGCGCTGCTCGCGTTGCTGGCGTGCGCGCCATCGCGAGCGCTGTCGCGCGACCGATTGATCGGCCTGATCTGGCCGGAGCGGGACGCGGCGCAGGCGCGAAAGCTGTTGTCGGAGTCGCTATACGTGATGCGCAAAGAGTTCGGCGACGAACTGCTCGATACGGCCAGCGGCGATATCGTGACACTCGTCGAGGGGAACGTCAGCTGCGATGTGTGGGACTTCGGCGCGGCGGTTGCGAGCGGGGAGTGGGAGCGAGCGGGGGCTCTCAGTGACGCGCCGTTTCTCGACGGCGTGTTCCTGGATGAGGCGGAAGAGTTCGAACGGTGGCTGGACGCGGAGCGGAATCGCATTGCCCGTGATCGTCAGCGTGCACTGGAGCAGTTCGCCGGCGTCGCCGAGCGGGAGAGGCGCTGGCTCGATGCCGCCCAAAGTTGGTTGCGCCTGCTTCACGACGAGCCGCTCAGTTCGCGTTTTGTGCTGTGCGCGGCCAACGCCCTCGCCAACGGCGGCGAGGTGCCGGCGGCGCTGCAAACGCTGAGCGCGTTCGAGGAGCGGTTGCGACGGGAGCTTGAAGTGGCGCCCGAGCCCGAGGTGCTCGAGCTCATGCAACGTCTCCGGGATGACCGTCCCGCTGGCCCGGTAAAGCCGACCGCGGCACGGACGCGTTCACCCGCGTCGCCGATATTCGTGGAGCGACTCGGCGGCTCCGCCTCAGCTTCTGCCACAGCCGCGAGCGGTGAAGGCGCGCGCCTCGACCCGGCCCCGCCACTGCGGCGCCGACGTGGCGCCTGGCTCGCCGCGCTGGGGCTGGCGATCGCCGTGTTTGGTGCGGCGTGGTGGAGCACCAAGACTGTGTCGGAGGCCTCGCCTTATGATGATCGACGGCTCGCCGTGCTCTATTTTCGCGACGGCAGCGCCGAAGGCGATCTGACACCGGTTGCGGACCTCATTACCGAGGCGGTGATCGAACAACTCGCCGGCGCCCCCGCCTTCGAAGTGATTCCGGTCAGTGGCGTCCGGCGGTTTCGCGATGGAGCGCTCAGCCTGGATAGCATCGCCCGACAATTGCGCGTCGGCAGTATTGTCGACGGCTCGGTTCATCGCGTTGGCGAGCGACTGATTGTGCGCGTGCGGCTGATCGACTCCGAGTCGGACGCCGTGGTCTACGCGACTTCACTGGAGCGCGGTGCCAATGAGTTGTTTGCGCTCGAGGATGACGTCGCCGGCGATCTGGCGCTCGGAATTCGTCAGCGTCTCGGTCGTGACGTTCGACTGACGCAGCTCCAGCGCGCCTCGACCAACGTGCGCGCATGGCGACTCATCGCACGTGGAAACCGCGAACGGGATGACGCCGTGCAGCTCATGGAACGTCGCCGCTCGCCAGGCGACTCGGCGACCGCGCTCCGCGGCTTGCGTCGGGCTGACTCGCTCTACGAGCAAGCCGCGATCGAAGACCCCGAGTGGGCGCGTCCCTCCGTGGAACGTGGATGGACGGCGCTGACCGCTGCCCGCTTTATCGAAGGAAGAGCGCGTTTGCGACTCCTCGATACGGCACTGGTCGAGGCCGACGCGATTCCCTCGCGCTATTCCGAAACGGCCGAGGTGCTTGAGGTGCGCAGCGCGCTCCGTTGGGGACGGCTCAAGTCACTGCCCCCGCCGTTTGATCCGAGTGCGATCTCGTCGATTGTCGCCGACCTCGAGCGCGTGGTCGAACGCGAGCCGGATCGTGCGCGCGCCTGGGTCACCCTCAGCAATATCCATCTCATGCGGGGTGATGTCGAGCAAGCCGGGAATGCCGGCCGCCGCGCGCTTGAGGCTGACGCGTACATCGAAGATGCACCGACGATCTATCGCAACCTGATCGCGTCGTCGCTGTATCGACAGCAGCTCGACAGCGCGTCGGCGTGGTGCGCGCGCGGGCGGCGCGAGACCCCCACCGATTGGTGGTTCACCGAATGTGAACTGTCGATCATGAAGTACGATCTGGCCGGTCGCCCCGACGCACCGCGTGCGTGGCGAATTGTCGGTCTGCTGGACTCCATGGATCCGCCGGCGCTCGCCGCCTCCGCCGGCCACAGCTACGCCCCCGTCTACCGGCGGCTCGTCGCCGCGGCGGTGAGCGCGCGGGCTGGAGACACGGCACGGGCGATGGCGGAGTTGGCGCGGCAACGGGCCGCTGCGGCCAATGATCCGGAGCTGCAGCTCGACATGATTCCGGATGAGATCACGCTGTTGCTTCTGGCGGGCAAGAAGCAAGCGGCGCTCGATCGACTGCGCTGGGCAATCGAGCGCCGACCGTTGCTGGGTGGTTTGATCGCACGCGATCCGATTCTTGGTCCCCTCGCCCGCGAAGTGATGCCTGCCGACGTTACCCCGACGCCGAGGAGCGTGCCGATCCCCCGGTGACTACTCGTCCCCGATGACGTCGTACATCGAGGGCGGATAGTGAATGATTCCCCAGGCGACTTCGGTTGGTGAGTAGTAGCGCTTGAGCAGTTCCTCGTACTGCGGAATGTCGAACGAGCGCGCGTAGTACGGCAGCACGAACTTCTGGACCGCCGATTCCGAGAGAAATACGGCGTCGACTTCGCTCGCCTTGTACGAGCGCGTCCGGGCGCCTTTGCCGGGCGTGGTGATCGTGACGATGGTCTCGCCCTCGCGCTCTCGGCGGGATGACACGATGTGCCGCGCTTCAACCGGGATCAGCTCTTCGACGGAGTCGCCGGCGACGCGCCGCGCGTCGATTTCGGCGGCGGTGAGCACGTCGTACTCCACGCTGTCGCCGCGACGAATCCGCACAATCGTCTGCGCAATTCCACGACGTCCGTCGGCCTTCTCGCTGAGGCGAAGCAGCACGTTTCCGGGAATGGCTGGCACGTCGTTCTTCATGGACCGCTCTCTGTTCTGGTGGGGAGATGTGCGCCTCAGTGGCGCCGACGAACTGCTGTGGTCAACGGGCGATCATAATCGCTCGCGCGCGATCGGTCTATAGGGCATTTGCCCAATAGGCAGGTGGGGCGGAAACGTGCATTGTATTCGGCGTCGCCCTTTTCCGGAGCCGCGTATGTCCGCCTTTCCAATCCGTCGGGTCACCTATCTGGTGGCGCTTTTGGCCTCAAGTTGCGCCTCGCGTGACGCCTCGCACGACGCGGTGAGCGAGCGGTGGCGCCAATGGTTCGAACGCCGGGAGTTCGGGGAAGACCCTTATTTCTTCTTCCCGCAGGGCGCGACCGGCCCCACCGGGTGTCCGGCACACCAGCGCCTTTCGTACGCGGGCAGTGATTCCGTCGGGGTGCGTCTTGAAGTGCTCGACGAGCGCGGGGCAACACCGCAGGTGCGCGCACGTTGCACGGTTCGCTTTGGGGAACTCGAAGGGACGCCATCGGTCGGGACGCTTCCCGATGGTCGTGCGATGTGGGCGCTGCGCGCGTTGCGTGAAGACAAATCGCGCTATCGGTAATTGTGCCCCTTCACAAACGCCTCGCCACTCTCGGCACGCAGCGCTCGAAACGTGCGCGCCCGCACGTTGACCACGCGCCCTTCCACCTGCAGCACGCCGCGTACCAGCAGCAGCGGTGATCCGGAAATCACCTTGGCATCCCGTTCAAAACGTTTGGGCGTGACCACCACGTTGATCATCCCCGTTTCGTCTTCGAGCGTCAGGAAGACGAACCCCTTGGCCGTGCCGGGACGCTGTCGGCAGATCACGAGTCCGGCCGTGCCCACCGGTTCGCCGTCACGACCGTCCTGCACGAGTTCACGCGCGGTGCGCACACCGTTCATGGCGAGCGCCTCGCGCACATGCTTCATGGGATGACCGGCGAGCGACAGTCCGGTCATGCGATAGTCGGCGGCCGTGAGTTCGACGGCGCTCAGGGCGGACACCACCGGAGGCGCCGCACGCGATGCGGTGGGTGCGAGTGGCCCGGCGTCTCCGCGCTGCGCGGCGAGCAACTCCCACAGCGCCACGCGTCGCCGCCGTGCCGGTGCTTCGTGTTCGAACAACGTATCAAACGCACCGCATTCGGCGAGGCGCGTGAGTGATGCGCGGTCGAGGTTGACGCGTTGCACAAAATCCGTCACGCTCGTGAAGGGACCGTGTGCGAGCGCCCGTTCGAGTTCCGCGCGCGCTTTGGCACCGAGTCCGCGAACCAATCGCACGCCGAGTCGGACCGAAGGCACGGACGGTGCGGACGGTATGGACGGTATGGACGGTACGGACGGTATGGACGGTGCGGACGGTTCCGGTGCGGTGTTGTCACTCGCCCTGGCGGTGGGGACAATGCCCGCGCGCCACTGTACCGTGCCATCGTGCGGCACCAGCACCCGTGCATCCGGCAACTCGAGGGTGTGATCCCACGCGCTCGTCGTGATATCGATCGCCCGCACGTGCACCCCATGTCGCTTGGCGTCTTCCACCAGCGTACCCGGTGCGTAGAACCCCATCGGCTGTGCATTCAGAATCGACGCCGTGAACTCGGGACCGTAGTAGTGCCGCAGGTACGCCGTGGCGTACACAATGAGGGCAAAACTCGCCGCGTGACTCTCGGGAAATCCGTAATCGGCGAACGCGTTGATCTGGTTGTAAATGCGCCGTGCGATGTCTTCTTCGATTCCGTTTTTTGCCATGCCGGCAATGAGTTGCTCTCCAATCTCCGCCATGCGTTCACGACTGCGCTTGTGCCCCATCGCCCGGCGCAGCACATCGGCTTGTCCCGGCGTGAATCCCGCCGCCGCAATCGCCACCTGCATACCCTGTTCCTGAAAGAGCGGAATGCCCAATGTGCGCTTGAGCGCATGCTCCACCGCCGGATGCGGATACGTGATGGGCTCGAGCCCCGCACGACGACGCAAATACGGATGCACCATGTCACCCTGAATCGGCCCGGGGCGAATGAGCGCCACTTCCACCACCAGATCGTAGAAGCAGCGTGGCTTGAGGCGCGGCAGTGTGTTCATTTGCGCGCGGCTCTCTACCTGAAACACACCCACGGTATCGGCCGCACAAAGTTGATCGTACACGGCCTGGTCGGTCATGTCGAGTTGCGACAGATCGATATCAATGCCGCGCGTGTGCCGGAGATAAAGCAGACAGTCCTGCACGACGGTGAGCATGCCCAGTCCGAGCAGGTCGATTTTGACGAAGCCCACAGGATCGAGATCGTCTTTCTCCCATTGAATCACGGTGCGGCCCGGCATGCTGGCCGGCTCAATGGGTACGACACTGCCCAGTGGTTCGCGACTGAGCACGAAGCCGCCCACGTGAATGGAGCGATGCCGTGGCAGTTGATGTAATCCGGCCACCACACCGGCGAGCGCCGCGACGCGCGGGTCGGCGGGGTCGAGCCCCACCGATTCGAGCAGCGCGTTGGCGGGAGGAGACACCGGCGCATTCGTCGCGCGGTTGGTCTCCGGCTGGTTGTCCGCCGCGTCGCCGAGCTTGCGTGCGTCTTCGTCGACTTCATTCGCCAAACGCACCGCTTCCGTACCGCCGATGAACTGTTGGCCCAGTCGCTGCACGAGCACGTGGCGCGCGGACGGACCGCCGACGGGACCGGCGCGCGATGCGAGATCCGGTGCGAATGGATCGGCCTTGAGCGCCCGCTTCGCGGCATCGCGTTGCTGATGTGGTTTCACTCCATCGGCGTTCGGCGTGGCAGCCCGGTTCTCCGGCGTATCCTCGCGCCAGTGCCAGGTCTCCACACGCAGTGCCGCGCGCGCGAGCTCGCGTTCTTCATCGCGCCGGTCAGGCGCGTGTTGACTGGTGGTGCTCTCACTGGCGAGTCGCGGATCGGGCGCGAGACGATGCGCCGCCGCCTGCGCACTGGCGGCGGCATCCGCGCTGCCGTGCACGCGCAGCGATTCCGCCGTGGACTTGGCACTGAACCGATCGGCCAGTGACGCGAGCGCTTCGCCTTGCTCGACACTGAAGCCGAGTACACGCGCAACGTCCCGCACCGCACTGCGTCCGCGGTAGGTGATCTGTTCACACACCATGGCTGCGTGCTCGCGCCCATAGCGTTCGTACACATACTGCAGCACCCGTTCGCGATCACGGTGCGCAAAGTCGATGTCGATGTCGGGTGGTTCCTGCCGGTCTTCGCTGAGAAACCGTTCGAACAACAGCTCCATGCGAATCGGATCGACCGCCGTGATACCAAGGCAATAACACACCGCGCTGTTGGCGGCAGATCCGCGCCCCTGACACAGAATGCCCTCGCGCCGTGCGAACCGCACGATGTCCCACACAATGAGGAAGAAGCCGGCCAATCCGAGTTTGCTGATGAGCGCCAGCTCATGGGCGAGCTGTGCATCATGCTTGGGTGTGCGACGCGATGTGCCGGGCGCGCCCCAGCGTTCGGTGGCGCCTTGCTCGATGAGCTGCGTGAGATACGCGTCGGCGGTGACGCCCACGGGCAGCGGAAACGCGGGCAGCGACGGACGCAGTTGTTCCAACCGGAACGCACAGCGTTCGGCAATCACCAGTGATTGCGCAAGGCCGTGCTCGTGCCCGCGCCACGTGACCGCCAGCTGCTCCGCGCTCTTGAGATACCACTCGGCATTCGGGCGCAGACGCGTTCCCATGGTATCGAGTGTACGCTCATGACGCAGCGCACTGAGCACGTCGTGCACGATGCGCCCACCGGATTCTGCGTAATGCACATTGTTGGTCACGACCCACGGCACGCCGAGGGCGTGGGCGAGTGGTAGCAACCGCCGCACCAGGCGTCGTTCTTCCGGCAAGCCGTGGTCCCACACTTCCATGGCGAGTCGGTCGCCGAAGGCGTCGGTGAGCAGTCCGAGTGCGCGCCGTGCCTCGCGCAGCCGACCTTCGCGCGCCAGTTGCGGCACCCACCCTCGTGGGCACCCGGTGAGCGCAAACACACCGGCCGTGTGTTGCGCGAGGAGCTCGAACGAGACGGCGGGTTGCCCGCGTGGTCGATCCATGCGCGCCCGCGTGACCAGCGTGGAGAGGTTGCCGTAGCCTTCGCGCGATTCGGCGAGTAGCACCAGATGGGTGCGCCGCGGAGTGGCAGCTTCCCCGGCGCGCGACCGCGTGTCGATGGTCGCAGAGTCTTCGACCTCGACGGTGAGCTCGACACCGAGAATACCGCCGAGCTTGACCGTCGCGGCCGCCTGTGCAAAGCGCACCACGCCGCCCAGCTCATCGTGATCGGTGAGGGCCAGTGCGGGGTAGCCGAGGGTGTGGGCACGTTCCACGAGCGCCTCGGGAAGTGAGGCACCGTCGAGCAGGGAAAAGGCCGAATGGCAGTGCAGTTCGGCGTAGGCGGGGGCAGGGCGGACGGGCATGACCGGGATTCATGGAGCACGAGGCGAATACCGAATATAACCCGAAATATCTGCCTGGTAACTCGGTCCAGGTTGTGCGCTCGTCCGGGAAATGCTGCTCGTGGCACGAAACGAACAGTATAGCGACACTTGCGCGTCAATGAGACGTTCGATGTACGCTCCGAGGGTGCGCCAACAACCGTCACGGATTTTTTGCACCAGGCACACATCGGGAGCAGCCCACTGAGTGTGTGCACTTTTGCCAGGGCTTCGCCTACTTCCGTATTCGTCTGTGCGAGAGCGGTTTCGGCCAGCTTGCGATCACAGCGCCCCGAAGAGCGCGACCAACGTCATTCCGGCGACGGACCAGAGCGACAGGTTGAAGACGGCCGCCTCTCGGGAGCGCCGCAGGGCGTCGGGAAATCTCGGCGCAGCGAAGAATGCGCGAGACAACAGACGGGGAGCGTTCATGGTTGCCGAGGGAGGGAGTCCAACTATTCGGGTCTGTACGCCAAAAATGCAGCAGACCGGCGCGCACCGCACGCTGACTCCGCGCCGGTTGGCCCCCCCTGCGCGCGGCCATTCAATAACTTCAGACATGACCGATTCCCGCGCCAAACA
This sequence comes from Gemmatimonadales bacterium, assembly GCA_038224035.1. Classification (GTDB taxonomy): domain Bacteria; phylum Gemmatimonadota; class Gemmatimonadetes; order Gemmatimonadales; family Gemmatimonadaceae; genus JAABRT01. The sequence goes on from JBBRFQ010000024.1 coordinate 23,665, forward strand.
GCCCACCACACCTGAAGTCGATGCTGTCCTCGAAGTGGTGGACTCGATGTCCCCCGGTGAGCTGGACGGCCTCCCGTACGGCGTGATCCAGCTTGATCGCACGGGACGCATTCTCAAATACAATGCGGTCGAATCGCGCCTCGCCTCGTTGGCTCCAGAGGACGCGATCGGAAAACAGTTCTTCACCGAAGTGGCCCCGTGCACGCGTGTGCAGGATTTCTACGGGCGCTTCAAGGAAGGCGTGATCCGGGAGATGCTCGACACGTCGTTCACCTTTCACTTCGCGTTCAAACAATCACCACGCGATGTCACGGTGCGGCTCTTCTTCTCGAAGCGTACGCGGACGGTGTGGGTGCTGATCTCGGATCACGAGGGCAAGCCGCTCGGCACCGTGTAGCCGACCCGCGTGATCGCATACACCACATGGCCCGCTCCGCCGCTCGCGTGCCACTCAAGCAGGGTGGCGCCTATGCGTTCTACGGCCAAGCGTGATCGAGTGTTCTCCGCGCCGATGACAAAAATCACGCGATCGACACACTGAAACGCGTGCTTGAGCATGAGCTGTTTGAGCTCCCCGTTGTAACGCCCGCCCCAGTGCGATCGCGCGAAAAACGTCCAGCCGATTTCGATTTCACGAGCCTCGGCGTTGTATCCGTGATAACGTGATGAGCCGATGACACGCCCGTCGCTCGCATCGGTGATGAGAAACGCCGAGTGTGACGCGAGCGCCACGCTGAAGAATTCGCGAAACACGTCTTCCTGATATCGATTGCTCGCCGGATGCTGCGCCCAGATCAGCGGATCGGACGCGAGGGCGAAGAGTGACGTCCAGTCGTCGTTGTGCAGTGGACGCACGATGACGTGGCGTCCGCGAAGGGTCGGCTGGAGATCGAGCGGTTGCGCGTCAGTCATGCGTGCGGATCCACGTGTAATACTGCGTTCGCATCGTCGCCGTGGTGAAAAGAGGTGCGGAGTGAGTACGGGAACTATCGATATCGCGCTTCGAGCGGCGCGGGCGAAAGCATCTCGTGCTCCCACGCGTTCAGCGAGGTACGAAGCGATTCCAGCTCGACACGGCGAGCCGCCGTGAGATCACGTGTCTCGCCGGGATCGTCGGAGAGATCGTAGAGAAACTCACCCGCTTCGTTGACCACGAACTTGAGGTCGCCGCGACGTACTGCCTTTTGCTGACGACGCTGCGTGACGCGCCAGAAGAGCTCGCGTGACTGCGGGGCGCCGCCAAGCAACGCCGGCCGGAGATCGATGCCATCGAGCGGTCGCGGCGACCCGGTGCCGGCCAGTGCAAGGAACGTTGCCGTGAGATCAGCGGTCGTGCACACCTGCGCCGAGCGCGTGCCCGCGGCAACGCGTGACGGCCAGCGCACGGCCGTGGCGACGCGAATGCCGCCTTCTCCCACTGTCATTTTCGCGTGACTGAACGGTCCCATGTGCGAGAAGCGCTCGCCGCCATTGTCACTCGTGAACACCACCAGCGTATCGCGCGCCATGCCGGATGCGTCGAGCGCCGCGAGTACCTGGCCTACGCCGTCGTCGAGGCTGCGCATCATGCCGCTAAACGTTTCCGGCGAGCCGCCGTCGGACGCGCGCATCGAGTCTGGATACGCCGGATCACCGGGCGACTGCCACGGCCAGTGCGGCGCGTTGTACTGCAGACTCAGAAACAGCGGCTGTTCCCGGGTTGCCTCAATCACGCGAACCGCCCGTGAGGTGAGGGCGTCCGTCATGTAGCCGCTCGGCTCGACCACCGTCTCGCCGTCCTGGAAGAGTAGCGCTTTGTGCTCAGTGTCCTGCCAACTCACGAAATCCGCCGCCGCTCCGAGAAACCCGAAAAACTCGTCGAATCCATGGCGCCGCGGATGAAACTCGGGCATTGAACCCAAATGCCACTTGCCGACGAGTGCGGTGTGATAGCCCGCGTCCTTGAGCAGGCGGGGCAACGTGGCCGGCGTCGGCGCCAGTCCGATCGGATGTGTCGTGAGCGGCTCCTGCAGTCCGCACGCTTCCCGTTGCGGATACCGGCCGGTCATCAGCGCGACGCGCGTCGGAGAGCACACCGGCGCCGACGAATACGACTGCGTGAGCACGACACCCTCACGCGCAATGCGGTCGATGTGCGGCGTCACATACGCGGTTGCTCCGGTGAAACCCACATCGCCGAAGCCGAGGTCGTCGCACATGATGAGCACTATGTGCGGACGCGATCCGTCTCGCGCCAGACTACGGCAGGCGGTGAGCCACGAGGGAAGAGTGGCCGCGGTTGCCAGCCCAGCCAGGCGAGCGACAAAGTCACGACGATGCAGAGGGGACATCGCAGGAATGTGCCGATGCCTCAGTCGCTTCGCCAGCCGTGGTCATCCACGGTGGCGACGCGGGCGCAGCCCTAGAAGGCGACCCTTGTGTGATTTGATTCCATATCCCCCGGATCGCCCGTGACCGCACCCTTCACCAACGAGATCAGCGACGCCACCTTTCCGCCCGGTGTATCCCAATATTCCGCTTCTTCTACATTCACGCGAAGCAGGCACAGCTCCGGATCCTCCGCGCTGTCGAACCACGCCTTCATCCATGGGCTCCACATGGCACGCATGCGGTCGCGATCATTGTCGACTTCGGCGGCGCCGACCAACGAGAGGTAGCTCTCGTCGGCACTCTTCATGTACACGACGTTGACACTCGGATTGTTGGCCACATCGCGCACCTTGGGAGAGTTCCGGTCGGTAAAGAACCACACCGTGCCGCTGAACTCTTCGCCCTGCGTGGCCATCGGACGGCTGTTCGGGAATCCGCGTTCGTCAATCGTCACGAGCATCGCCATTCGCAGATCCTTGATGAGCTCAGCGATCTTCTTCACGCCTTCGGCATGGGGGGTCTGCGCGTCAGTCATGTCCATGGTCGGCTCTCCGGTATTCGTGAGAAATGCGTGCACCACGGCAGCACACGATACGCCGCGCAGGGTCATTGCAACGCCGCACGGGTCGATGTACGGATCGTAGCTGGTCACAACAACTGCGCACCATCTGCGCATGGAGAGAAATCCAGCTACTCCCTGCGACGGATACGACCAGTGCGCGCGACGCTAACAGGAAGGCGGCGGCAGCGAATCGGATCGAAAGCGTGCGAGACAGGAACGGATGTCACTGGCGACGCGGCCCAGCGCGGTGTTCAGCTGTCCGACGAGCGCGTCATAGTCGCCCACGGGAAAGCGGCCGTCCCGGTAGTCGGTGGTGCCGCGCACGAGCAAGGCGCCATCCAGTGGACGGATGATGTCCCACGAGGTCAGCACATGCACGCCCGCGGTGGTCGCGGCCGAATCAGCGACTCCTTCAAAGCGCTGGACGTGTAACTGCACGAGATAGTCGTGGTGAGAGCGAGCCGCCCACGGCGCGACATTCACGAGCTTTACCGGCGGGACGTTGCTCAGGTGCGCCGCGACCGTGTGGTTGATGCCCGCTCCGAGATCCTCGCCCCAGCGATGAAACTCGGACGTGGCAATCACGTGCGTCCCACGACGCACCACGATGGCCGGCGCGGAGAGATAAGGCGCGAGATCCATGCGGCGGATCCCGAGCGAGAGCCCGGCCGTGTCCGCAGAGGACGTCGCGACCGGGGTGCGCCCCCCGCTCAACACGTAGTGCTGCACAGGCGGTGCGTTGCGCGACAGTTTGAAGCAACCGGCGACGGCCAGCAGCGCCAATGGAGCGAGCAACCGAGTGGTTCGCATCATGAATGGCATAAAAGGAGTCACGTCAGTTAGGAGGCGGCTTCTTGCCGCGCAGTAGCATGTCCGGATTCTGTTCCAGCGAGGAGATCAGCAATCGTAGTGCATCGGCTGCCTCACGCACGCTTGTCAGCGCGCCCTGCAGCGCGTAGCCCGGTCCCGCATCTGCCGACAGGAGCCCGTGCGTTTCGTCGAGCGTTTTACGCAGTGCCTGCAAGGTGGCAATCGCCTCGGTGGACGCACCGGTGATCTGCGTTTGCATGGGATCGATCGCGGCCTCCGCGCGTGTTGCCAGACGCTCAACTTCCGCCATCGTCCGGTTGAGCTGTTCCGTCATGCCCGGGATCTCCCGCAGCACGCGCTTGATCTCCGGCGAGCTGACCAGCTCCTCGATCGCCTTTGACGATTGCACCACCGCGCGATTGATCTCGGCGGTGTTGAAGTCGGCGAGCATGTCGTTCACACGATTGAGAATTCTCATGACCTCCGACAGTACACTACCCGCGCCACCGCCAATCGCCGCCATCAACGACGGCGACGTGGGAATCTCCGGAAACTCATCCGATGCGTTCGCGAGGCGCGGTGGAGCGGAGTCGGAGCGATACGCCAGCTCGATGTAGAGCAAGCCGGTCACGAGACTTTCCATTTGCAGCTGCGCACGCAACCCGTTCTCGATCTGCTGTCGCAACACGACGCTGTCACCGAGATTGATATAGGTTCCGAGATGCGTGGTCAGGCGCGGCAGGTCGATGTCAAACTTCACCGGCACCTGAAACGTTTTGTCCTGCTGATTGATCTCGATCATGATGGCGGTGACGGTGCCAACGGGAACACCCTGGAACTTCACGGGCGCTCCCGTCTCCAGTCCGTTCACCGATTCGGGAAAGTAGGCGAGGAAGTTGGTGCGGCGCTCGAACCACGCGTTGGACGCGAGCGTTGCAACCGCCAGTACGGCCAGTACCAAGGCACCAACGAGAAACAACCCGATGGTCGTGGGGTTCGCACGCCTGCTCATGAAAGGCCTTCGCTGCTTCGGGTAAGAAACCGATGTACTTCTTCGCTCGGCGGGTTGTCGCGCAACTCGGCGGGGTTGCCAAGTGCCGTCATGGTTTTTTCCGTAATGTCCAGAAACAGCGC
>JBBRFQ010000025.1:0-27588 GCA_038224035.1 Gemmatimonadales bacterium
AGAGTGCCGTCCCGGACAACCGGCACGCGTTCGACGTCCTTGTTGAGCATCAGGGAAGCGACCTCGGCGAGCGGTTGATGCGGCGACACACACAGCACCTGCCGTGTCATGACATCGCGCACCGTTCGCCGGGCAGCGGCCGACGGCGGCCCACTGGGCTGACCACCGGCACGAGGAAGGTAATGACTCAGGAGGTGTCGCAGCAGCTCCCGTTCGCTCAACAGCCCGATCACCCGATTGTCATCATCCACCACCGGCAGGGCGCCGACCCCTGCGCGCCGCATATCGAGCACCGCAGTCCGCAGCGGAGCGTCGGGGCCGATTGATCTCGGCCGAGCCGACATGATATCGCGCACGGTGAGCTGCGGCTCCACGGCGATCTCGAGCCAGCCGCGGGCTTCGACGAGCGCCTGCGGCGTCGAGGCGCTCTCGAATGACGCGACGGCACTGGGACGCGACAGCAGTTGTCCGAGCGCGCCCAACACCTGCAGATGACGGGCGGCGAGCTTCCGCGGTGCGATGACCACGGCCACGAACCGGGCACACTGCGTGTCTTCGCCGTCGCCCAGCTCGCGGCACACCGGTTTGGCGGCCACGCCAACAGCCAACGCCAACGCGGCCGCGGCATCCGTGCGATAGTGCAGCACGAAACCACGACCGCGATATCCAACCACGTCTTCCGGACGCGCCTCCTCGATTCGCTCACGCAGCCGATCAGGATCGGCGACCGCACCGTCCGCTTCGAGCGCGTCCACCAGCGCAAAGCCGGCGTTCGCCAGGGTTGTCGCCGCGAGCGGCACAAGGCAGCGCGCGGGCGACAGATAATCGGTGAGGTGCACGAGGTGGCGTCCGGAACGCGCGACTCAGTTGAGCCGCGCGCTGATGAGTTCAACAAAGTCGACCGGACGCTGGGCGACGCCCATGCCCGCGGCCTTGAACGCATCGATCTTCTCGGCCGCCGTGCCCGACGAGCCCGAGATGATCGCACCAGCGTGGCCCATGCGGCGACCCGGCGGTGCCGTCTGACCGGCAATGAACCCAACGACTGGCTTCTTCATGTGGTCCTTGATGAACTGCGCCGCTTCCTGTTCATCGGTGCCACCGATTTCGCCCATCATGGCAATCGCCTTCGTATTCGGATCCGCTTCAAACGCGGCGAGGCAATCGATGAAATTCGTGCCGTTGATTGGATCGCCGCCGATGCCGACGCATGAGCTCTGTCCGATACCGGCGCGCGTGAGCTGATGCACGATTTCGTACGTGAGCGTGCCGGAGCGGCTCACGATGCCCACGTGACCCGGTGTGCAAATACGACCGGGAATGATGCCGACCTTGCTTTCGCCGGGCGTGATGAGACCGGGGCAGTTCGGACCGAGCAAGCGTGCGCCGTGTTCCTTCACGTACGGATATACGCGCGTCATGTCGAGCACCGGCACGCCTTCGGTAATGCACACGATGAGCTTGATGCCCGCCGCCGCCGCTTCCATGATCGCGTCCGCCGCAAATGGCGGCGGCACGTAAATGACGGATGTATTGGCGCCCGTCGCCGCCACGGCCGAGTGCATCGTGTCGAAAATGGGGACAGCGTCTTCGAACTTCTGTCCGCCCTTTCCCGGCGTCACGCCGCCAACCACGCGCGTGCCGTATTCGATCATCTGCTTCGTGTGGAACGAGCCGTCGCGGCCCGTGATGCCCTGCACGATCAGCGTCGTGTTCTTGTCAATGAAGATACTCATCAGGCGGCTTCTCCCTTGGCCAACGCGACCGCGCGCTGCACGGCTTCGTCCATGTCAGACGAGGCGGAGAACCCGTTCTCCGTCAAAATTTTCATCGCGATTTCCTCGTTTGTCCCCGTGAGGCGAATCACGATCGGTACCTTGAGCGGATTCTGCTTCGTGGCGGTGACAATCCCGTTGGCCACGTCATCGGTGCGCGTGATGCCACCAAAAATGTTGAACAGAATGCACTTCACATTCGGATCGGCGGTGATGATGCGCAGCGCGTTGACCACCTTCTCCGGATTCGACGAACCGCCGATGTCGAGGAAGTTGGCCGGATCGCCGCCGTAGAACTTGACGAGATCCATCGTGGCCATGGCCAGGCCGGCGCCGTTGACGATGCAGCCCACATCGCCGTCGAGTTTGATGAACGTGAGGTTCGCATGTCGCGCGTCCACTTCACTCGGTGCTTCGGACGATTCGTCGCGCAGCGCCGCGATGTCGGGACGGCGATCGAGTTCATTGTCGTCGATGACCATCTTGCCGTCGACGGCGATGAGCTCGTTGTTCGGCGTGACCACGAGCGGATTGATTTCCGCCAGCGAGCAGCCGGCATTCATGAACGCGGCGTACAGCTGCTGCATGATCTTCGCGGCCGCGCGCGCCAGCTTGGCGTCGCTGTACAGGAAGAAGCCCATGCGCAGTGCCTCGAACGACATGAGGCCGTACCGCGGATCAACCGGCAGGTAGAGAATTTTCTCGGGCGTGGTGGCGGCGACTTCTTCGATATCGATGCCACCAGCCGCGCTCACCATGAACACGGCTTTTTTGGTGGCGCGATCGACGATGATGCCCACGTACGCTTCAGAGGCGATGTCCGCCGCTTCGGTGACGAGTACCTTTTCGACCGTCAGGCCCTTGATGTCCATGCCAAGAATGGCCTGCGCCTTTTCGCGCGCATCGGCCGGCGTTTTGCAGAACTTGACGCCGCCGGCCTTGCCGCGACCGCCCGAGTGCACTTGCGCCTTTACCATCACGGCCACGCCGTACTCGGTGGCGATCGCCTCAGCTTCCGAAGCAGTTGTGGCGATGCGGCCGGGCGGAATCGGCACGCCGGCCGCCCGCAGTAGCTCTTTCGCCTGATATTCATGTAAATCCACGCGTTCTCCGGTGTTCGGGGGTGTCAATCAGCATTCAATGCTACGTGTGTGCGGCGTACAGGGGCAAGCCGCGGGGTGGTGTGACTCATGGGACCCGGTCGAGCACGCGACCGAGGCTGTCGGAGGTGGCACCGAAGCGCACCCAATCACTCTGTCGAAGCGCGTCGCGCATCGAGTCGTACAACCGACGTGCTTCGGCCAGTCGTTCTCCGGCGGGGCGATCGCGCAAACCGTCGCTCGAGGATGCCACTCCTTTGGCGTCACCGACCAATGCGGTCAGTGACGAACCTATCACGACGCCACTGTCGGTGGCCGCCGCGACGGCAATGAGATGGAGTCCATCCGCGTCACTGGCGTACGCGGGACGTACGAGCACCAGCTGACCGTCGCGATAGCGGACGCGAACAGCGCCGAGCGTGACGGGGCCGTCGGCATCAGACCGCGTGAGCGACGCGGCACTGTCGAGGGCGCTGGAGACTCTGTCGCGAAGGGCCGTCCATCGTGGCAGTGGCTCGGGGAGCGCACTCCACGCGGCGCCGCGTGCCGCGCCCCCCGACGCCTCAAACACGCCAACGAGCTGATCCGCATCGTCAACCAGCGGCACCGACCAGCTGATGACATCGCGTTGAGGCGCGGAGACCGGATACGGCGCCGGCCCGGGCACACTGTCGGGCATGAATCGTGGCAGATGTCCCGTTCGGCGCGAGCCAACGCGCGTGAACGCCCGCAACTGCGCCATCGCGCCGTCATTCGCAATTGGCAGCTGCGATCGCAGGGCCGGCGACAACAGGCTGTCCGCAATCAGCAGCGCCGGAATGCGCGCAAACCAGGAGCGCGCAATCGGGTCCGGTGTCGTCACCGGCACGAGACGTACACGACCGGTGTGCGCATCCACCAACGCGGTGGCCGCGAGTCGGAAGTAGCTGCGGGGCGCACCCGCCGCATGAAACCGAATGCTCAGCGGGTAATAATCCGACGCGGCATACAGATCGATCACCCACACCAACTTCTCGTCGTACACGATGGGCGTGATGTCATCGCCTTGCGCAAGCATCGGTGCCAGGCGTTGCACACGCTCGCGCACATCACGGTGCAGCACCACGGCCGTCGGCTCGTTGTTGGCGTCCGGCGTGAGCAGCGAAACATCACGAGTCGCCCAGGCGTGCGCGAGACGTGTCCCCCAGCGCGACATCAGCGCGGCCGGAACACGACGGTCGGCGAACGGGTCGTCACGCGAAAGTCCGGAAATCGAGACGTCACTTCGACCACCGATCGCGAGCAATGGCGCACCCGTCACCACGCGATGCTCGGTCAGTCCCGGCGCGACCAGCGGTACAGCGAGCGCGCCGGCGCCAAGTTGCCGATGGCGCGCCCAGACCGGTGCGCCGCGCGAGTCGGCGATCGTGGCTGGAATGACGCGCACATCCCACACGGGCGTCAGCGCCGCGCTCCGCGTGACAATCACCGCCTGCGCGCCGCTTGGACCGGACTGCCACACCGGCGGCAGGACGTTCGTGGGCGGTATCTCACCGCTCCCGCGCGCGGCCAGTAATGTCTCGCCGTCCCAGATACCCGTGTTCGCAATCAACGACGCGGTTGTCACGCGCGGCACGCTGTCCGGCGCGACGGTCGTGTCGCTGTCGCGCGTCACAAATTGCAGCCCTTCGACATCATAAGCCCGGCGCGTGTAGATCGCCCGCGTGGCCTGATAATCACGATCGCGCACGTCAGCGCGACCAAACGAGTCACCGCTGGCCAGAACGTCGGGCGCCGCCTGGCGAAAGACGAGCGCACACACCAGCACGAGCGTGACGGTGACAAATGCGGCGCGCACCTGTCCGATCCAGCCGGCCCGCAGCACGATAAGCGCGGCCGCAAACGTCCCCACCGCCAGCGCGAGATCGACGCGGGTCGTGAACATGTGGTCCACGCGACTGAACATGCCGTCAAAGCCGCTGCCCCAGAGCAACAGCTCATAGGCATCAAGACGGTAACTCCACGCGAGCAGCATGAGCACCAGCGAACCGAGCGCCGTGAGGTGGCGGCGCACGTGCGTGGAGGCGACGAGCTGCCGACCGACCAGACGCAAGTCGCGCGTAATCGCGTACAAGAGCGTGACCAGCGCGGTGACGACCACGATGGCGATCAGTGCCCACGTGTAGAGCGCACCTTCGAACGGCAACCAGTACACATAAAATCCGAGGTCGCGCTGGAAGAACGGCTCGTACTCCACAAAATCGGTGCCGTGCCACGCACTGCTCAACAACGTCCAGTCGTTGAGCGAGAACGTCAGCGCCATGCCAACGAGGGCGGCCGCTGCCAGCGTGACGGAGAGCAAGCGTCGCGCCGGGATGACCTCAGCGAACTCGAGATCACCAACACGCGCGGGAACGGCGATTGCCAGAATCGTTCGGCGTACGGCCCACAGGTTCGCGAACGCGAAGGCGCTGCCGAGGACCCAGGCACCGCCTTTGAGCGCGAGAATCGCGAGGAACTTCTCACGCCACACCGCGCTCGCGCCCAGCGCTGAATACCAGGCCTGATCAACCAGCATGGCGCTGAGCGCGCGTCCGAGCAGCAACGCAATGGCCAGCGCCGCAACCACGGCCACCAATCCGAAACGACCACGCATCATGCCGGCCGCCCGGTGCGACGCCTCACGCGCACCTCAGTGCGAGCTCGGGGTCGGATCGACACCGCGGGCGCGAAGCCAGGTCTCGAAAATCGTGCGAATCTCCCGCAGTCGTGCTTCGGTGCGGGCCTCAAAGCGCAGTACCAGAACCGGCTGCGTGTTCGACGCGCGAATGAGTCCCCAGCCATCGCCGAACAGGACGCGCACACCGTCCACGTCGATCACGTCGTATCGCGCACGGAAATGGGCAACGGCGTCGGCGACGATGTCGAACTTGATCGCGTCGTCCGTGTCGACGCGAATTTCCGGCGTCGCGACGAACGTAGGCACGTCCCCGAGCATCGCGTCAATCGACTGACCGGCATCGGCCAGAATGCGCAGCAGTCGTGCCGCCGCGTACAGCGCATCATCGTGACCGTAGAAGCTCTCTTCAAAGAACATGTGACCGGACATCTCACCCGCGATCGGCGCGTGCGTTTCCTTCATCTTGTCCTTGATGAGGGAGTGTCCCGTCTTCCACATCACCGGAATGCCTCCCGCCGCCGTGATCGCATCGCTGAGCGCCTGCGAACACTTGACGTCGAAGATGATAGACTGCCCCTGCCCTGTGCGCGCGAGCACATCACGTGCATACAGAATGAGCAGGTGGTCGCCCCAAATGATACGGCCGGCTGCGTCCACGGTGCCGATCCGGTCGCCGTCACCATCGAAGGCCACACCAAGCTCGGCACCGGTCTCATGTACCGCGGCGATGAGGTCGGCGAGATTCTCCGGGACGGTCGGATCCGGATGATGGTTTGGAAACGTGCCGTCACTCTCGGTGAAGAGACCGGTGGTTTCGACACCGAGTCGCTTGAAGAGCGCGGGCGCGACGAGGGCCGCTGCGCCGTTCCCACAGTCGTACACGATGCGCATCGGACGGGCGAGCGGTCCGATCCGTTCGGCGATATCGTCGATATACCGATCGATCACATCGATATGACGCACGTCACCCACGGTCGCACTGCGCGTGCCTTTGCTGGTGGCGAGGGCATAGAGGCGCTGAATGCCGTCGCCATGCAGCGATGCGGCGCCGACGCAGATCTTGAAGCCGTTGTACTCCGGCGGATTGTGCGAGCCGGTGATCTGAATGCCACCCACCACCGGCTCGTGATGCAACGTCCAGTACATGAGCGGCGTGGGCACGACGCCGATGTCCACTACCGCACGACCGGCCTCCGTGAGACCGCGCACGAGCGCGTCGCGCAAGGCGTCGCCGCTCGGACGATTGTCCCGACCGACCACGACGGCGCCCGTGATCCCCCGCTCCGTGAGCAGCGCAGCAAACCCACGGCCGATTCCCTCGGCGACCTCTTCCGTCAGGTCACGTCCGACCACCCCACGAACGTCATACTGCCGAAAGATCGAAGAACTGATGGTCATGCAGGTAAGGCTCCGGGCGCGAGGGTCGATCGGGTGGGATTTGCCGCGAGGGACAGTGCGGTCAGCGAGCGTCGGTGGATGATACCGTAGTGGTGGGCACCGCGCCGAGGGTGGCGACGGCGGCCAGACGGGCAGCGGGCGTCGGGAACACCCCGAAAACGAGCAGCAGCACGACGCTGACCAGCATCACGGCGGCGGAGAGGGCCGGTGTTTGCACCGGCATCATGGCGCTCGCGTGCCGTTTCTGATTGAACATGGAGGCGATCGCGGTGAGGTAGTATCCCGCCGAAACGACGCTGGAGAGCACCAGCACCACCACCAACACCATCAGCGGCGTCGTGGACGCCAGCGCTGCACGCAGCACATACCATTTGGCGAAAAAGCCCGCTCCACCCGCCAGCGGGAATCCGAGGAACGCCAGCAAGCACACCGTGAACACGACCGCGAGTCCCGGTCGCACGTGCCAGAGGCCGGCGAGATCCTCGATCGTTGTGGCGGATTCGGTGCCTTCGGAGACAATACCCAGCACAGCGAAGGCGCCCAGCGTCGCCAGCGTGTACGCGAAGAGATAAAACACCACGGCGGCCGTGGCGGCCGGCGAGAACGACAACACCGCAACGAGCAGATAGCCCGAGTGCGCAATGCTCGAATAGGCCAGCATGCGCTTGATGTTGCGCTGCGCGAGGGCGACCACATTACCCACCACCATGGTCAGTGCGGCCAACCACCAGAGCACCGGGTGCCAGTGCTGGATCGCGGGCTCGATGCCCTCCACCATTACGCGCACGAGCATCGCAAAGGCCGCCGTCTTCACACTGGCCGCCATGAACGCGGTGATCGGTGACGGTGCGCCGTCATACACATCAGGCGTCCAGAGGTGAAACGGGACGGCCGCCACTTTGAACACCATGCCAACCAGCAGCAGCGCGACACCCACGAGATAAATTGGTCCGGCCGGTGTTGAGCCGATCACCGCGAGCCGCGTATCTCCGGCGGCCCCGTACAACAACGCGATGCCATACAACAGGAAGCCTGACGAGAACGCACCAAGCAGGAAATACTTGAGCGACGCCTCAGCGCTTTTCGCACTGCTGCGATTGACACCCGCCAGCACATACACGGCGATCGACATGAGTTCGAGCCCGATGAACAAAAACATCAGATCGCGCGCGGCCGTGAGAAACATCATGCCGCAGAGGGCAAGCAGCATCAACACGGGGACTTCCGCCTGATAAGCGCGCGTCCGCGCCTGGTCGGTATCGAGCAGCGCCAGCGAGCCCGCCGTGCCGAGCAGCAACACCAGGTCCATCGCATACCGGAAGCCATCGCCGGCCAGTCGACCATCCAGCGTGCCGCCGTCGCCCTTCATCCAGGCCATGATGACCGAGATCGCCGTCGCCAGCACGATGCCGATCGCGAAGCGCGTACTGCGTCGCGTGGGCGACGACAACTCACCGCCCCACGCGCCGGTCAGCAGCAGAATGAGTGTGCCGATCGTGAGTGTGATCTCCGGCAACAACGCGCGCATCAGGGCGCCGGGCAATGCAAAATCAGTCATCGGAGCGGCGCTCCGGTAGTCGCTGGGCGCACTGGTGTGGCAAGCGTTAGTGACCCCGGTCCGCGTGGCGCGGGTGTGGCAAAGCCTGCGTTGGTACCACGAACGCGTTCGACCAATGCGGTTGAGGCGTGCTCCATACGGCGCAGCACCGGCTGCGGTGCCAAACCAAGCCACAGCATGGCGATGGCAAAGACCCCCATGACCACGAGCTGGCGGCCGTGCAGATCGCGCAGGCCACCATTGGACTTCGTGTCGAGGGAGGCGAACAGCAGACGCTGGGTGGCTCTCAGCGCATACACCGAGGCGAACACCACTCCTGAAGTCGCGAGGATCGCGAACAACGGCTGCGTGCGATACGTGCCGATCAGCACAAGGAACTCACCGATGAAACCGTTCGTCCCGGGCAGTCCGATCGTACTGAGCATCGACAGCGTGAGCATGACCGCGAACAACGGGACCACTCGCGCGAGTCCGCCGAATGCGTCGAGACGATCGGTGCCGCGGCGCTCTTTGAGGAAGCCGGCCAACAGGAACAAGGCACTGATCGTGATGCCGTGGTTGACCATGATCATCACGGCCCCTTCCACGCTCTGCTGCGTGAGCGCGAAGCAGCCCAGCATGATGAATCCCAGATGACTGATGCTGGAATAGGACAGCACCTTGCGCAAATCCGGCTGCACAATGGCCACCAGCGCGCCCCAGACAATGGCGATCACCGAGAGAATCAACACTACACTCTGTACCGTGTCATGCATCACGGCCGCCGGAAACAGTGGCATCGCGAAACGCAGCAACGCGTACGTACCTACCTTGAGGCCGAGCACCACGGCTCCGATGACCGGCGCCTCGAACTGCGCATCGGGAAGCCACGTGTGAAACGGCACGAGTGCCGACTTGATGGCGAAGGCCAGAAAGAACGCGCCGAACAACCAGAGCTGCGTCTCAAGGCCCATCGACAGCTGCAGCAGATCGTCAAGATGGAACGACTCGGCGCCGCCCATGACGTACAGCGCGGCGATCGCGGCTAGCATGAGCAGCGAACCGAACATCGTGAGCATGACGTACTTGATCGCGGCGCGCGTCCGGCCGGCCGATCCCCAGATGCCGATGATGAAGTACATCGGAATCAGCATCAGCTCCCACGCGAGGTAGAAAAGAAGCAAATCGAGCGCGGTGAACACGCCCACCAAACCACTCGTGAGCGCCAGCAACAGTGCGCCATAGCTGGGTACACGCGTGGTGATCTGATCCCACGTCGCGAGTAGCGCCAACGGCATCAGGCACGTGGTGAGCACAAGCATGGGCAGCGAGATGCCGTCGACACCGAGGCTGAATTGTGCACCGAGGTCGGGGAGCCACGTGAGGTCGGTGCGCAGTTGCCAGCCGGCGGCGTCCGCATCGAAGGCGAGCCACGCGGCGATACCGAGCACGGCTTCCACCACCAGCACCGCGAACGTGAGCACACGCGCATCGGGGCCGCCGCTGCCGAGCGAATCGCTGGGCAGCGCGGCACCGGTGGGCCTGGGCCGTGCGTCTCGGCCCAGCACGAGCACCATCGCCGCACCGATGAGTGGCCACAGCACCAATGCGGGAAGCAGCCAGCTGGCAACGCCCATGGCAATCAGGGATTCTTGCATGGTCATCGCAGAGTAAAGGCTGCCAGCATGGCCAGTACACCGAGCACGATCACCCAGGCGTAACGACCAACATCACCAGCGCCCAGCGCGTCGTGCGCCTGACCGGCCACGCGAGAGATCAGCGCGCCGCCCGCGACGAACGCACGATCAATCCGCTGGTCGATGCCCTGCCACAACACGCGCGAGGCAAACACGCCGAGTGGTTGCACCAGCGTGCGGTCGAGGCCAGCGTCAACTCGATAGGCGTCGCCGAGCAGCGCGGCGATGCCAGTCTCCGGCACTGCATTCTCCTTGGTCGCGACGGAACCCCGAAATCGTGCGTAGGCAATGCCGATGCCAATCAACGCAATCGCAACCGCTGTTCCCACGAGCATCAGCTCGGTGCCGTGGTCCAGATGTGCCGTGCCACCGAGCACGCGTGAGGCGTCGCCCGTGACCGGGTCGAGCCAGTCGCTCAGCAAATGCGTGGGACCGAGCGGCAACAGCTCGGGCAGATTGAGCCAACCCCCAACGACGGTCAGGACGGCCAGCGCGATCATCGGAATGGTCATCACCGACGGCGCCTCGTGCAGGCCTGCCGACGCATGGTCACCCGTCCGATTTGCTCCGGTGAACGCGAGCAGCATGAGGCGGGTCATGTAAACGGCCGTGAGCAATGCGGTGATGATGCCGACTGCGTAGATCAGATACAGCAAGACACTGCCGGGTACGCCGAGCAACGTCGCGGACGCGAGCGGCGATCCCTGTGCCCGCGCGAACACCGAGGCGAGGATTTCGTCTTTGGAGAAAAACCCGGCGAGCGGCGGTACGCCAGCAATGGCGAGCGTCGCCAGCCACATCGTGGCCGACGTGATGGGCAGATATCGCCGCAGCCCGCCCATGTTGCGCAAGTCCTGCGCGTCCTGGTCGTGCTGGTGCGCGTGATGGTAGGCCGCGTGCATCGCGTGAATCACGGCGCCCGCGCCGAGAAAGAGCAGCGCCTTGAAAAAGGCGTGCGTGACCAGATGAAACACGCCGGCCGCATACGCACCGGTGCCCACCGCGACAAACATGTAGCCGAGCTGCGAAATCGTGGAATACGCGAGCACCTTCTTGATGTCCCACTGACGTAGCGCGATCGTGGCGGCAAACAGTGCCGAGATGGCACCAATCAGCGCGACAAAAAGTGACACTTCGGGCGCTCCGGCAAATACGGGCGATGCACGGGCCACGAGATACACGCCGCCGGTGACCATGGTGGCGGCGTGAATGAGCGCCGACACCGGCGTCGGGCCGGCCATCGCGTCTGGCAGCCAGATGTACAGCGGCAGCTGGGCGCTTTTGCCGGCGCAGCCCAGAAACAGAAAGAGTGCAGCCGCTGTGAACACGGCCGGTGACGCCATCGCCAGCGCCGAATGCGCACCGACAAAATCGAGCGATCCCGTCGTACTGAACAGCAGAAACATGGCGACCAGAAACCCGAAGTCACCGATGCGATTGACGATGAACGCCTTCTTGCCGGCGTCCGCGTTGGCTTTTTCACTGAACCAGAAGCCGATCAGCAGATAGGACGCGAGCCCAACGCCTTCCCAGCCCACAAACATGACGGGATAGCTGGAGCCGAGCACCAGCACGAGCATCGCGGCCACGAACAGGTTGAGGTAGGCGAAGTATCGGGCGTAGCCGCCGTCGCTCGCCATGTAGCCCACCGAGAACACGTGGATCAGAAAGCCGACGCCCGTGATGACGAGCGACATGAGTACTGACAGCTGGTCGAGTTGCACTCCCCAGTCGATACGCAGATCACCCACCGGCATCCACGATGCGTACGTGCGCACGAAGGGCGTCACCAGGTCAGCGGTACCGCGCATGGTAAAGAAAATTGCCACCGTGAGCGCGAACGCCGCGAGCATCACACCGGGCCCAACGATCGACGTGAGCCAGCGCGTACCGGCCAGCCGGCGACCCGTCTCGGTCTCCCGCGCCTCGAGCGACGCATGCTCCGCCGTGACTCCCGAAAGGCGTGGCCACAACGCGAGTGCACCGTTCAACAGCGCTCCCAACAATGGGAGCAGTGGCAACAACCACACCCACTCGGCGAGTGAACCGTCAAGCGGATGCGCAGCGGCAGTTTGCAGCGCAGCCATCAGCGGCGAAGCAGCTTGAGGTTCTGCAAGTCCACGGCCCCGAAATGACGGAACACCGAGATCACAATCGCCAGACCCACTGCGGCTTCAGCGGCCGCGATGGTCATGACGATGATCACGAAGACATGCCCACCCACACCGTGCAGCTTGGCGAAGGTGACGAAGGACAGGTTGACGGCGTTGAGCATGAGCTCCACGCACATGAACAGAATGATGGCATTGCGCCGCGTGAGCACGCCCACGACGCCGATGGTAAACAGAATGGCGCTGACAATCAGCGCATCGCCGAGCATCATGCGACGGCCCTCTTCTTGGCCAGCACAACCGAGCCGACGATCGCGACGAGCAGCAGAATCGACGTCAATTCGAAGGCCAGCAAATATTCTGTGAACAAGGCTTCGGCCACCGGCAGCACCACGTTGTCGCTCGGCGGGGCCAGTTCCACGCCCGGTAATGTCTCGCGACGCATGGCCAACAAATTCGCCAGCAGCGCCACCCCAACGACCCCGGCGCCGATTCGGGCGCCAGCCTCGCGCAGGTCGGGCAACTGGTCGGGACGGCCCAGATTGAGCAACATCACCACGAACACGAACACCACCATGATGGCGCCCGCATACACCAGCACCTGCACCGCCGCCACGAACGGCGCGTCAAGCATGACGTACAGGCCGCTCAGCGCGAACATCACATTCACCAGCCACAGGGCGGCCGAGACGGGACTTTTGCGCGTCACGAACAGCAGCGCCGCGCCGATTGCCATGAGCGCGAACAGATAGAACTGAAAACGATAGAACGGCGTCATTCGCCCTTCGGGTCGGCGGGGTCCCAGAGCTCACTCACCGGATGGGTCTGCGCGGTGAGGCGCTCCAGGTCGTACACAAACGCCTCGCGCGAAAACTCGGCATTCTCGTAGTGGCGTCCCAGATGAATCGCTTCTTCCGGGCACACTTCCTGGCAGTATCCGCAGAAGATGCAGCGAAACTCGTCAATCTCGAAGATGAGTGGATAGCGATTCCCCTCTTCATCCTCGCCTGGCACCAGCTTGATGCAGTTGGCCGGACACACGGTCGGGCACAAGCCGCAGGCCACGCATTTCGCCTTGCCGTCCTCCGTGGTGAGCATGCGATGCGTACCCCGCCAGCGCGGCGACAAGTCCCACCGCTCCTCGGGATACTGCATGGTGACCTTGTGCGGATCGATCATGTGTTTGAAGGTCGTGGCCAGTCCGCTCAACGTGCTGCGTATGTAGCTCACCTGATCAATCGGTCGGTCGAGTACTTTCACACGAATCGTCATCAGACCGGTTCCTCGACCGGGGTGTTCGCCGTCGACAGCACGGCTTCATGCTCGTCATCGGGCAGCTGGGACTGCGCCCCGGCAGCCGCCACGGCCAGCGTTCTTGCGTTTGGCGCGCCCATCGCGAGCGTGCTCGGCGCGGCGGATCGCGCGCGACGCCGCGCCAACTCCACCGCTCCCAGTCGCGCGCTGGCCGGACTGAGCAGTTTGCCCTTGTCACCCCACCACAGCAGCACGCCACCAATCGCCAGATTCAGCACCAGCAGACAGAGACTGTACGGGACACCGCGCGCAATCCCGATCGCATCAAGCGCCAGCGTCGCGGCCGCGATCACGATGATGTACCCGAGCGCGAGCGGCAGCATGATGCCCCAGCCGAGCGTCATCAGCTGGTCGTAGCGGAAACGCGGTAGCGTCCAGCGCACCCACATGAACAAGAACAGGAAGAAGCCGGTCTTCGCCGCGAACGCGAGCAGCGTCGCCACGGTTTTCAGCACCGTGAACGGTCCGTCGGTGTCCCAGGTGGTAAACGGAATATTCCAGCCGCCGAAGTACAGCGCAGCCATCAGGCCGCTCATCGTGGCCATGTTGGCGTACTCGGCGATGAAGAACAACGAGAACTTCATGCCGCTGTATTCGGTGTGATATCCAGCGACGAGTTCCGCCTCGGCCTCAGGCAGGTCGAACGGCAATCGGTTGGTCTCCGCGAACGCTGCGATGAGAAAGATGAACCATGCGATGGTCAGCGAGAGCACGTTCCACCCCATCTGTGCCTGCTGATCGATGATCGCGTTGAGCGACACATTGCCGGCGAGCAAGAGAATTGGAATCGTGCTGAGCCCCAGCGCGATTTCGTACGAGATCATCTGCGCGCTGGAGCGAAGCGAGCCAAGCAGCGCGTACTTGTTGTTCGAGCTCCAGCCGGCGAGCACCATGCCATAGACGCCAAGCGACGAGATCGCAAGCATGAACAGATAGCCAACCGGCAGCGAGGCGACCGACATGCTGATCAGCCCCCACGGCGTGGGGAGCGGCGCCGCGAGTGGCAGTACCGCCCAGGTCAGCATCGCCGGAATGAACGCCAGCATGGGAGCGATGATGAACAACCACTTGTCAGCGTCGGCCGGCCGAACCTCTTCTTTCATGAGGTTTTTGAGACCATCCGCAACGGGCTGCAGCAAGCCGAATGGTCCCGTACGATTGGGGCCACGGCGGTCCTGAATCCACGCGGAAACCTTGCGTTCGGCGAGCGTGAGCATGGCCACGCCGACCATGTAGAGCGTGAACACGACGAGCAGCTTGACGGCACTCGCCGCCGCAAACGTGTAGATGGATTCAGGCGCGAGCTGCGAATCCTGTCGCGGGAACCAGGTGGCCAGGTCGATCGCCAGCGGCGGCAGCGCCCACAGTCCGCTCATACGGTGGCCATCTGCACTGTGAGTCCGTGCGCCTCTGCATCTACGACAGGCAAGCCACGCAGCGCGAGCGTTGCGTAGGACAAGCCGGCGAATGAAGCATGGTGACCGGCGAGCGAGGCGAAGACGTCGGCTGCCGAGTAGGCGCCTGTGCCAGCGCCAAGGCGCTCGGCGAGGTCGCTGAGTACGAACCAACCCGGACGCGCGAGTCCCGGTGCGGTACGGGCCTGCAGGAATCGCTGCACGCGACCGCGCAGATTGGTGAAGGTGCCTTCTTCTTCGGTGTGATTCGTCATCGGGAGTGCCACGTCAACGCGTGCCGCAATCACGTCCGGCAGCGTGGTGCCGATATGGACCACGTGTGCCGCGCCGGCGAGCAGCGCAGCGATGCGCTCGTCAAGTGCGCCTTCGAGCACATCGTCGAGCACCAGCAGTGTATCGTCGGCGCTGCTCGAGGCCAGGCCTTCCGATGCATCGCGGTAACCCAGCAGTCTGGCCCCTGTGGCGTTTGCCGCACGCTCGGCGCGTAGCGAAAGATCGGCCACGCCTTCAAGCGGCGCTTCCCCACCGATCGACACGCGAAACACGCCAGCGCCGCCCTGCCGCGCGATGATTCGCTCGGCCAGGAAAAGTGATTCGTTGGTGCTGTTGGGCGACGCAAGCACAGTGACGCGACGTCCGGCCAGTGCGGCGGCCGCGGCGTCGAGCGCATCCTCCCAATCGACGGAGCGCAACGTGCCCTGCACACGAACCTGCGGCTGATCCAACCGGTCACGCCGATTGATCCAGCGATAGTCCAGGCGTCCCTGCTCACACAGGTAAAAATGATTCACGTCGGTATTCGACCGCGGCTTGAGGCGCACCACGGTGTTGTCACGCGTTTCGACCGTGACGTTGCAGCCCTGCGAGCATCCGGTGCAGATGCTGGCGCTCCGATCGAGTTCCCACGCGCGCGCCTTGTTCAGAAAGTCCTTGCTGAGCAGCGCTCCCACGGGGCACAGATCCACGACATTGCCCGCCCACGCGTGGGTGAGGTCGTGCCCTTCTGCCTTGCCAATGAACGCACGATCGCCGCGCTCCGACACATTCAATACCGGATCGTGCGCGACATCGTCCATGAACCGCACGCAGCGCGTGCACAGAATGCAGCGGTTGGGCACATACAGCACGTCGCCGCCGAAGTCCTCGACCGGATTGAATCGCTTGGGTTCCTCGTACCGCGACTCAGCGCGACCTTCCTGAAACGTGTAGTCCTGCAGCTCGCACTCGCCCGATTGGTCGCAGACCGGACAGTCGAGCGGATGATTGATGAGCAGAAACTCAAGCACACCCTTACGTGCTTCGCGCGCTTTTTCATTGTGCACGTGAACTACTTGCCCTTCCATGACGGTCGTCGCACAGGCGGGCGCAAGCTTCGGAAACTTCTCCACGTCGACCAGGCACATGCGGCACACGCCGGCAATGGGCAGTCCGGGATGATAGCAGTAGTGCGGGATGAGCACGCCAACGGTCTTTGCGGCTTCGATGATGGTCGTGCCGTCGGGAACGGACGTGGTGCGTCCCTCGATCGTGACGCTGATCATCTTCACGTCTTTCGCGTCGCTCACGCGGCCACCGTCCGATTGGACGTCAGCAGCACAGGCACCACGCCGCGGCTGTGATCGGGGCCAAGCTTGGCCTCGAACTCGGCGCGGAATTTCTTGAGCCCGGATACCACCGGCGTTGCACACGAGTCGCTCAGGACGCAGATCGTCTTGCCGGACATGTTGTCGGCAATCGACAGCAGTGTGTCAAAGTCGCGCGCGTTCCCCTGACCGGCCGAGATACGCTCGAGGATGCGCGTGGTCCACGCGGTACCTTCCCGGCACTGCGAGCACTGCGCGCAACTCTCGTGGGCATAAAAGCGGGCCAATCGCGCAATCTGCTTGACCATGTCCTGACGATCGTCGAATACGATCACGCCGCCGGAGCCAAGCATGGTGCCCGAGGCGACCATGCCCTCGTAGTCCATCAACGTGTTCTCGGCCTCTTCGCGTGTGAGAATCGGCACTGAGGACCCACCGGGAATCACGGCCTTGATCTCCCGGCCCGGAAGCGCGCCACCGCAGAGATCATTGAGAAACTCTCCGAAGGGAAAGCCCATTGTCACTTCGTAGTTGCCGGGACGCGCGATATTGCCACACACCGAAAACAGCTTGGTGCCTCGACTTCTGGGGTTATCTTCGCGACCCAGCCCCTGATACCATTCCGCGCCCTCGCGCAAAATATGCGGTACGGCGGCGAGCGTCTCCACGTTGTTGATCGTGGTGGGCTGTCCGAACAGTCCCGCTACCGCCGGGAACGGCGGCTTGATGCGCGGATTACCCCGGCGACCCTCGAGCGAGTTCATGAGCGCGGTTTCTTCACCGCAGATGTACGCGCCGGCGCCGCGATGCACATGCACATCGACACGCTTGCCGCTGCCCATCGCATTGGCGCCGAGAATGCCCGCCGCGTACGCTTCAGCCACCGCCGCCTGCATGAGGCGAATCGGCTCGGAGTACTCGCCACGAATGTAGATGTACGCCGTTTCCGCGTAGATCGCGTGCGCGCCGATGGCCACGCCTTCGACGAGGGCGTGCGGCGTCCACCGCATGATCTCGCGATCCTTGAACGTGCCGGGCTCGGACTCGTCGGCGTTACAGCACAGATAGTGCGTCTTTCCATCGGGCTTCATGAACGACCACTTGATGCCGGTCGGGAAGCCCGCACCGCCTCGGCCGCGCAGCCCGGAGTCCTTGACGATGTTCTGAATCTCCACCGGGTCCATGCCCAGTGCCTTGTCCAGCGACGTGTACCCGCCACGCGCGCGCCATCCCGCCAGCGTGCGCGCGTCCGGGTCGCCGAAGTACTTCGACAGCACCGGCGTTTCACGTTCGTGCGAAGAATGCGGATAGCCCATCAGTCGTGCTCCGCCACGATCCGCGCCACACGTTCCGGCGTCACGGATTCGATGAATTCGTTGTTGATCATTACCGGCGTGGCAAATCCGCACGCGCCGAGGCACTCCACTTCGATCACGGTGAAGCGGCCGTCGGACGAGGTGAGGCCAAGCTCACCGCAGCCCGTGTGTTCGAGAAACGCCTGCACCACGTCCTCGGCCCCACACACATTGCACGGCGTCGTTGTGCACACCTGCACGAAGTGCCTGCCAACCGGATGCTGGTGATACATCGTGTAGAATGACAGCACACCCTTGACGTACGCGGCCGTGAGATCGAGTACCTGCGCCACTTCTTCCACGGCGCCCTCGCTCACCCAACCATGTGTGTCCTGCACCATCCAAAGCGCCGGCAGCAGTGCGGCCATTTTTGTGGGATAGCGGGACATGATCGTGTCGAGCTCGTCACGACGCGCGCCCACGAACACGGGCGCGTGCGGTTCGTCGTGATGGTGTTCCGGCGGACGCACCAGCTGTCCAGCGCTCGGTCCGTACGTCATCGGTCGATCTCTCCCATCACGATATCGATGCTCGCATTGATGGCGATCACGTCAGAGAGCAGATGCCCTTCGACCATGCGCGGAATCGCCGACAGGTTCACGAAGGCCGGCGGGCGGATGCGCCAGCGCACCGGCTTGCTCGTGCCGTCGGACACGAGGTAGTAGCCCTTCTCACCCTTGGGACTTTCCACCGGGACGTACACTTCGCCGATGGGTGGACGCGGCCCTTCCATGACCAGCTTGAAGTGATGGATCATGCTTTCCATCTGACTCGTCGCTTTGGTTTTGGAAGGCAGGATCACGCGCGGATCATCCACGTTGAGCGGTCCATCGGGCAAGCGTTGCACCGCCTGTTCGAGAATGCGAATGCTCTGCCGCATCTCCTCCACGCGGACGAGATAGCGATCGTACACATCGCCGCTGGTACCAACCGCGACATCGAAGTCGTACGTCTCGTAGTCGAGGTACGGGAAGTCCTTGCGGACGTCGTACGCCACCCCTGAGGCGCGCAACATTGCGCCGGACATGCCGCAGTTGATCGCCTCTTCTGCGGTGAGCGCTCCGATGCCAACGGTGCGGCCCATCCAGATGCCGTTCTTCGACAGCATCTTGTCCGACTCGTTCAGCGTTTTCGGGAAGTTACGAATGAAGGCGTTGAGCCCGTCCATCCAACCGTCCGGCACCTCGGCGGCCATGCCACCCACCCGCGTCGCGCTCGTGGTAAGACGCGCACCCACCCAGCCTTCGAGGAGGTTGTACAGGTTCTCGCGTTCCTGGTACAACCACAGAAACGGCGTGAACGCGCCGATGTCAATGCAGGTGGTGCCCATCCACACCAGATGCGACATGAGACGGGACAACTCCATCGCAATCACGCGCAACACGGTGCAGCGCGGCGTGATCTCGATGCCGAACAACCGTTCGCAGCCCAACACGAAGGCCACGTTGTTGCCAAGCGAGTTGAGGTAGTCCTCGCGATCGGTCCACGGGATGATCTGATTGTACTGGCGGTATTCGCCGATTTTCTCAAATCCGCAGTGCAGATAGCCGATGTGCGGCACACAGCGCACGACGGTTTCCCCATCGAGCTCGAGCACCAGACGCAGCACGCCGTGCGTGGCCGGATGCTGCGGTCCGATATTGATGAGCATATGTTCGCTTTCGAGCTCCGGCTCCCACGGCGCGTCCACGGCCAGCGCGCCCCGCTCGCGCACGGTCAGTGGCGCGCGAATGGGTTGCCCGTACGCATCGAGGCCGGCGGTACCAACCGCCATCTCAATCGTGCGCTTGCTCATCGTGTGTCCTCGTCAGCCGCCGGCGTCGCAAGGCCCGCCGCGGTGCGCTTGTCACGCAGCCGCTGCTTCATGTCTTCCGGCAAATCGTTGAAGGCTTCGGCGACGGACAGCTCCGTCGTGGAGTACCCACCGGATGTATCGATCTTGAGCGCCTGCGAGAGCTGCTCCGCGCGACTGAAACGACCGCGCAGCGGAAAGTCCTTGCGCAGCGGATGACCTTCGCGGTAGGTGTCCCACATCAGGATGCGTCGCAGGTCCGGATGGCCGTTGAACGCAATGCCGAACATGTCGTAACACTCACGCTCGATCCAGTCGGCCGCCGCGTACAGATCGGTCACGCTCGGAATCTCGAGCGGCGCACCGGTCGGCAGCTCCACCTTGATGCGCAGGAAGCGCTGCCAGGGGAGCGAACGTAGATGCCACACCACTTCCATCGGCTGATCGGCGTCGCGGTACTCCACCGCGGTAATGTCCACGAGGTAGTTGTAGGCGTGCGCGGTATCGTCCCGCAGGAACCGGATGATCTCGTGCACGTGCGGTGCACAAACGAACACGGTGGTCTCGCCCCACATCACGTGACAGCGTACGATCGCGTCGGGGAACCGATCGCGCAGCGCGGTCACGCTCGGATTCTCCGCGCCTCCATGCTGCACGACGTGGTGCGGCGTGGACGGTGCTGGCAGTCCGGCCGCTTCGCGCGCACTACCCGGCATCGGTGACTGATACGGGGGCAGCGACGCGGTCACGGCGCGCTGCGTGTCTGGTGCACCGAGTTACCGAACGGTTCGGACAGCTCGTCAATCGTGGACGGCGGAATGTACAGCAGGCTCTCGGCGTCGGGTTCGATTTCACGGCGAAGCGAGCCGTCGCTCATGCGCTCACCCTGCACTTTCTTGTGCAACATCATGATGGCGTACATCAGGGCCTCGGGACGCGGCGGGCAGCCCGGCACGTACACGTCCACCGGAATGATGGTGTCGATGCCCTGCACGACCGCGTAGTTGTCGAACATGCCGCCGGTGCTTGCGCACGCGCCCATGGAAATCACCCATTTGGGCTGCGGCATCTGCTGGTAGATGCGGCGCAGCACCGGCGCGAGCTTGAACGGCACACGGCCGGCGCAAATGAGCACATCGGCCTGACGCGGCGAAAAACTCAGTCGTTCCATGCCAAAGCGGGCGAGATCATATCGACTTGCCGCAGTGGCCATGAACTCAATCGCGCAGCAGGCCGTACCGAATGGCATCGGCCACATGGACGAACTGCGTGCCCAATTCACCAGGAAGTCGAGTCGAGAGGTGACCCAGCTGTCCTGCGACGCGTCGTCCGGCGTGGTCGGCACTGGACTGGGCACGGGTGTGCCGCCTGCGGCGCCGGCACTCGTGATCAATCCCATGTCAGGCCTCCCTTCTTCCACACGTAGATGTAACCCACCAGCAGAATCGAGGCAAAGATGAGCATTTCACCCAGTCCGAAAAACGAGAGCTGGCCCGGCGGACACACCCGATCGACGAGTGGCACCGAGCATGACAGCTGCTGATAGTGCACGCCCCACGGAATCATGAACACCGTTTCAATGTCGAACACGATGAACAACATCGCCACCAGATAGAACTTCACCGAGAATCGGTCGCGCGCATCGCCCAGCGGCGCCATGCCCGATTCGTACGGCTGCAGTTTGATCGCCGACGGCTTGATGCGCGTGAAATACTCCCCGAGGCCAATGATGATGACCGCGTTGACGGCTGCGAAGCCGAGGAGCAGCAAAACGGGCAGATATTCGCGCAGCATGCAGATAGTGTGACGACTTCGTGAAACATTTCACATGACTGGAATACCGGAAGCTAGCAAGCGGACCGGCCGCACTCAATGCAAGTCGTGAAACGACAGCAACATGGCCGCTGTTTGCGCCGGACCGGGCGGTCCTAGAGTGCCCCTCGGTCAGCGTGCCCGGCGGTTTCCATTGCCGACCGCTTGGCGAGCCCCGCGGTCTACGGGTAACTTGGCCCGCGGAGTGATTGTCGCTCCCTCTTCTTCCCTCTCGCTTCGAATCCTACGATGGGACTCAAGAACGACCGGTGGATCACCCAGATGGCGCGCGAACATGGCATGATCGAGCCCTTCGCCGAACGTCAGGTCCGACATGTGGAGGGGGCGCCGTCGGTCATTTCCTATGGCGTCAGCTCGTACGGCTACGACATGCGCGTGAGTCACGAGTTCCGTATTTTCACGAACGTGCTCAGCAGCATCGTGGATCCCAAGGCGTTCGATCCCAAGTCGTTCGTCGAGTTTGAGGGCGAAGTGTGCATCGTGCCGCCCAACTCCTTTGCACTGTCCCGCAGCGTGGAATACTTCCGCATTCCGCGCAATGTGCTCACGCTGACCGTCGGCAAGAGCACGTATGCGCGCTGCGGCATCATCACGAACGTGACCCCTTTCGAGCCGGAGTGGGAAGGTTACGTAACACTGGAAATCTCGAACACCACGCCGCTGCCCGCCAGGATTTACGCGAATGAGGGCATCGCGCAGGTGTGCTTCTTCGAGGGCGACGAGCCGCCCGAGGTGAGCTACCGCGACAAAAAAGGCAAGTATCAGGGGCAGACGGGTGTGACGTTGCCGAAGTTGTAAGGCGCTGCGCGGGCGAGCGGTGAAGCTCTTCGGGCGTGCGAGGATCACGTTTTCGCCTCGACCGGCCGAGACTACGTCATACGCAGGCCAGTGCGCCGATCAACGGCCACCACGACCGTGACGAGCGGCGCGGTGAGACGTCTGCCAGCATGCGTGCCTTCGTCGCCCTCACTGATCGCCTCGTGACTGCCCTTGCCCTTCCCGTTCATTCTCTCGCCGGCAGTGCGGCTGCATCGCCGCGCATCTGTACACGCTGCGAGCACCTGCCGTCTGACGGGTCCATCTCTGGCGACCTGCACTGCTGGTTTCCCGCTCCGCACGTTGCCGGGAAGGCGCGAGCGATCTTTCGTGGGCTGGGCATCCAGTCCGCCGCAACGGTCGCTGACGGTCTGACGTTTCGGTTCTGTGAGGGCGATCGTGAGGCCGTGGCGGCGGCGATCGAAGCCGGGCTGTCGTTGCTCGAACGGGAGGATACGCGAGCGCTGCTCTGTGCAACGGACGTCGCGCCGAGCCCGCAGGATCTGGCCCGCGTCGAACCACTGTCCCGGTTGGTCGTGCGAGTGCGCAGTGGGTGGTTGTTGGCCCTGATGGAGGAGCGACGGCTCACCTCGTATTTTCAACCGATCGTGCACGCGTCGGCGCCGACAGAGATTTACGGGCACGAAGCACTGCTGCGCGGCGTCGCCGCTGATGGTACGCTGGTGCCGCCCTCGCACCTCTTTGACACCGCTCGCGGCGCCGGCCTCATCTTTCAGCTCGATCTGGCTGCACGTCGCTCCGCAATCGCGTCTGCCGCTTCGCATGCACTGCGGGGCAAGCTTTTCGTGAACTTCGCGCCGACCGCGATCTACGATCCCGCGTCGTGTCTGCGCAGCACCGTCACGGCCATCGACAGTGCGGGCATTGCACGCGCTGACGTGGTGTTCGAAATCGTCGAAACGGAACGTGCGCATGACCCGGCACACCTGCGCAGTATCCTCGACTATTATCGCGGTGCCGGCTTTCGCATCGCGCTCGACGACGTGGGCTCTGGCTATTCGTCGCTCAACCTGATCCACCTGCTGCGCCCCGACGTGATCAAGCTCGACATGGAGTTGGTTCGCGGCGTTGACTCCGACCCGTACAAGGCACGCATCGCCGCGAATCTGCTCGACGTGGCGACGTCGCTCGGCATCGACGCGCTCGCGGAAGGCATCGAGACGCCGGGAGAGCTGGACTGGGTACGTGAGCACGGCGCGAAGTTCGTACAGGGCTATCTCATTGCGAAGCCCGCCGCGGCGCCATGGACACCGGGTCGGGCGGCCTGAGGCGGGAGCTATGCTTGCGCGCACTCGGTTCGCACTACGACGCCGCGGCGCTACCAGAGCACGTCGTGCCGTAGCACCCGCGAAATCTCCGGATCCCGCGTAATCAAGGGTAGCCCGGGAGGCTGCACGGTGGCCGCAATCAACCGGTCTGCCCATGCGGGAATCGCTGACATTTCGTGCGAACGAGCAATGACGGCTGCGTCGAGTGGCACCACTCGGTATTGCGATGGAGTGTGTTCGAGCCGCTGCACACGTACCGGCGGGGCCACACGTGCGCGGAGCTCTTCCACCGCACGTTCCCATCGATCTACCGCCATGTCAAGCAAATTTCCTTTCCGGCGGCAGCGCCTCTCGACGCAGCGAAGAACATGCGCGACGCGCATATTGGCACATCATGCCACCACTCGCCCTGCCCTCTCACTCGCTGGCCGCGACTCGCCGGCCCGTACTGGCGATGTCATGCCTGTTGGCGGCGCTGCTTGCGTCGTGCAGTCCGCTCCGCTCGGCGCCGAGTACCGCGCCCGCAACGTCACCAACGCCGAGGCTCGGCGCGGCGACGCCGACCTTCGTGGGTGGCCAGGCCCAGATCGTGCCCGCGTTCGCCGACTCCACGCAGTGGATTCGCGAGACGCTGTGGGTTGAAACGGAGTTTGATTCGGATGGCGACGGCAAACGCGACCGCATGCACGTTGACGTCACTCGGCCGCGACAGACGGAGACGGAATCACTCAAGGTCGCAGTGGTTTACGAATCCTCACCGTACTTCGCCGGTACCTCAGGCCCGCGCAACTTTCTGTGGAATGTGAATCAGGAAGTTGGCGCGGAGTCACCGCCGCGCGCGTCGCAGCCGGAGATTCCGTTCCAGCGTGTTCGTCCGCGCATCTCGAACAGCGAGATCGCTACATGGGTGCCGCGCGGGTTTGCCGTAGTTCACTCGGAGGCACCGGGCACCGGTTTGTCGCAAGGCTGTCCCACGGTGGGCGGCGATGTGGAAGAGATGGCGCCGAAAGCGGTGATCGACTGGCTGAATGGTCGCGCGAACGGCTTCCGCACGCGCGATGGCAACGAGCCGGTGGTTGCCTCGTGGTCGACGGGCAAGGTCGGCATGACGGGCACGTCGTACAACGGCACGATTCCCTTGGCTGCAGCGGCGACAGGTGTTGACGGACTTGCAGCGATCATTCCGATTGCGCCGAACACCTCGTACTACCACTACTATCGCAGCAACGGACTGGTTCGACACCCCGGTGGCTGGCTGGGCGAGGACATCGATTTCCTGTTCGATTTTGTGCACAGCGGTGATCCCGCGCAGCGTCCGTACTGCAACGGTACGATCCGTGATGGTTTGTTCGCGCGTGAACGCGATCGCACGAAGGGCGACTACAATCCGTTTTGGGCCTCGCGCGACTTGCTTACGAAGGTGCAGCGCATCAAGGCCGCCACGCTGTTTGCACATGGTCTCAACGACTGGAATGTGATGCCTGAACACAGTGTGCGCATGTACGAGGCACTGAAGGCTCGTGGTGTGCCCACGCAGTTGTATTTGCATCAGGGTGGACACGGCGGGCCGCCACCGCTCGAGATGCGTAATCGCTGGTTCAGCCGGTTCCTGTACGGCGTGAACAACGGCGTGGAGCGTGAGCCTCAACTGCATGTGATGCGCGAAGGAGCAGCGCGCGGTAGCGCTCCCACGCGGTACGCCGAGTATCCCAATCCGCGTGCGTCGTTCGTATCGATCTATCCAGCGGGTGGCGGTGGTACGATCGGCGGGCTCGCACTCTCGGCGGCCTCCGGTTCAGTCACGGAGCAGCTCACGGACGACGTGGGTGTGAGCGGGTCGGCCAACGCGTCGCTTGGGAAATCTCTCAGTCGGTTGCTGTACGCGACGCCGGAATTGCGAGACTCGCTCCATCTATCGGGTACGGCGCGTGTCACCGTGCGCGTGGCGTCAAGCAAGGCGGCGGCCAATCTCTCGGTATGGCTCGTGGTGTTGCCGTTCGACAGCACGTCGGCGGGCGCAGCCGGTCGAGTAGGCGTGGTCACGCGCGGGTGGGCCGACATGCAGAACTACCAGTCGCTGACGCGAGGCGGAAACTACGAGTCGATGCAGGCCAGCGAGGCGCTCGCCCCGAACGCCTTCTACACGCTGACGTTCGACCTGCAGCCCGACGATCAGATCATCCCGCCCGGCAAACGACTGGCGTTGATGCTGATGTCGAGCGATCGCGAGTTTTCGCTGTGGCCCGCGCCCGGCACCGTGCTGACGTTCGATCTCGCTCACACGTCAATCACGCTACCCATCGTCGGCGGAGTCGACGCGTGGCGTCGTGCGATACCGCAGCCATAGCTACACACGTGGCCTGACTGCGGTGTTCCGGGCGTCACCCCGCCCCCACCGTCTCCTTCGGCTCAGCAAACCGTGCCGCCGCCACCGCATAGTCGCGGTTCATGCGCTTGATCGTGTCGATTGAAATCTCCTTCGGGCACGCTTCCTGACACTCACCCGTGAGGGTGCAGTGTCCGAACCCTTCAAGATCCATCTGCTCCACCATCGCAATCGCGCGGCGATCGCGCTCGGGCTGCCCCTGAGGCAACAGGCCCAAGTGCGTGATCTTGGCGCCGGTGAACAGCGAGGCCGACGCATTCGGACACGCGGCGACACAAGCGCCGCAGCCAATGCACGCGGCGGCGTCCATGGACTCATCCACCACTTCCTTGCCGATGAGAATCTCGTTGGCATCGCGCGCGCCCCCGGTACTCACCGACACGTACCCGCCGGCCTGGATGATCCGATCAAAGGCGCTGCGATTCACCACCAGATCCTTGATCAGCGGGAACGCCGCAGCACGCCACGGCTCTACCCAGATCTCATCGCCGTCCTTGAACGCGCGCATGTGCAGCTGGCACGTCGTCGCCCCCTGCCACGGGCCATGCGCCTGACCGCTGATCATCATGTTGCACGAGCCGCAAATACCCTCGCGACAGTCGTGCGAAAACGCGATCGGTTCCTTCCCGTCGACGGTCAGCTGGTCGTTCAGCATGTCAAACATTTCGAGGAACGACATGTCGGCTTCGACGCCGTCCATGGGGTACGTCACGAGTTTGCCAGCGGCGTTGGGACCGCTCTGTCGCCACACGTGCAGTGTCAGTCGCATTACTTGTAACTCCGGGTAGCCATCTTCACGTTTTCATACACCAGCGGCTCCTTGTGCAGGCGCTGCGCCTGACCGGGACCAGTCCACTCCCACGCCGCCACGTACGCAAAATCCTCGTCGTCCCGCTTGGCTTCGCCGTCTTCCTGATGTTCCACGCGGAAGTGACCACCGCACGATTCTTCGCGGTGCAGTGCGTCGCGGCACATCAGCTCACCGAGCTCGATGAAATCAGCCACCCGACCAGCCTTCTCGAGCGACTGATTGAGCGACGCGCCGCTTCCGGGCACGTTCACATTCTGCCAGAACTCTTCACGCAGCTTCGGAATCTCCACGAGCGCTTCGGTCAACCCTTCGCGCGAGCGCGCCATGCCGCACTGGTCCCACATGATCTTGCCCAGCGCTTTGTGAAACGAGTCGACCGTACGCTTGCCCTTGATGTTCAGCAACTGATTGGTTTGCGCTTTGACCGCATTCACGGCATCCGTGAACGCCGGGTGCGAGTTCACATCCACCTTCTCCGGCTTCACACCCGCCAGGTAGTTGCCAATCGTGTACGGCAGCACGAAGTACCCGTCGGCCAGTCCCTGCATCAGCGCCGACGCACCGAGGCGATTGGCGCCGTGATCGGAGAAGTTGGCTTCCCCGATCACGTGCAAGCCGGGCACCGTGCTCATGAGATTGTAGTCCACCCAGGTGCCACCCATCGTGTAGTGCACGGCCGGATAAATGCGCATGGGTCGCTGATACGGATTCTCGTCC
>JBBRFQ010000026.1:0-26427 GCA_038224035.1 Gemmatimonadales bacterium
GCGATGTACCACCACTGCCGAGGCAGCAGCGTTTCCATCGTGAAGGGCGACCGCGTCTGGGGGGTCGTGGAAAGCAGGAGGGACATGCAAAAACACTCCGATCAGGTTTCGGCAGCGCCACGAGTTCGCAGCGCCCGCGAATAACGACGAATCGAAGTGCGTTTGGGTTACGGCGGGCCCCATACGGTTTACACGGACGGCCCGCCGGCTTGGTGAATAGTGAATGGGCGTTTAACTGGCCCGAACGCTTTTCATTCCTTGTTCTCGTTGTGATCAGGCAATGCAACACTGTCGGGCGACGCCTTCGACATGACATCGGCCAGCCGCGCCGCCATCTCCGGCGACAGTTTGCCAAGCCCGGGCAGCTCAATCCCGGTGACATGCCGAATCAGATCCATGGCCGGCGGCACCGAGCGCACCAGGTCGTGGGTGACCCGGCTCACGCCACCGGCGCCGCCGTTGCCACCACCGCCGTCCCACACAATGACCTTCTCGACGCTGATGCCCTTCACGGCCTCAGCGGCCTTCTCCACAAGCAGGGGTACCATGTCCACCAAAAGCAGCGCAAAGGCTTGCTCTGGGCTGCCGGCGGCCTCCACGAGCTCCTTCAGGCCCCGCGCGCGCTGTGACAGCAACGCGTACTGACCCTCGGCCTCGGCTTCCAACTTCGCCTTCACGGCCGTGGCCGCTGCATCGGCCGCAATCGTGACCTGGCGGGCCTGCCCCTCGGCCGCCACGATCGCGGTGGCGGCGGCAGCTTTCGCCGGTGCCTCCAGTCGTGCGCGCTCCGACGCCTCGATCTGACGCGCTTCAGCGAGCGCGGCCGCTTCCCTCGCCTTCGCCGTGGCTTCTGCCACCTGGCCGTCGGCCACCGCCCGCGCCGACTCCGCGCGCTTGCGCGCCTCGGCCGCTGTCACCGCGAGATTGGCCTCCGATTCAGCCACGAGCGCCTTCGCCTGCGTTTCGCCCTTCACCGCGTCGGCGTTGGTTTCGGCAATGCGTATGCGCTTCTGCGCTTCCGCGACCGCTTCACCAGCCACCGCGGCGGCATTTGCTTCGGAGATCGCGATGCGACGCTCACGATCGAGTGTGGCGACTTCGCGGTCACGCTGCGTTTCCTGCGAGCGCGTTTGCACATCCTGCTCGCGCGTCATCTCCGCCAGACGCATGGTCTGCGCGAGTTGCGCTTCCTGCACCCCGATCACCTGATCGCGCTTCTGCACCGCAACTATGACATCCTTCTCGCGCTGCGCCTCGGCCACACGAATCGCACCCGTGCGCTCGGCTTCGGCCACGTCGCCCAAGGCGCGCTGCGTAGCTTCACTTCCCGCCTTCTTGCCGAGCGCGTCGAGATAGCCGGACTCGTCGCGCAAGTCCTGGATGTTCACGTTGAGCAGAGACAGTCCGAGCTTGGTGAGTTCCGGCACCAGCGTGCTCTCGATCCGGCGACGGAAATCGTCGCGATTCGAGTTGATTTCCTGAATGCTCATCACCGCGACCACTTGCCGCAGCGTACCGACAATCGTTTCGGCGGCCAGTGCCTTGATCTCTTCTTCACTCTTGCCAACGAGTCGCGTGGCGGCGTTCTCCTTGTGCGGAGAACCGTTACCCACGGCCAATGTGAACGCGCTGGGAACGGCCACACGGATTGTTTCCGCCGACAACGCGTCCTGCAGCGCAACTTTGAGCGTGAAGGGCGCCAGCTCGAGGAAGTTGTACTGTTGAATGATGGGCCACACAAACGTGCCGCCGCCCGCGATGACCTTGGGCATCGGCTCGCCATGTTCGTTCGTGATGTTGGTCGCGCCGGAGATCACCAGCAAGCGATTGGTCGGGCACACCTTGTAGCGCGAAGCGAAGAACAGACCAAGCCCTATGAAGAGCCCGATGATCAACAGGACGCTACCGCCACCGAGAATCATGGACAACAGTCCTTCCAGCGACAGCACCGGTTCGGCGGTCTCCTGCACGAGGGCAAGCATGAATGGCATGGGCGTCATTGAGTGAGAGGAAGTGCGGGATACGGACTTGGACCGACCACCACGGTCGACGGGGACTCGATGCGCAGCACTACTACGCGATCACCCTCCTGAAAGATTCCATCACCGTCGGGAATCGCCGTGTATTCCTGCGACAAGCCGCCGAGCGTCACCTGGACAACGCCCGAGGGGTGCGCGCCGCCGATCGCCACGGTGAGCACGCCCTCGCGCCCAATAAGCAACTCGGGAGAGGCACCGTGATCACGATCGAAGTGTCGCAACTTGCGGAGCATCGAGCGCCACACGCGCGCTCCGAGAACGGCACCGACCAGCGCACCAGCCAAGGCGATCGGCGTCGGCGCGTGCACGACACCAAGCAGCAACGCACCGGTTCCACCGGCCAGTGTCATCGCGGCGAGCATCCCGCGCAGGGAGAGGAATGCGGCCGCCAGTCCGGCCAGCCCGGATTCACTCTCCGGTGCCAAACCGTCCTCATCGACCGCTCCGAGAAACAACAGCGCCAGCAGCGAGGCCCCAGCCGCCGCAAACATCCAGAGGAAAATCGTCAGCACGACAGCGATTCTAATGCCCGTACCGGCGCTTGGCGAGGAACTGTCGAATCGCGCGCGATTTCGACGTGCTCGCAGTTGCCTCGCTGGCAACCGAGTTAAGTTCACATTTGCACGTCGTCGACACGCCGGGCAGCGTGCGCCGCCGCCGGAAACTCCACGCGAGGAGGCTCATCTCTTGACGTCCGCTGCCCCGCCGCTTGACGCGCCGGTGATTCTGTTCGACGGCGTCTGCAATTTGTGCAACGGCGCCGTGAGCTGGGTGATGGATCGCGATCGCCGCGCGCACTTTCGATTTGCCTCGCTGCAATCGGAGGCGGCTCGCCGCGCGCTCGATCGAGCCAACGCGGGAAACTCGCTCCCGGATTCCATCGTACTGATTGACGACGCCGGTGTGCACACGAAGTCGGACGCCGCGCTGCGCATTGCCACGAAGCTCGGGTGGCCGTGGTCGTGGATGCGCTTGTTTCTGATCGTCCCGCGTGTGCTGCGTGATGCGGCGTACGATGTGATCGCGCGAAATCGCTACCGCTGGTTCGGTCGGAGCGACACCTGCCGGATGCCGGCCCCGGGTGATCGTGACCGCTTTCTGTAGTCTGTTCGCCGGAACATCCGGTTCGCGCATTTCTCCCGACCGCCCATGCCTTCGCTGATCACGCCGCAGCTCAAACAACATGCCGCAATGCTGCTGGCCTTCGTGGCCGTGTGTTGGGTCGTGCTCGCCGTTGACGCGGTCGTTCCGGGTTCCTTTGCCCTGTTCGGCGTGCAGCCCAGAGATCTGAGCGGCTTGCGAGGCATTCCGCTCGCGCCGTTTCTCCATGGTAACGCCGCGCACCTCGCCGCCAACAGCATCCCGCTGCTCGTGCTCGGCGGGCTCGTGCTGCTCGCCGACGAGCGGCGTTTTCTGATGGTGACACTCTGGACCGTACTCGGTGCCGGCCTCGCCGCTTGGCTGTTCGGCGCGCCGCGCAGTGTACACATCGGTGCCAGCGGCGTGGTGTTCGGCTACCTCGGGTTTTTGCTGTCACACGGCTGGTTCGCCAGACGCGCAGGCATGATCTTGCTCAGTCTCTTCGTCGCCGGCGTCTGGGGCGGGTTGGTGTTTGGTGTGCTGCCTGGGCAGGCAGGCGTGAGTTGGCAATCACACGCCGGCGGATTCGTAGCGGGTGTGCTGGCCGCACGCAGTATGGCGCGCCGACCGGCGAAGAAGCGCGCGGGTACACGCACGCGCATTCGCAGCGCGCGCTGAGGTATCGTGCCGTGATGTGGGACGCGATGGTTCTCGGACTCGGCGCGGCGGGCAGTGCGGCGCTGCACGCACTCGCACAGCGCGGCGTACGCGTGCTGGGAATCGACCGCTTCGCTCCTCCGCACACGCTTGGCTCGTCACACGGACGGTCCCGCATCATACGGGAAGCCTACTTTGAAGACGAGCGATACGTACCGCTCGTGCAACACGCCTATGCACGCTGGCGCGCACTCGAAGCGCGAAGCGGCGAGATGCTGCTTCGGCAAACCGGGGGGCTCATGCTCGGTCGCGCCGACAGCACACTCGTGCAGGGAGCCAGGCGCAGTGCGGAGCAACACGCGCTCGCCTGCGAGTTGCTCGACCGCTCGGCGTTGGCGCGTCGGGCACCCGCATTTCACGTGGACGATGACACCTTCGGCGTGTTTGAACCCCGCGCCGGTGTGCTCGATCCGGAGCGGGCGATCGCGGCGATGCTCGGTGAAGCCGTGCGCGCCGGCGCCACGGTGAACACGAATGAGACACTACTTGAGTGGCGGGCCAGCGCGGAACTCGTGGAGGTCGTTACATCGCGCGGCCGCTACATGGCTCGTCGAGTGATTCTCGCGCTCGGACCGTGGGCGACTTCGCAACTGCAGGGTGCCCATATTCCGCTCACCGTGGAGCGCAACGTACTCTACTGGCTTGATCCGGCACGCCGCACCGATGCGTTCGACCCGGCGCACTTCCCGGTGTTTCTCTTTGAAGTGCGCCCTGATCTCATCTGGTACGGCTTTCCGGATCTCGGCAACGGCGTGAAGATCGCGCTGCACGGCGGCGGCGAGGCCACGTCAGCCGATACCATTCGCCGCGACGTGTCGGACCACGAGGTCGCCAACATTCGCAGCCTGTTACAGCGCTACCTGCCAGACGCCAACGGCGCGCTGCGCGACGTGGCAACTTGCATGTACACCAACACGCCGGACGGACACTTCGTCATCGATCATCATCCGTCGCATGCCAACGTGATCGTGGCGAGTCCCTGCTCCGGACACGGTTTCAAGTTCGCGCCGGCGGTTGGCGAGCTCATCGCCGATCTCGTGCTCTCGCTGCCCAATGCCTTTGACCGCGCACTCTTCTCCGCTACGCGGTTTGTAAACGACGACAAATTGTGAGCGGTGGAGGCCACGCCGTCAGGTCTACAGAATCGTATGGATGGCTGGCGAGACACATCAACGGTCACGTCTGGTTCAGTGCGGCATCCGGTGTTGCACGATCGCGTACACCCACGTGCCTGCCATCGCCGCAACGATCCCGGCAAGCATCACACCCATGCCGTTCCCGACGAGCGCGAACATCGGGCCCGGGCACGCCCCGATCAGCCCCCAACCCATACCGAAGATCGCACCACCCAACCAGTAACGCGCGCCACGAAGCGAACCGCTGCCCCATTGCTTTGGCGAGACAGCTATCGGTTCCCCGTGCAAGGTACGCAGGTTCAAACGCTTGATGAGTTGCAGCGACACAGCCGCCACCACGACCGCGCTCCCGATGATGCCGTACATATGCAGGCTCTGAAAGCGGAACATCTCCTGAATACGATACCACGACACCACTTCGCTCATGACGAACAACATGCCCAGGGCGACGCCGATCAACAGATAGGCGAGTAGCGCAAGCCCGCGATTCGACGACTCGAGCGCCAGCGCCTGCGGTGACCGTGGCACCTGCTCGGCATCCGCGCACTCGAAGTCCGGCACTGTCTCTGCAATCACCGTCATGTGCTCACCGCAGCAGAGCCGGAAGCAGCATCGGATAGAGCACGTGCGTCACCAGCAGCCCGCCGGCGAAGAATCCAATCACGGCGACAAGTGACGGCATCTGCATCGCGGCCAATCCGGAAATGGCGTGGCCACTGGTGCAACCGCCCGCGTACCGCGCGCCGAAACCCACCAGGAATCCACCAATCACCACAAACACCACGCCAGTTGGCGACGCGAGTGCGCTCGCCGAAAACAGCTGCGAAGGCGCAAGACCGGAGAAATCACGCAGGCCAAGGGCCGCGAGATCCCCGCGCGTCGCCTCGGAAATCTGCGCCCCGGAATTCGGCTCGCCAACCAACACACTCGCAAGAAACCCGCCGAGCAGAATTCCAAAGGCGAACACGAGATTCCACCGGCCCGTGCGCGCCCAGTCATAGCGCAGAAACGCGGGCTTGAGCGACGTCGGCAGTGGCACAGCGGCGCACAGATGACGCAGGTTTGACGACAAGCCGAACACCTTGCCACCAACGATCAACAACAGTGGAACCACGAGCCCGATCAACGGACCGGCGACATACCAGGGCAGTGGGGCGGTCATGTGGTCCTGCGCATGTCAGCGAGACCGCGCCGATCGGCGCCGAACCTACGGTTCACGCTTGCCCGTAAACGTCGCGCTGCCCATGCCGCCAAAGTCGACGTTGCCCTTCAGATTGTCCTTGTCGACCACCACCCCACGAAACACCAGCGTCATACCATCAGGGCCATTGGCCTCGAGCGTGAGCGTAACCGAGTCCCCTTTGACAAAGCCCGTGAACGCGCGCGCCCCCATCATGCGCGACTCATACGTACCCGTCAGCTTCTCGCCTTCCTGCTTCAGGACCACCGACGGCGTGCCGGTACCGTTTTCCGTCACCACGGCAAACGCCCATTTGCCGGTGAGATCGTGCAGCAGGTGCTGCGCGGACAAGACACCGGCGGAAACCACCATCATCACGCCGGCGAGTGCGGACCAGGAACGAAGTCTGAGCATATTCCGTGTTGAGCCAAGGGAAACCGCGAGACGCGCTCGACATCCCGAGACGCGTTCAGCAAAGTTACCCGATCCCGAACGCGGCTTCCATCCGGATTAATCCCGAGGGAACACCGCGCGCAGCTGCTCGACCGCCCACGCCAGATCTTCCTGCCGCACCACCAACGGCGGCGCCAGACGGATCACCGTGTCGTGCGTCTCCTTGCACAACACGCCGCGCTGCATCAGCGCTTCGCAGTACGGCCTGGCCGGTACACGCAACTCGATGGCCAGAATCAATCCGCGTCCGCGCACAGACACGATGTCTGGATGGGCCAGCGTCTTCAGCTCACCGAGCAGCCACGCTCCAAGCTCCGCCGAGCGCTCCACCAACCGCTCATCCTGCATCACCTCCAGCGCCGTGCGCGCCACGGCGCATCCGAGCGGATTGCCGCCGTAGGTACTGCCGTGCGTGCCCGGACCGAAGACGCCAAGCACGTCGCGGCGTGAGACCACGGCCGACACAGGATAGAACCCGCCGGACAGCGCCTTGCCGAGCACATACATATCTGGCACAACATCTTCGTGGTCACACGCGAACAAACGTCCGGTCCGTCCAAGTCCCGTTTGAATCTCATCGGCAATCAGTAACACATGCTGCTCGCGACAGAGCGCCGACAAACCGCGGAGAAATCCTTCGGGCGGAATCACGACGCCGGCCTCGCACTGGATCGGCTCGAAGAGCACAGCGCAGGTGTTGGCGGTCATCGACGAACGCACTGCCTCCAGGTCGCCGAACGGCACGCGAACAAATCCAGGCGCGAACGGGCCGAATCCGTCCCGGTACGACGCTTCCGACGAGAAGCCCACAATCGTCGTGGTGCGGCCGTGGAAGTTGCCGTCGAACACGATGATCGTAGCGGCGTCCTGCGGAATCCCTTTGCTCGTGTAGCCCCAGCGACGCGCCGCCTTGATCGCCGTCTCTACCGCCTCGGCGCCCGTGTTCATCGGCAGCACCATCTCCATGCGACAGATCTCGGCCAGTTCCTCGCAAAAGTGCGGCAACTGGTCATTCCGAAACGCTCGGGACGTGAGCGTCACGCGCGCCGCTTGCTCGGTGAGCGTGGCCAGCAGGCGCGGATGACAGTGCCCCTGATTGACCGCGGAGTATGCGCTGAGACAGTCGAGGTAGCTACGCCCCTCGACATCCATCACCCACGCGCCTTCCGCTCGCGCGATCACAAGATCCAGCGGTCGATAGTTGCGGGCACCCCACTGTTCCTCGAGGTCGATCAACTCCGCACTCGTTTGAGGAGAGATGGCAGTATGCATCGGCGTGCTCCGGCAACAGGGTGATGTCCGACAGCTCGTTCATTCCTACACCGCGGACGTACTCAAGGAGAATGGCAGCGCACGCATGCCAGCAACAAGTCAGAGAATCTGGC
This sequence comes from Gemmatimonadales bacterium, assembly GCA_038224035.1. Classification (GTDB taxonomy): domain Bacteria; phylum Gemmatimonadota; class Gemmatimonadetes; order Gemmatimonadales; family Gemmatimonadaceae; genus JAABRT01. The sequence goes on from JBBRFQ010000026.1 coordinate 7,991, forward strand.
ATTTTGTACACGAATATTGCACATTATGACAGCTCGCGTTGGCGTTTCGTACAAACTCACCGCAATCGAGGCATGGACGCCACCGATCTACGACTCATCGCGCTGTTGCGCGAGAACGCCCGCTTCCCTGTAGCGAGGCTCGCTCATGCGCTGGGTGTCTCGCGCGGCACAGTGCAGAATCGCATCGACAAGCTCCTCGACCAGCGCGTGCTGCTGGGCTTCACCGTGCGCACCACGCCCGAAGCGGAGCCGCAGCGTGTGCGCGCGGTCATGATGATCAGCGTCGAGGGTGACCGATCCGACACGATCCTCACGGCATTGCGCGGGTATCCGGAAGTCCGTGCGTTGCACACCACGAATGGACGCTGGGACATCGTCGCGGAGCTCGGCACCGATAGCCTGGAAACGTTTGACGCGGCGCTGCGCAGCATTCGCACCATCAAAGGTGTCGGCAACTCAGAAACCAGCCTGCTCCTCTCCACACACAAGTTGTGACGCTCAGCGCCGTCGCCCGGCGGCGCTCCCTCCCGGTGTCGTGCAGTCGTCAACGAGTTCGTCAGTCGTATAAACAGCAACACCGCCGCGTGACGCACGCGGCGGTGTTTATGGTACGCGCAGCGAGCATGGGTTACGGTCGACTTGGGCCGATCGGCGGCAGCTGCGGTCCGAGACGACGCGCGTTGTCAGCCAACCACGCGCGCTGCGCATCGGTGAGCACCGCATTCAGCGAGCGTGCCAGCCCAGCGAAGGCGGGCGCAAGACGCTCGCGCGTGGAGCGGCTGCGCTCGAGGATCGCACGAATCGCTTCGGGCGTAGCGCCGTTGCGACGCGCCGTGATTGCTTCACGCGTGATCGCAGTGAGTGCATCGAGGTCCGCCTTGTTCGCGCGCGCGAACTCCATGTTGATGCGGCGAATCGCCTCACGCTGCTCAGCCGAAAGCTGCAGTCCGGCGGGCGCACGCTGCAGGAAGTTGGCGGCCGATGTGCCCGCACCGGAGGTTTCCAGCACGGCTTCGAGCGTGGGCTCAAGCGCGGAAGCGTTCTCAGTGGGCGCGTTGTCGCACGCCGCGAGAACAAGAGCAACAGCCGCGACGGGGAGCAGTCTGCGAAACATGGCAGGACGGGGTTGGAAGGAATCCGTGCGGGCGGTCTGACTTTGCCCTGGTGGGCAGATATTTGAAAGCTACAGACGACGGCTCCGGCCTGCCAGTAGTCGGGCTAGCTCGATCAACGTCCTGGGCGCAGACCCCTCCGCCTTGTTGTTCGCGATCACGAGCACCGGGTGCGCTTCGGCTTCCAACATCGACAGCAACTCGGCGATCTGGGCACGCCGTGCAGGATCCGGCGCCACGAGTTGGTCGAACGGTGCGTAAGCCGCCTTCGCCGACGGATACTGCTGATCCGTGCGCAGCATCCAGCGTACCGCGACCGGTCCGGCCGCTCGCACCGCAGCCCCCAGCTGCGCCGCCTGCGTCAGCACATCCGGCATCCGCGGATGCACGTTATAACAGTGTGTGGCGCCGCCCTCGCTTAGCGCGCTTCCGTAGGCCTCCGAAAGCACCGCGGCATCACGAACCTCCACCGCATACGGAACGCCTCGCGGAAGCGCGCTGAGAAACCGGGCCAGTCGCTCGGGAAACGCGGCGAGTTGTCTGTGCGGCAGTCCCAACGGCGGAAACTGAAACAGAATCACGCCGAGCGTCTCGCCCAGCCCTTCAACCGCCGGCGCGATCACCTCATTGGCTGCATACTCGGCGTCAAGAAAAACGTTGCGCGCCGTCGCATCGCCGATCGAGCGCTGTCGTTCCGATGTGGTGAGCGCGGCGTGCGCTTTTACGAGAAAGCGAAAATCCTCTGGAACGGCGGCAGCATATTCCGCGAATACGCGAGCCTCAATCGGGGCGTAAAACGTGCGGTCGAGTCCGACGGTGCGCAGCAGCGGATGCTGCGCGTACGCCGGCAGTCCATATCGCGACAGACGCGTGGCCGTCTCGCGTTGTGCGTATACGAGGCCCTTCCATCCGGGAAACGCCCAGCTCGAGGTCCCGAGACGCAGGTGGGCAGGTAGCGCCTCGGCGATCGCTGTGAGCGGCGTGTCATGCTCCGCCGCCGCGACCGACTCCGTAGCGTCTGATCGCGGCGCGCCGAACAGGTCGATCTGGGACCGCACCCGATCGCTCACCGTTTGATGCCAACCACGCCCACCATCGTTGGCGTAATTAGATAGGCGGCGGGATTGTCTGACCGATCCTGCCACACCGATTCAAACTCGTGCCGCTCATCATCGGTGATCAGCCCGAGCGTAACGAGCGTTGGCAGATAGTTGCGAAAGAAGCTGGCAGGCCAGTTCCACAGTGCGCTGCCCGGTCGCGCAATACGCACGATCGGCTCGAGGTACTCCACGTCGAACCCGGCGCCGTGCATCAGCGCAGGCACGCTTTGACCGACGCCAAAATCACCGCCGCTCATCCGCACCGATTTTCCGGTCGCGTGAATCACGCGTTCTATCGCGTCGCTCGCCGGCGCCATGGTGAACGCCTCGTAGTTGGCGTAATCGAGTAGCGCGAAGCGTGCGCCGGGCTTGAGCACGCGCGCGACTTCAGCTAGGACTGAGGCCGGATCGGGCGTGAAGCACAGCACCCAACGCGCGAAGGCGCCGTCCAGTTGGCCATCAGGCAGATCGAGCGAGGCGGCATCATTCTGCTGCCAGCGCACATTGTGCAGTTCGCGCGCCGCGACCATCGCCTCAAGAGAGGCCAGAAACCGCTGCGAAACATCAACAGCCAATACCGCACCGTTTACACCCACCAGTTGCGCCAGGTCTGCCGTCGCATAACCGGGGCCGCAGCCAAGATCGAGCAGGTGCTGGCCCGGCGCGAAGCGTGCGCGCTCAAACAAGGCCGCGGTCGGCGCCGCCCACACCTGATGCTGAAAGCCAAGGCGACGCAGTTCATCGTCGTGCGTCCCCAGCACGTACTCCCGTTCTTCAGTCATCACGCGCCTCAGGCATCACGGCAATCTCGTCGCCAACGCGGACCATACCCTCGGTCAGTACGCGTGCATACACCCGCGATGCGCCGGGATTCAGCGTCTGCGCAATTCGGGTGAAGTCACCATCAGAGAACGCGCCGCGAATGGTCCGGCACGGCACGGTGTAACTCACGATTTCGAGCACCGCCGTGGCGCCGAGCTGCAAGCGAACGCCGGGCTCGACACGCGACCATTGCAAGCCCACTGTTGTTACGTTCTCGCCCACGCTGCCTGCCTGGATCGGATGCCCGTGATTCTGCAATGCCTCGACCATCTCGCTGGCGAACAAACAGATGGCGCGATCGGGGCCGCCGTGATACTTGCGATTGCTTTGCCAGTCACCCTCCATCCCTGTGAACCGAATCATCGCTTCGGGGACCGGCAACTTGGGGACACCGCCGGGAGACCGGGCGAGCTGGTGAATGAATGCGGGCATGCGGCTCAACGTGGTTGCGAGACGGTGACAGCGATGGTTGCGATCATGGCCGAAACGGTTGCAAAGGCTCACGAAACCAACCTGATTTTATGGCATGGTGCCGACCGCCCCGATGCCGGGTCGTTTCACGCCGCAACAAAGATACCGCAAAAAGGAGCCTGCATGAACGTCGAAAGCGCGCCAGCGTATGTCACCGTGCCATGTCAGTTCTGCGGAACGCGCAACAAGGTCAACATGGCCAAGGTGGCGCACCGACCGAAGTGCCGCAGTGCAGCGTGTGCGCGACCGATCCTGCTCGATCGGCCGTTGCTACTGCGCGACGAGACCTTCGCTGATGTCATCGCCCGCGCCGATGTTCCAGTGCTGGTGGACTTTTACGCCGAGTGGTGCGGTCCGTGCAAGGTGATGGCGCCGGTGCTCGACGCGGTCGCGCACGAGTTCGCCGGTCGCGCGCTTATTGCCAAGCTCGACACGGATCAAGCGCCGCTCACATCGCAGGCGTACAACATCCGCAGCATTCCGACCGTGATCGCCTTTCGCGGCGGCAAGGCGGTGGCGCAGCAAATGGGAGCAGTGCCGAAAGCGCAGCTCGTGCAGCTGCTGCAATCGGCTGGCGTCTCTCCTTGACACACAATCGCCCCGGACACGGCGTGCACGGTATCCGGGGCGACCGATCAGTCTGTCTCGCAGGGAACTACTGGCCCGCGCCCAGATCGTTCCAGTGCATGATGGCGTTGAAGCCCATCATGAACGTGCCCTGCGTTTGCCAACGCCAGAACGGACGCGTCGTAAACATGACCAGCTGTCCTGCGCCGATGGGCTGGTTAATCACGGTGGGGCGGTTCGACAGATGCTCACCACCCTCGAGCACGCCGGACAACAGCATGTCGCGCGGGCTGGCCGGGAACTGCACGATCACGCGTGGCGCCATGCCGGGCAGCGTCATCATCGGCGTGCCGCCGGGCGCGCCGCCAGCACCGAATCCGCGACCACCGCCGGCGCCGCCGGACGGCGCACTCGCGATGGCATTGGTCGGCCACTGCTGCGTGGGATTCCAGCGCGAGTGTTCCACCCACGTCGACATCGGCGTCGTGTTCTGATACACGCCGCTGCGTCGCGCCGCCGGACCAATCCCACCACCGCCCGCCGCGGCACCGGACAGCGCCGCCGAGCTGCCCGGACGGAACACATCGATCTCACTCACCGGCTTGGCCTCGGCCATCGTGGGCGCGCCGGCGTCGAGCAATGCGCCACCGCTGAAGTAGATCGGCAGCTGATTCACGGCGTAGCCGTACACTACCGGGCTCTTCATGTCCGCGATCACACCGCGCAGCAGCGTGCCGCGATTTACCAGACCGGGCGCGCTCGTGATGCGCAGACCCGGCGTCAGGCTGTACGTGGGAAATACCGCTGACGTGTTGCCTTCGGTAATCAGCGTGCCGCCCTGCGCAACAAACTCGTGCAACTTCTGCAGCCCATCCGTTCCGAGTCCGCCCCGCACGTCGTTCGTGGAGTCGGGGAATCCGAGGTCGGGATACTCGGCCGAACGCCTGTACGGAATCGGCGCGCCGGTGGTTGGCGCACCCTGCCCCACACTGCCGCCGTGCGGCCAGAGAATCACATCGAACCGCTGCTTGAGCGACGCGATCTTGCGCACTTCGTTTTCTCCGAAGTACGTGTAGGGCACCCCGTAGTGATCGAGCGCCGCGCGGACCCAGCCCTCGTCCTGCGTGTTCGTCCAGCTGTGGATATAGCCAATGCGCGGCAGGTCCATTTCATGCGTCTTCACGGCGGGCAACCCGGCCATCGCGTAGCCCGAGAGTCCAAGTTCACGCAGCAGCGGCTCCACACGGGCGCGATTTGCGTTGCGAATGATGAACGCACCGGCCCCGAACGTGCGACCGCCCGCTGTAAACGTGTCTTCGGCCGCCATCATGGACACGTCGGCGAGACGATAGCGAAGCCGGATGAGATTGTTGTCGCCCGTGTGTTCGACGATGATCGTATTGCCTGTGCCCATCACGCCACCCGCAGCCGTGACATGCCCGCTGGCCTTCGTCATCGCCGCGGTGAAGAGCGTGGCGTTCTTCACTTCCTTCACGATGATGTTGCGCATCATCGGATACGTCCACCCGGTGTCATCGTATGGTGACGGATTCGTGGTGGGGTAGTTCTGAATCGCGAAGTACATGTCGGCGATCGTGCGCAGCGGTTGATCGCCGCGAATGATCCAGTCGCCCTTCTTCACCTGCACCGAGTCCATCGTCACGTCGGCATCGGCCACATGGAACTCGAGTCCCTGATCCATGAGCTGGTTCACGGCGTCGGCTGCATTCTGCTTGGAATGCTGCGACGCGGGAATCACCCATCCCTTGATCGGTCCGAGCTTGCCACGGTTGATGGCGTTCTTGTTCTTGATCCAGTAGTTCTCGAGAAAGCGATCGCGCTCCTTGCCCATGTTCCAGAGCGAGAGCAACAGCGCCGACTGCTGGATGTTGGTGTTCGCGCGCGATCCCCAGCGAATGTCGTTGGGCGTGGGATTGGGGCGGAACCACTCGCGACTCTGATTGTAGTTCGTACCGCCGAGCACGCGTGTCAGCTCCGCGTCGGCCGTACGCGTCGGGCCCGCTGGCGCCCCACCGCCACGCGCGCCCTGCACCGTGCCGTTGCAACCGCCGCCGTAGCTCTGCACTTCGTAGAAGCGACCGATCGCATTGACCGTGTGCATCATGAAGAACATGTAGTTCGGCACCCAGCCATCGTAGAAGCCGTACGTCCACACGCCCGGTACGCCACGCTTCGTCATTTCCATGACTTCGTTCTGCGCCATCCACCACCACTCGTTGATGGTGACCGGATCGATCTGCTCGTTGTACGGACCCGTGCCCGTCGAAACATAGAGCAACGTGGCCTGCTCGTGCAGATCGTGCATGACCACCGGGCGCCACTCGAGATTCGTGTTGCGCACATGCTGCGTCAGCTTGAGGAACTGTCCCATGCCATCGCGGTTGTTGTCGTGCGCGACGTACTTGCCCCAATACGGCGTGGGCAGCTGCAAGCCGGTGTTCACGCGATAGCAGATGCCGTCGACAATCTTCTCGCGGCCATCCACTTCGATCACGGGCGTGATCATCGTGATGACGTTCTTGCGGATGCTCGCGATCTTCTCCGACTCGTCGACCACGAGCCGGTAGGCCATTTCCATCAGCATTTCCGGTCCACCGGTTTCGGTGGAGTGCATACCGCTCGTGATGTAGTAAATCGGTTTGGCGGTGCCGAGCAGCTCCTTCGCGCGCGCTTCGCTCGTCTTGCGCGGGTCGGCCAGCTCCTGCATGTAGCCCTTGTATTTATCGAGATTCGCGATGGTTTCCTCATCGCTCACCACGAAGGCCACCATGTCGCGCCCTTCTTCCGACTTGCCCATCACCCAGAACTTCGCGCGCGTGGGCGCGGCCTTGGCGACCGCCTCGAGATAGCGGTGAATGTCCTTCGCCTTGGTGAGGTAACCTGGCTGCCCGATCACCCGCCCGATACCGGGGAACTTGAGTGGCGACGGCACGACATCCGACGCCGGCAAGTAGTCGACGAGTTCCGTGCTGATGCGCGGATCGGTGAGTACTTCACGAATCCGACGCGTGTACTCCTCGTCGATCTTCTGGGTGGACTGGGCCGCAACTGTTGACGCGGTCAGGGCAGTCGCGACAAACAGCGCGAGCGCCGAACCAACAGGGCGGCGCAGCGATCCGCTCAGGCGGGACATCCGGACTCCTGGGAGGGTGGGGAGAGGTGGGGGCGACAACATCGCTTCGCCATCCTCTCAGCATACGCGCCGGAGCGCCCCGCCGCTGCGAACCTCGTCTTCAGATGCTCGAGAGGCGGGCCACCGCGCCGGCGAGAAAGAGCTCGCGCCAGCTGGCGAGTTGGGCCGCCGTCACACCGGAGTCTCGCGCCACCGTCTCCATGGACTCACCGCGTAGCAGCCGCAACACCAGCCCGCTCTTTGCGTCCGCGTCGAGCGTCGCTGTCGACGTCGCGCGTCGCCGTGCCTCAATCCCGTGCACCACCAGCGCCACCAGCGACTGCACATAGAGAATCGCGTCGCGGTCGGGGGCGGGCGCAACCGTCCGCCGATCGCTATAGAGACAGCCGATAACGGTTCCGGACACCACCAGCGGGAACACACCGAACTGCGCGATGCCGCCGCCCAGCGTCCAGCGCAGCTCCGCGAGGTTCATCGCACGGTCCAGCGGCACGTACATTGAGGCCCGCAGCTGCAGCGCCGCCGTGATCGGTCCGTATGGCGCGGTCATGGGAAAATCGAACTTGGACATCAGGGCCTCGACATCCGCACCGAGTCCGGTGCGGGCCATCAGTCGCGTTCGATCGCTGTTCAGCACGCAGGCGATGACCCGATCAAACGGCCCGCCCCGTAGCATCCCCTCGAGCGCGAGCAGCAGCAGGGCGCTGACATCGCGCTGCGATGCCGGATCCACGCTCGACTGCAGTTCGTGCAGCAGTCGCGCGCGCAACGATGTGAGCGCCTCGCCCTCGGAGACCGCATCCGGCGACACGTTCCAGGCGATGGGCGCCGGTGCATCGACACCGAGCGCCGATTGGGCCGCTTCATTCAGCTGACAAAGACGCAGTGCATCGATCGACACGTTCGCGGAAAGAAACAACTCACGCGTTTCGGTGAGGGCGGCTTCTACCACGGTGCGCGCCTGCGCGTGCGTGAGTTTGAGGCGCGCCGAGTGCCGCGCGAGCACATCGCTGACGCTGCTATTGGGATTTGTGCCCGCACCATCGCGACGATACAGCGCGTTCGTCAGGTCATGACTGAAGGCCGTGATCGCCGCGACCGGTGACGACGAGGCGCTCGCCCGGGCGCGTATTCCCTGCGCCACCGAGTCGGGCATCCCCCATTGCCGACACACCTCAACACCGAGGTCCTCGTACTGAAAACCCAGCACGCGACTACAGGCGCGTGCCTCGCCCTCGGACGTACGCGCATGAACCCGCGCGTATTCCTCAGGCAGATGACATCCCACCAGCACCTCGCCCAGATTGCGAAACATGCCGCACAGGTGCGCCTCACCCGGGTCGGCGACGCCCAGCGCGAGCGCCACTTCCCGGGCGTGATTGGCCGTCAGCAGCGACAGCAGCATCAGCTCGCGCAGCCCCGCTGACCGGCGGCGATAGTTCTCGAACAGCAGCAGACTGGTGGCGAGTTCACGAACTGAACGCGCACCGAGCAGCATCATGGCGTGGGTCGCGCTCTGCACGGGCCGGCCGCTGCGCCGGTAGTGCGCGCTGTTCGCCGTTCGCACCACGCTGACCGTGAGACTGTATTCGCGCAGCACCACGTTGGCCAGCCGCTGCAACGAACTGGCGTCGTCGTCAAGCGCCGAGATCGCATCGATGATCTGCCTTGACAGCGCCGGTAGATCACTGCCCTCCAAAATGCGCGAGAGACACACGCGCACCGCCATGTCGACATCGTTCGTCGAGGCAGGTTCGTCCGATTCTACGACTGCAGAAAACGTTCGCGCGCCGACAGCCATGATTCTCGGGAAGGGGGTGTCCCCGAGAGTGTCGGCAGCGGCGCGCGAGGTCTTGAAGCGGCGGCGGGGAGTTGTCTCCCCGCCGATACAAAACGGAGCCTACTTCTGGCGCTTGGCCGAAAACGGCATCGTGCCCATGCCCGAAACTTCCATCTGCCCAGCGAAGCTGTCCTTGTCGGTCATCACGCCGGCGGCGCTGATGTCCAGCGCCTGGCCACCCATATCGAGCGAGAACACAAAGGACACCGTGTCTCCCTTGACCGCCCCGCGCATCGGCGCTCGACCGATCTCCGACTCGAGCGTGCCGCTGATGGAATCACCCTTCTGCGCGACGGTGAGCACGGACGTGACCGCCTGATCAGGCGTCTGCACGCTCACGTTCCACGTGCCGGAGAGGTCAGCGAGAAAACGGTTGGCAGCAGAAGAAAAGGCCGTCAGCGAGAGCAGGAGGACGGCAGCGGCGAGTACAGCGCGTGGCTTGGACATTGGGCTCATGATGAGAGATGTAACAGAACGCGGCTCCCCTTGGAGCACCGAGGACTGAAAATTGTACGCAAAGGGCGTCGCGGAGCAATAGGCGCGGGTCCAAATGGGACGAACCGCTTCCCCGCTGGCGATTGGACCCCGGAGTGCTCCTAATGGCGCCGTAGGGTGCCAATCGGAAACGACAGGTGGAGCTGCGCGAGCTCCGCGCCGGGATTGACCGGGCCAAGTCCGGCGTTGGAAATGTGACCGAAACGGGCCCGCAGCCCAGTGCCCGAGGCTCGGCGCCAGATCACCTCGGCGAACGAAAAGAACTCCACCGCGTAGCCCAGATCCTGTCGGCCATGCGCGACGTGATGTGTGGGCGCGAACCCGCCCGACAGTTCCCACTGGGTTCCGAGCGGCACGCCAATCACGGCTCCGGCGGACGTGAACATGGCACCGCCAGTCGCCCGCGCGAACGAGAGCAGTGGGCGGATACGCCAGAGCGTCAACGGTGGCCGGTACTCAAGGGAGAGCAGCAGCCCATCCCGATCGCCGCCGTCCAGCACGTTGAGCACGCCCGCGCCAACCAGCAACTCTCCCCGCCGCGCCGTCAACACGCGCTGCGCCGTCAACACGTGCTGCGCCGCGGCGCGCGACGAGAGCATTGTGACGAGCAACACCAGACACGCGGTTGGAACGCCATAGCGTCGTCCTGCCCGGGGAGTTGGCGACACTGGGTTTCAAATCTCCGGCTATTGTAGAATCCGCTCGATCGTGTAGCGCCGTCTCCACGCCGCGCAACGCGGTCACCAATGTCAGGAACACCAGCGCCCACCCGTCGTTCCCCGATCATGACCGTCTCTGCCAGCACGCGCCCCTCGCCACTGCGTCGCCTGATCGCTTTTGCACACCCGTACCGGGCCGACGTCGTCTGGGCCACGGTATTCTCGGTGCTCAACAAACTCTTCGATGTGCTGCCGGAGTTGTTGATCGGCGTCGCGGTCGACGTCGTGGTGAACCGGAAGGACTCCTTCCTCGCCAGACAAGGCCTGCTCGAGCCCACCGATCAGCTCTATGCCCTCGTGGGGCTCACTATCGTGGTGTGGGTGTGCGAATCCTTCTTCGAGTATCGCTACGCGATTCGCTGGCGCGGCCTTGCGCAGAACTTGCAGCACGAGCTGCGGCAGGCCGCGTACACGCATATCCAGCGACTGCCGCCGAGCTTCGTGGAGCGCGAACGCAGCGGCCGACTCATGGCGCTGCTCAACGAAGACGTCAATCAGGTTGAGCGCTTTCTCAATACCGGCGCCAACGACCTGATCCAGGTGTTCTGCTCCTCACTGATGGTGGGCGCGGTGTTCTTCGTGATCACCACCAAACTCGCCGTTCTCGCGCTGCTGCCGATTCCGCTTATTCTGTACGGCGCGTTCTGGTTCCAGCGACGCCTCGCCCCGCGCTACGCCTCCGTGCGCGAAGCCGCCGGCACGTTGTCGGCGCGCCTGAACAACAATCTCTTCGGCATGGCCACCATCCAGGCTTACACGGCGGAAGCATTCGAAGCCGGGCATCTGCGCGACGCATCCAACGCATTTCGGACGCGCAACGACGACGCGATCCGATTCTCGGCGGCGATCACGCCGGTGATCCGCATGGCGATCCTCGCCGGATTCGTGGCCACCATGCTGTACGGCGGACTGCTGGCGCTGCGCGGCGAGATTGGTGTGGGGAGCTACTCGGCGCTCGTGTATCTCACGCAGCGATTGCTGTGGCCGCTCACGCGACTCGCGGACATGACTGATCTGTACAATCGCGCGATGGCGTCGGTGGAACGTGTGATGCAGCTGCTCGATACGCCGCTCCCGGCGCACGCGATCACGCCGGTCCCCGACACCGCGCGCGCGGCGATCACGTTTGATCGCGTCTCGCTGTCGTACGACGGGCGCGTCGCGCTTCATGACGTGAGCGTCGATGTGCCAGTCGGCACGACGGTCGCACTCGTCGGCGCGACCGGTGGTGGCAAGAGTTCACTGCTGAAACTGCTCATGCGGTTTCACGACCCGGATCGCGGTCGCATTTTGCTCGACGGGCACGACATTGCCACGTACGATCCCGTATCGCTGCGGCAGCGCATTGGCTACGTCTCGCAGGATGCGTATCTCACCGACGGGACGATCGCGGACAACATCGCCTACGGCGACCGCTCGCCGGATCGCGAGCGCGTGCTGGCCGCCGCCACCGCTGCCGAAGTGCATACGTTTGTCGCCGCATTGCCAGATGGAGTTGACAGCGTTGTGGGCGAGCGTGGCACACGCCTCTCCGGTGGCCAACGCCAGCGCATCGCGCTGGCGCGCGCCTTCTACCGCGAACCGTCCATCCTGGTGCTCGACGAAGCGACGAGCGCCGTGGACAACGAAACAGAAGCGTCGATCCAGCGATCGCTCGCGTACGCGGCGCGCGGCCGCACCACGCTCGTGGTGGCGCACCGACTATCCACCGTGCGCCACGCGGACACGATTCACGTGCTGGAGCTTGGACGCATTGTCGAAAGCGGTACGCACGACGCGCTCGTCGAACGTGACGGTGTCTACGCGTCGCTGTGGCGTTTGCAAACGGGAGAAACGGATCACGTGTCGCTGGACGCGCCCGGCGTCAGCACGCGAAGTTGAGCGCCGCCTGCAGCCGGCCGCGCCGACGCGGCTTCGCGATCGGTGAGCCGTGCCGTGGACGCGGTTGCCGCGCCGCCTGCAGCACGCGGAGTGCGATGTCCCGCGCCGCGTATGGACGCGCCATCGCCAACGCCGCGTCCACCGCACGCGTTCGTGCCTCCGTCGCAGCGGCGCTGGCGAGCCACGCACCAAGCGCGAGGCACACCTGCGCTGCGGTGGGCGCCCACACGCCGGCACCTCCGTCACAGACCAGCCGTACGTTTCCCGTCTCCTGCCCTGGAATCGCTCCGGTCAAAACCATCGGACAGCCCGCCGCGAACGCCTCGCAAATCGTGCCCGGCCCGGCCTTGGTCACCAGCACCGTCGCCGCGCGCATCATCGCATCGAGGTTGCTGACGAAGTCGTACACATGCACGGCGCGTCGCCAACGACGCGCGCGCAGCCGAGCGGCGAGTGGTGCGTTGCGCCCGCAGACGATCGCGAGATCGCAGGGTAAATCCGTCGCGTCGATGGCCAGCGCGTTGGCCTCAAGCGGGCCCACTCCATCGCCGCCACCCAACATCAGCACCGTTGGCCGCCGCTCACACCAGCCAAGTGACGCGCGCAGTGAGGCATCGTGCGGTGTGCGCGCGAATCCGGAAGAGATGGGCAGACCCAGCACTTCGATGCGTGCCGCGTCGACACCACACGACAGCGCCGCGTCGCGCGCGGCCGATGTCGGTGCCACGAGCACATCCGCGCGATCGGCGTACCACGATTTGTGGCCGCTCACCAGATCGGTTACGACGACCATGATCGGCGTCGTTGGGAACACGCGCCGAAGCGGCGTCGTGAGCAGGGAGTGGGTGGACACAATGACATCCGGCGACTCCGCTCGTTCGATGGCGCGGAACGTCGGCCGCAGCGCGGGCCACGCCATCGCCTGCAAGGTGGCGGTGCACAGGGTGGTGTTGGTGAGACGGAATCCGCTTCGCCAGATCCACGATGCGTTATCGACCACGCGTGGATACGCCGCCGATAGCCGGTCAAACGGCCAGCGATCACTCATGGCGTACGGATCAACCATCGTCGTCTGCACCGATGGTGAGATTGCGGCCAGTGCGTCGCGAATCGCGTTGGCTGCCGCGCGATGTCCACCGCCCGTGTCGGAGAACGCGAGCAGGACACGTGTCATGCCACACTCAGGTGCGGGGTTACAGCGAACCGCGCGGCCCCCTCGTGGTCGGGTGAAGTCTGGCGGACGGTCGTCGTATCGGGAGCAAAGAACGCCTGCACCATCGGGGAACCGACCCACTGCGCGGGTACCGGCAGCCCGAGCGCCCACAACACGGTGGGCGGTGCATCCAGCAGCGTGAAGGTGCCGCTCAGCGATTGGGCAATCACCCCGGCTCCGGACAGCAGGATCGGGATCGTGCAATCGAGTGGATGCGCGCTGTCATGGTGGTGGGTCAGGCGCCCACCTCCCCCATGATCCGCCAGCGTCACAAGCAACGTTTCGGCTTCCGCGTCGCGCGTCGCGACGCGCATGGCGCCCAGCGCGTGGTCCATGCGGGACACGGCGTCGAGATAGGCGCGCGACATCCATCCTTCACGATGTCCGACCGCGTCGCAGTCGGGCCAGTGCATGACAATCACTCCGTCGCGCTGCTCGCGAAGCGCCGGAAGCGCGCTTCGCAACAGCTCGCGCGCGTGCGGCGGCGCGAAGTGCGCGTTCGCGAGACCGAGTTCACGCACGATGCGACGGGCAAGCGGTCGAAGCGGCCACGGCACCTCACGCACAATGCCTGTCGTACCCAGTCCGGCGCGTGCCACTTCCCGAGGCAGTGGGCGAAGCCGATGCAGATGCGGCGGTACCGCGAATCGGTCGTTGGTGATGCCGTGGTCACACGGCGCGACGCCTGCGAGCAATGATGTCATGGCGGCCGCCGTCACGCTCGGCAGCACCGTCGTCGCGTCGAGTGTAAAGGCGCTCTGCTCACGCAGCGCGGCCAGGTGTGGGAATCGCGCATCGCCGATCAGATCGGCGCGCAGTCCGTCCAGCACCAGCAACACGACCCGTCGTGCCCGAGGTCGATCCAGCTGCCATCCATTCACTCCCGACATCGCACCTCACGCGTGATGTACGGTAGAAGATGGTGGTGCCCACGCATTGGATCGGTGACGTTCGGGTCGCAAATCGGTCACAACGAAAAAATCGCCGGCCCCAAACGGAGCCGGCGATCTACTTCAGGTGTCGCGATCGCGACTCAACGCAACGACGCCGCCAGCTCGCGCAGTGAGTTCGCCAGCATGCGAACCTTTGCCGCGTCGCGGGCTCCGCTCACGTCGTTATCAACCTGCGACGCCAACTGTGTGAGCGCGTCACGGCGCGCGCCGCCCGACGCACGTTCCGCGGCGATCAGCGCCGTGCGCACCGCCTCGAGGCGTCCCGCCGACAAGCCCCCCGAGCGTTCCAACTGATCCGCGTACGAACGAGACACCGCGAACGACGGCGCCCACGTCAGCTTGGGCTGTCCCTGCGGATTGAGATACTCGAACCTGACCGACTTCGCCGCCTCGATCTCATTCTGTGAGATGTGCGCGCTCGGCGAGAGCTCGAAGATGTCGAGACCACGCGCAATCTCCGAATTCACAAGCATGCCATTGTACCAATAGACGGACCACGAACCACCCATCTCCATTGTCGTAGCGTCAATCGGGCCGCGATCGTGGTACGCAATCTCGGTCGGATTCTTCGGGTCGGTCCAGTCAAAGATCGAAATGCCACCCTGATACCACGACTGCACCATAACGTCGCGACCGGGGATGGGGATGAGCGATCCATTGTGCGCCACACAGTTTTCCTGCGGCGTTTGCGCGGCCGGCAACTTGTAGTAGCTCTGGAACTTCATCGCGCCGTTCTCGATGGTGAAGATCGCGTTCGCACCCCACGCCCTCGGATCGCTCGCCCGGCACTTCGGCGCGCTGCCTCCGCCCCATTCGTCGGTGAACAACACCTTGGTGCCATCGTTGTTGAACGTGGCGCTGTGCCAGTACGCAAAGTTCGAATCGGCAACCGCGGCGACTCGCTTGGGATTCGCGGGATCCTTGATGTCGAGCAGGAGACCGTACCCTTCGCACGCACCGCCGGCCAGACCGATTGCGGGATAGAGCGTGATATCGTGACACTGGTTCGGTCCAGGCGCAGGACCGCTCCCCGCATTGGCGCTACCCGTCATCTGTGCGATCATCGCAGGCAGCGCAGCGCGAAACGTCGCGCTGTCGGCGGCGGTCGGCGCGCCGGTGCCGCCGCGCTGGCGCACCACGTTCGCCAACTGGGCCGCCGCGAAAGCGTCCGGGAGCACCATCGTTTCACCCTGCACTTCAACGACGAACGCTCCACGTGCACGCGCCCGATCGATCTCGGCCTTGTCGTCCGGCGCGAGACCGTGCGCCGGCGGAGCCAGAAGCCCCTCAAAAATGCGCGGTGAGTTCACAATCGCAGCCTTGGCCGGGTCCGCCAGCGGCACCTTGATCACTTCCACACGAAACAACGCCGTCTTCGGGTCGGTACCCGGCGGCGCACCCGAGCAGCCATCGAGCTCGGTGGCTGGACGCACGGGTGCAGAGCCCGAGACATACACGTAAACATTCTGCGTGTCGCTGGGATCGACCAGCAACGAGTGTGTGTGTGAACCACGGCACGTCTGTACGTTGCTCACATACTTCGGATTGCGAATGTCGCTGATGTCGAAGATGCGAATGCCGCGCAAGCGGTCTTTGCTGACGGCGGTCGTTACACCCTGCATACCGCAGTCGAGGCGTCCTTCCATTCCCTCGCCGGAGACAAAGAGCAGATTCTTGTAGACGGATACGTCGCTCTGCGAGGCCGGACAGACAAACTCCCGGGCAATGACCGGGCGCGCCGGGTTCGAGATGTCCCACACCTGAAAGCCCGCGAAGCTGCCCTGAATCGCGTAGTTGCCGATGAACGCGAGATCAGAGTTGGTCTTGCCGAGAAATGCGGCGGGTGGAGGCGTCGTCGACACGAGCTTCAGATTCCACGCCGCTTCCGCTGCGTCAAACAATCCGGCGCGCAACCCGACGCGCGGATCTGGGCTCGGCGCGCCCGACGAGTTGCGGCGCATGGGCTGCGGCGCGGTCGAGGTGCCTGAGGACGGCGCGCACGCCGTCAGCGCGGCGGCCAAAGCGGCCAACGCTAGTGTCGTTATCGCCGCCTGCGCTGGAAGGGCGGACATCATGTGCAGTGGAGTTCGTCGCATGTCAGGAAATCCGGGGTGAAATCAGGGAAAAGAGCGCACGCGTGAAAGACGCGCGTAGAACGGCAACTCGGAAATTCAACTCGCACCTCAATCGCGATCGAATGGTGCGCCGAGCAGCGCGAGCAGCTGCTCCATTCGCGCCACCTCGGTCCGTTGATCCACTTGCACGTCCGATGCGAACTTGAAGACATCGGTGTCCTGCGCCGCACCATCGGTGGCGAACAACGCATCCACCATGACGACGGCACCGCGATGGTGCTGAATCATGTACGTCAGAAACAAACGGTCGAAGGCGGTGTCTCGCGCCGCGGCCAGCGTCGCGAGCTGGGCGTCAGACAGCATGCCCGGCATGTGCTCGTGCGACGCGGCATCTATCGCGGCACCATGTACCATCACCTGCGCGCCGCTTACATGCACCTCGGGCACCGGCTGCCCTCGATCGCGAAGCCAACGCTGCATGTTGGCGATCTCATCAGACTGCGCGTTGACTATGCGCGCCGCGAGCGTTCGAATCGTCGCGCTCGCTCCGTTGGTTGGTGCGAGATTGGAGATGCCGAGCGCCTGCGCGTGATGTCCGATCATGTTGGTCATGAAACGCACATCAGCCGCAGTGAACCGCAGGCGGGCGCTGTCGGTTCGCGCGCGCCAAATGGTTTCCCGCTCAGCATCCGTGAGCTCAGGGCTTCCGGACGTGCGAGGCCCGACCGCCGTCGAGGGAGGTCGGGCGGAACTGCATGCACCCAGCAGCAGCGCAGCCAGTACGACCTGCGCGACGAGGGGAAGTGGTTCTCGTGTCACCGAAGCAGCAACCACTGGCCGAGCGTGCCCAGCACCGACATCACGAGCGCCGCGATCAGCGACCACTTGAAGCCGTCGATCTCAATCGCATCGGTGACCTTCGACGTAATGGACAACATGATCGCGTCGATAATCCAGCGTGTAATGAAGGCCAGCAACCAGGCCATCCCCAGAGTGGCAATCGTAAAGACGGTGAAAAATAACCAGCCCAGCAGGAAATTGAGTACGCCGAACACAGCCGCCGTGAGGAGCGCGCCACCAAAGCTCTTGACCCGAACGCCGGGGAGCAGGTAGGCGGTTAACCACACGGCCACAGCCAGAATGAGCCACGTCAGAAGAAAGTTCATGTTGTCCGTACGGGAGATGGCTCGCCGAGGTTTCTGGAGAGGTGCGCGCGAATGGCAGCGCTAAACTAACATAAGGCGAGCTCTTCAGGCATCGCGCGTGATATCAGCCGTACGGCCAATAGGCGATGGAATGACGCCGAGGTAACGTACACTTTCAGGCGCGTGTGCACACCGCACGGCGCGAATATTCTCCGAGTCGGAGTTTCTTCTCATGAGCACAACCACGATCCTCGTCATCGTCGTTCTCATCCTGCTTTTTGGCGGCGGGTGGGGTTATTCGCGCCGGGGCCGCTGACCCGCGCAATGCGATGAAACAGGCGCCGATCGGCGGCGCCCAATACACGCTGAGAAGCGCGTCCGACAATCGCTTCCGGATGCTGGTCGAATCGGTGCATGACTATGGCATTTTCATAGTCGATCCGAATGGCCGCATATATAGCTGGAGCTAAGGCGCCGAGAAATCGAACAGGTTCACCTCTGGTGAGATGATCGGTCAACACATCTCGGTGCCGTATACGGCGGCGGATGTGGCCGCGGGAAAGCCTGAACATGGACTGAGGCAAGCTCGAGCACGGTTGATTTGAGGAGGAGGGACTACGGCTGCGCAAGGGCGGTGAGATGTTTATGGCCGCAGTGATCATCACCCGTATCCAGGACGAACACGGCACGCATCTGGGTTTCGCGCACGTCAACCGTGACATTACCGCGCAGTGCGAGGCCAGCAGCGCGCTGCGCGTTTGCGACAGGGCACTGGCGTCACTGACGCAAGGCGTTTGCATCACGGATTGCTCGCTACCGGACAATCCAATCGTGTATGCGAATGAAGCGTTCGCCTCGCTGGCTGGCTACACGCTCGACGAGTGCATCGG
>JBBRFQ010000027.1:0-25967 GCA_038224035.1 Gemmatimonadales bacterium
GTTCCGTGGCTGAACCCTTCAAGAACTTCATCAACCCCGAACTTGTGCGTTCGGCGGCGGCGCAGCTGGTGCGTGTGGCGCCATCGTTCGACGCGGTGCGATTCGTGGCGCTCGCCACGCACGAGCTGCACACCCTCGAGCTCAAGGCGCGCGCCATGCAGGTGGCCGACGCGCTGGAAGCGACGCTGCCCGCCTCGTTCGCCGACGCGGCGACGCTGCTTGAGGCCGCACTCGCCCCACCGGGCGACGAGACGCAGCCCACCGCCGGCTCGGTCGCGGACAACGGTCTGGCAGGGTGGATCCTCTGGCCCGTGGGCGAGTTCATTGCGCGGCGCGGGGTCGCGACGCCGGAGCGCGGGTTACAGGCACTGCACGCGGTCACGCAGCGCTTCACGGCCGAGTTTGCGATACGGCCGTATATCGTGGCGCATCCGGCGCTGGTGTTTCGCATTCTGGCCGAATGGGTGCACGATCCGAGTGCGCACGTGCGCCGGCTGGTGAGCGAGGGGAGCCGTCCCCGCCTGCCGTGGGGGTTGCAGCTGCGATCGCTCATCACGGATCCAACGCCCACGTTGCCGCTGCTCGCTGCGTTGCAGGATGATGACAGCGCGTATGTCCGGCGCAGCGTGGCCAATCATCTCAACGACATCGCGAAGGATCATCCCCATCTCGTGGCGGATTGGCTCGAGGCGCACTTGCCGCGCGCGAGCGCCGAACGTCGCGCGCTGTTGCGTCACGCGAGTCGCACACTGATCAAGCGTGGGGATCAGCGCGTGTTGCGTGCGTGGGGCATCGGTGCGGCGTTCGCGGGCACCGCCTCACTGGTGATCACGCCGAAGCGCGTGGCGATTGGCGAGCGCCTCACCATGGCAATCGCGCTGCATTCCACGGCCGGACAATCGCAAACACTGGCGATCGACTACGTCGTTCATCATTGTAAGGCCGACGGCAGCACGTCGCCAAAAGTCTTCAAAGGGTGGCTGATTGCGATGGCCGCCGGTGAAACACGACAGCTCACCAAGCGACATTCGCTGAAGCGCATTACCACCCGCCGCTATTATGCGGGTGCGCATGTCCTTGATGTGCAGATTAACGGCGTACGGGTTGCCAGTGCGCCGTTCACGCTGACCGGCTGAGATGGCGAGCCTCGACCGATCGACGCGCGCGACCGGCGACACCGTGGCCAGCGTGCTGCACGCCTTACTGATTCTGTTGGCGATCGGTATGCTGATCGCGCCCTGGGTGCTCTCCGGTACGATCCCCTTTCTTGTCTATTGGGGCGTGCAACTGGTGCATCCGCAGTACCTCGCGATCACGGCGTTTCTGACGGCGGTGCTGATGTCATCGTTCACCGGCACGGGGATCCGCCGGCACCATCGGCGTGGCCATGATGGGCACGGCGGCGGCTGTGGATGCGCCGCTGCCGGTGATTACCGGTGCGATCATCTCCGGTGCGTACTTGTGCGACAAAATGCCGCCGTTGTCAGACTCCACAGTTCTCGCCGCGGTGGCCGCCGACGTTGATGTGGACGAACACAGCAGGCACAAGCTCTACAACGCCGTTCCGTCGTTTATAGTCGCGCTGACGGTGTACGCGCTGGTTGGACAGTTCGGCGGGGCGGCCGGCGCTGCACTTTTCCCTCGGCGGTGCCATGGTGTCGCCGAGGGCCGGATTCAATCTCACGATGATCGCGTCCACCGGCGCTGACATCGCGTCGCTGAGTGCGCCATTCGGGCGTCTGTACGCACGAACCGGCTTCGGCATTCGGGCGGTGCCGGCCGCTGCGGCGGTCGGTCCGACCGTCTGAGCGGCGCGCAAGAAACGTGGCGGCGCTTATGACTGGCGCCATCGGTCGCGGCACACCAATCTCCAGTCGTCCCTTTTCCCGGAGTTGCCATGGCCACCCTCGTGACCGACCGTCACGCTGCGTCTGCTCGTCCGCGTCACTTTCCGGCCCCTGCCTCGGCACTCTGGGGACATCATCGCGCGCGCCGACATGCGATCGGCGAGTTTGCGCGTGGCGGACAGTTCGTGGTGGACACACGCGATGCAGCACCCGATCTGTTCGTTGACGCCAGCGCGACCGACTGGAGTGCGCTGAGCGAGCGCGAGGTGGGAACGCCGTACCGCGTGGAAAAGTGGGCGCGTTCCCGCGTGCAGTTCGAAGCAAGCGAAGGACACACGCTGCCGGTCATCGAAGGCTGGCGCCGTTTCAACAAAGCGTTTCACCAATTCTTTCTTACCGACGTGCCCGGGGCGCAGGCCGCCGCGCGCGCTGAACTCGGGTCATCGATCGCGAAGCTCGACCTGCACGGAGCGCAGGACGCGCTGGAAGATCTCGTACGCCTGACCGTGTGGAACAGAATTCAGCGCGCTGAAGATGCCGTATGGGATCCGCGAGGAAAGCGCGCCCTGTTTGCCGGACTCGATGTGAAGAAGCCTCGCATTCTCTTCCTCGGCGCCGCCGACGGATACGAAGCGATGCAGATCGCCGCGATGTATCCGGGCGGCGAGGTCGTACTGGTCGACTACGACGCGTTCTGTGCCACCGATCGCTTTGGCAAGTTTCCGCTCGACTATCCGTTCCTCGGTGTGGACCACACGACGGGACATCAGCGCGTATGGTACCGCGACGAAATGCCGATTCAGTTCGATGTCGCGGACATTCGCGATCTCTCGTACGGGCAGGAGTTCGACGTCGTGGTATCAATCGGATTGCTTGAACACTTCCCCGATGAACACAAGGCGGAGTGCATTGCCATGCACCGTCGCTTTCTCAAGCCCGGCGGCTATGTGATCATGACCACGCCGCGCAATCAGTTCAAAACGCGCGCGTTCTACAATCTCATGGCCGACTGGATGAACCACGGGTATCGCGAACTCATGGACGTGCGACAGATGGGACGTTACTGCTACACCAACGGACTCGACATTCTACGCGCCGGCGTGATCAAGGCACACAACGGCCTGGTGATGCGTGTCCGCTGAACGGAGGTGTGCGAAACGCGTGCGGGCGTGGCGGAGCCAGGTCGCCGAGTAGCGGCCTCAGTCGAGCCGGGCGCGACGATCCAGGGCCTGTTCGCGCACCGTGGACATGATGCGCGCCATCTCGGCTTCGTAGAGCAGCCGCTCGTCCGGCGTCCAGAGATCTATATTGGCGGCGGCGCGAATGGACGCCATCATTTCATCGACGAGTTCACGCAGTCGCGCGTTGGACCGCCGCTCGTCGCCCTTGGGCTCGTTGGATGGAAGGCTCATGTGGCCAATCTGTGGGGTATCACCGTCACGCCACAAGACGTCACGGTGTCGCAACGCGGGCGCATCGCCGACCGGCAGCCATGGTCACCCAGTCCGGATCACGTGTACGGGAGTGAGAATGTCGGATCAGACACCGGGCACTGAGCAGTACGCGGAGTGGGCGCGCCAGTTGGCGGTCAACGACGCCACCGCTCTCCGGGGGCTCTTCGACGCCGCGTACGAGCCGCTGTGGCGGTCAGTCATGCGGCTCGTCAACGATGAGTCGACGGCGCGAGACCTCGCGCAGGACGCGTTCGTCAGAATCTGGGACCGACGAACCACCCTTGATCCTTCACTGTCCTTACGGGCCCTGCTGTACCGAACCGTGCGAAACTTGGCGCTCAACCATCTTCGGGACGAACAAACGCGTCGGCACCTCCTCGAGGATCCGGAGGCGGCCGGTATTGCCGCGCGTCCCCGCGACGCGGCGTCCGCAGACAAAGAAATGGAAGCGTCGGAGCTGGCTCTGCGGCTCCAGCAGTTCATTGCCGAACTACCTCCGCGGCAGCGCGAGGCGCTTCGGCTGAGTCGATTTGACGGGTTGTCGCATCAGGAGATCGCTGATGTGATGGGGTGCGCGCCGCGCACAGTCAACAATCATCTGGTGCGAGCGCTGGAACAGCTGCGCGCGCGTCTTTCAACCATCGGTACCGTGGTCTCCTCACTGATTGTCTCCGCCGGGGCGTTTCCATGAGTCATACCCCGTCGTCGCGGCCCCTGCCGCCGGAACTGCTCAGCGAGCTCGCGCAGCGGCCCGAGGGCCAGGAGTTGGTGCAGGTGTGGGAACTGTTGGCGCTGGCCGATCCGGTGGCTGGCTCACCCGAGGCATCGCGGGTGTGGGAGCGGATCAGTGCGGAAATTTCGCAGGGTCGTCCCATTCTCACGCCGTCGCAGCCGATCCGCGTGCTGACGCCACCGATGTCCGGGAAAGCCCACCTCCGGAGCCAACCGCGCTGGCGGCAGGCGACGCCGTGGGCGCTGGCCGCGACGCTCGCGGTGGCCGTCGGACTGTCGGCTTGGCAGTCGCGGCCGGTCAACATCACGGCCCCGCTTGGAGAGCAGCTTGCCGTCAACCTGCCCGATGGCTCTACCGCCGAACTCAACGCCGGTAGCTCGATTCGCTACGCGCGCGGATTTCGGCGTCTGGGCGGGCTGGCCCGCGGCGATCGCGGCGTCGCGCTCGATGGCGAGGCGTATTTCACGGTGGTCCGCCAAACGCGTCCGTTCACCGTCAGCACCGACGAAGCGAAAGTCACGGTCCTGGGCACCGAGTTCCTGGTGCGGGCGCACCGCGAAGAACTCGATGGCACGCGCGTTGCCGTACAGTCGGGACGCGTGCGCGTGTCGGCCAATCTCGCCGAACGTGAGACGGCGGTGGAGTTGGGGGCGGGTCAGGGCACCTTCGTGGCCCGCAATGCGCAGGCCCCGGATGTGGTGCAGGATGTCGGCGTCGATCGACTGGCCGCGTGGCGCCGCGGTGGTTTCTGGCTGGTCGACCAGCCGCTCTCCGCGATCTTCCGGGAACTGGAGCGTCGCTACGCGGTAGACATCCGTCTGCGTGACGTCGTGGTAGGCGAGGAGCGCCTCAGCGTGTACTATCCGGAACGTCCGTCGATCGAGACCATTCTCAGCGACCTGTGCACGAGGGGAGGGCTGCGCTATAGCCGCACAAGTCGCGGGTTCGACATCTCACCGCAGGCGGAGCGACCGGTCACTCCGTAGGCGCGTCAACCGATGATTCCGACGACGTGCCTCCGAGAGCGTATTACGCGTCGGCGCATCAATCGGACGTTGGCCGCTGTCGTATGCGGCGTGCTCGCGATTCACGCCCGCTCTTCAAGCGTCGCAGCCCAGACATCGGGTGGCACCCAGCTTCGGGGTGGCGGTCTCGACTCCACGCGGATCTCCCTGTCCCTGAGCGGTGTTTCGCTGCAAAGCGCGCTGGAACGACTGGTCGAGGTCAGCGGCATCAATCTGGTGTATGACACCCGCGTGTTGCGTGTGGGCGGAGAGCCCGGCGCGCGCGTCAACTGCCGCGTGACCCGCGCGCCGGCTGAGCAGATGCTCGCGTGTATCGTGAGCGCCGCTGGCCTCGATTATTACCGCATGTCGTCCGGCACGTACGTGGTGATCGCGCGCGCCGAAGATGTGCCCGCCTACGCCACCTTGAGCGGCATTGTGGTTGATGCGTCCAGCGGTTCGCCACTGCCGCAAGCCCGTGTGGTGCTGGCGGAGCGTCCCGACATGCGCATCGCCAATGATGCCGGCTCCTTTGCCTTCGGACGGCTCGCTCCGGGCAACTACCAGTTGTCGATTCAGGCCATTGGTTACGCACCGTACCAGGCGGAACTGGTGATTCCTGCCGACGGACGACTGCGTGAGCGCTACTCGCTGCATCGCTACGCCGTGATGACCACGCCGATCGTGGTGAACGGACTGCAGCCCGGTACCGCGTCCACCGCGCTGGGCGGCACGTCATTCTCCGGCGGAGTGGCCACGCCGCTCGTACTTGGCTCCGGTCTGTACATGCCAGGCGCACCCAGCGCACTCGGACTCACGCGTCGCGATGGACTCGGCGATCTGCACATTCAGGGCGGTGAGTCCGGCGAGCACGTCTGGCGCCTCGACGGCGTGCCGATTTTCGACGCGGCGACACTGGCGGGCGTATTCGGCGCGTTCTCGCCATTGGCCATCGAAGAACTGCGCGTGCGACGCGCCGGATTTGAAACGCGCGCCGGCAGTTTTACCTCGGGCGTCATTGATCTGTCGCACGGATTCGGCGATGCGACGGTCAACAGTCCGGTACAGACAGCGGCCCAGGTAGATCCGTTTTCCGCGTCGGGTCGTGTGGTGGTGCCCGTCTCGTTCCGCGGCACACGGCTCACCACCATGGTCTCGGCGCGCACCGGACTGTGGGACCTGATCAAACCGTCGCCGCTGGCGAATGCCATTCGAGCATGGAACGTCCCCGATCCGATTCTACTCGGTCGACTCA
Source organism: Gemmatimonadales bacterium (assembly GCA_038224035.1). Lineage (GTDB taxonomy): Bacteria > Gemmatimonadota > Gemmatimonadetes > Gemmatimonadales > Gemmatimonadaceae > JAABRT01. The sequence goes on from JBBRFQ010000027.1 coordinate 6,294, forward strand.
CGGGCATTGGCCGCACGCTGGCGTCGGACCTGCCCGCGACGTCGCGTCCGTACATCATCGAAAGTGGCACGACTGATGTCACGCTGCGTGACTACCACCTCGCCACGCGCGCCGAAATCGGGGCGTTTCAGCGGGTAACCGCTTCGCTCTACGTCGGACAACATGGCGTGGCCACGGTCACGGAAGCGCGGCCCCAGCTCTCGGTGCTCGAGCAGAACAGCACTGTGATTGTGAAGGCCACGGAGCAGCAGGCCACGCGCGCGACGGATGCGTACCGGTGGCGCACCATTGCCGGACAGATCCGGCATGAGCAATTGCACGGCGCGCGCGTGTCGCACCTGCTGCAGCTGCGCGGCAGTGAACACGCGCTCGATCACGATTTCAATCTTACGATCGGTGCGTCGCCCTCGAATCAGGATCCGCCGCGTCGTGACGGCAATCGCGTGCGTGAGTTCGCCGCGGTGGGCGGCGTTCAGGTACTCGGCGGCGAGACGTGGAATCTCGATCTTGGCACCGAGGCGGCGTACACCGAGGCCATCCTGGATTTGCGCAACGGGGTGCTGCGCGCGCTGGGCAGTGACGAGCGCGCGTGGCGCATCGCCGGACACGCCGAGGTGACACGGCGCCTCGGCCGGCGGCACTGGATCGATGCCGGCGTCCGCGTCACGCAGCTCATGAGCGCGGGACGGGCCTATGTGGAGCCACGCATCGCCCTGCGGGCCGACGGCGAAAGCCAGGAGTTGGGTCCGTGGGCGTGGCGCATCGGCACGGGTGTGTACCGTCAGTTCGTGAATCAATTTGACGTGGCCACGTCGAATCCTACGGCCCTTGTCCCGAGCGTGCGCTTCTGGTTACCAACCGACGGACGCGACGGCGTAGCGACGGCGTATCACGTGTCGGGCGAAGGTGTGGTCACGCCGGGCGGGCGCTGGCAGCTGCGAGGAGAGTGGTACGCGAAGTGGCAGCCCATCATCATGGCGTTCGATTATGGCGTGCTGCTCAATCGCGATACGTTGCTGCCGCTCGTCGTTCCGCCGAGCGCCTACGTGGCCAAAGCGAGTGGTCGCGCGTACGGAATCGGATTGCGTGCGGTGCGTGATGGGTATCTGCGTTGGAATGGGTGGTCGGATCGTTCAAACGGTCTGCCCGTTCGCGTTGAGGCGGGCTACGACTTCGGTGTGTCGCAGCGTACGTTTCCCTCGCGATTCGATGGTCGCTTGCAGCCGACGCCGTGGAACGAGCCACATCGCGCCCTGATGTCACTTGAGGTTCGTCCTGTTGGTGGGTGGGTGTTTGCCGCCCGCTCACGCGGCACCTGGGGACGCACCTGGGGGCTTCGACAGTCGTACTACGACTTGCTCACCGTCGGTGATCTCGGCGAGGGCCTGCCGATCAACGCGCCGGGCGATGCGCCACGCCCCGCGATTCTTGAGACCGACATCGGTATTACCTGGAGCACGCGCGTGGGACCGTGGCGTGCCGAAGTCGGCGCGGCGGTGCAGAACGTCTTCAACCGGAAGAACGTGCTCGACTATAGTCTCTTCCGGCCGAGCGCGGCGGCGAGCGATGCATCGTACGTGCAAGTTCCGCGCTATCTGCCGGGCGCACTGCCGTCGCTCAGTGTGCGGCTACTGCCCTGAGCACAGACGATGTCAGAGCGACGTCTTGCTTGCGCTGACGTCGTTGGGCGGCGGTGGCGGTTGAACCGAGGCGTCGCCATCATCGCGGAGCATGCGCAGTGCCGGCGTGTCGAGGTCGTCGAACTGTCCACGGTTCGAGGCCCACACGAACGCCCACACCGCTCCCCCGACCACGACGAGGGCAAGCGGCACGACCAGATACAGGACGCTCATGATGCGTCGCTCCCCGCGGGTCGTGTCGGTTCGGGTGCCGACGTGCGCACGAAGGTGCGGCCGCGCCACGAGGCCATCACGACGGTGAGTGAACTGAGCGGCATCAACACGGCGGCAACCAGCGGGGTGAGCAGTCCGGCGATGGCCAACGACGCACCAACTATGTTGTAGCTCAGCGAGAACGCAAAGTTTCGCCGAATGACACGGACGGTTCGTTCGGCCCCTTCGATGAGTTCGCGCAGTGGCGTCAGTCCGGGACGTGCGAGGAAAACGTCGGCGCTGGCCAGGCACGCTTCGGCGCCCCCGTGCACGCCGATTCCCACCGAAGCGGCCGCAATCGCCGCGGCGTCATTCACACCGTCGCCGACCATCACCACCTGGTGTCCGTCGCGTCGGAGTGATTCCACGAGCGCAAGTTTTCCCTCCGGCGACATGGTGCCATGCACCTCGGCGCGCGCGAAGCCGAGTGTGCGGCCCACCGCGTGCGCTACCTCACCCACATCGCCCGATGCCATGATCGTACGCCAGCCGCGTGCGCGCAGTGCCGTCAATGCGCTCAGCGCGTCATCACGGATGCGATCACCAACGCCGGCCGCCGCCAGTAACACCCCATCCACCGCAATGAGTACCGGCGTGAGTGTTTGATCCATGGCGGCAATGGCAATCTCAAGCGCCGGTGCGCCGCGTGCGACGCGGCTGCGCACGAACGCGGGCGAGCCCACCAGCACGTTGTGACCGAGCACGGTGCCGCCCAGGCCGCCGCCACTGACATGCAGCGCCTTGTCGACCGGATGCGGTACGAGTGACGGCCACGCGCGACGGAATCCATCGGCAATCGGATGCGACGAACCAGCCTCGAGCGACAACACCAGCGGTTGCACCCACGCATCGCCGATCCACTGGACCAGCGCGGTCTGCCCCTCGGTGAGCGTACCGGTTTTGTCGAGCACCAGCACGCCGGGTTTCGCGAGCAACTCGAGCGCATCGCCACCCTTCACGAGGACGCCACCGCGTGCGGCGCGTCCGACGGCCACCGTCACCGCCAGCGGTGTGGCGAGTGCAAGCGCGCACGGACAGGTCACCACGAGCAGCGCAATGACGTCATCGAGCGCGCTGGCGCTGCCGTTCCACACCTTCCAACCATAGGTAAGCAGCGCCAGCGTCAACACCACCGCGACAAATACGGCGGCGAGTCGGTCCGCGGCCACCACCACCGGTGCGCGGCGTTGCGCCGACGTCTCCACCTGCTGCAGCAGTCGCGCCACGCGACTGGTCTCGCCGGCCTCGGTGACGCGAACCCGTGCCGGAGTGGACACATTGAGCGTACCGGCGAAGACGGCATCGCCGGTGGTTACACGCGCCGGACGTGACTCACCCGTGAGCAGCGCCGCGTTGACCATGGTACTGTCTGATTCCAGAATGCCGTCGGCGGCAAACGTTTCACCCGCGCGCACATCGAGCACCATGCCGGGCAGGACGGCCTCGGTTGGCAGATCGTGCAGAGTGCCATCACCGTGTGCCACGCGCGCCGTGGCAGGCGTGAGCGCGTACAACAATTCAGCGGAATCCGTGGCCAGTCGCTGCCCGCGTTGTTGCAGGAAGCGTCCAACCAGCAAAGCGAAGACGAGAATTGCGAGGCCGTCGAAGTAGATCGGGCCCTTGTCGGTGATCGTGTTCACGGCGCCGCGCACAAAGCCCGCCGCGAGGGCAATCGCGATCGGCAAGTCCATGTGCAACGTGCGAGTGCGCAGCGCGGCCAGCGCACCGGTAAAGAACACGCGGCCCGGCCACACCAGCGCGGGCAGGGTGAGCCCCATCGAGAGCCAGCGGAAGAACCGCGTGTGCGCAGGGTCCATCCACGCGATTTCGCCGCTGTACAGGGCGAGTGCGAAGAGCATCACATTGCCCGCGATCGCGCCGGCGACGCCGATACGGGTGAGCATGCGTCGATCTTCGCCGCGACGTACAGCATCGCGTGCGACGCCGCGAAACGGATGCGGTGCATAGCCCAGCGCATCGAGCGTACGCGCCACCGCAGACAGTGGCGTCTGCGAGGGATTCCACTCGATGATCGCACGTGACCGTCGGATGTCGAGCTCGGCCCGGGCCACACCGTGCACCAACAGTGGCACCCGTTCCACGAGCCACACGCACGACGCGCAGTGAATGCCTTCGAGATACAGTTCAATGCGTGACAGGCCATCGGTGGTCGGACGCACATGCAGCGCGGCGAACGCGGCATGATCAAACTCCTCGTAGCTGCGCCCGGTTCGCTGCACCGGTGCTTCGCGACGGTCAACAAACGTGTAGAACTGGCCGAGTCCATGGTCGTGCAACAGCGTGAAGGCCGTGCGACAGCCGGCGCAGCAGAACTGCCGCGGCTCGTCACTCACCAGTAGTGACGGCGGCACGGGAAGCGTGCAGTGCGCGCACGTGACGTCACTGTCGATCGCTGTGTGCGCGGTCCCGACCGCGTCGGCGCCCGAGAGCACGTCAGTGCGCATGCGCGTTTACTGCGGTTGCGGCGAGCGTGTGGTCCGCGTGCCGGGATGCTGCGCCGAGTCGAACAGCGAGTGCCGCGATGCCAAAGCCGATCACCAGCAAGGCGCTGATCAGCGGGAGACGGCGCTGCAACGCACCCGTCGCACGCTGCATGCCTGTCGCAAGCGCCACGAGTGCGGGCACCGTGCCAGCCCAGAACAACACCATGAACGCCGCGCCGCGCCAGGCCGATCCGGTCCCGCCGGCCGATACGACAAAAGCGTACAGCCACCCACACGGCATCAATCCGGTGAGCAGCCCCAGCACTGAGGCTCGCATCGCGAGGCCCTGCTCGCGAAAGTGTAGGAGTAGTGCACCGATCAACTGCGCCGCACGATCGGAGACGCTGCCGCGCACGAGCGAGGGCAAAAAGCGGATGTTGAGCGCATTGGCGAGCAGCGCGAGCCCCCAGATCAGCAGCAGCACACCAGCGACGACGCCGGCCGTACGCTGCACGCCCGCCCAGTCACCCGCCCGATCCAGTCCGGCGCCGATTGTGCCGGCGATGGCGCCGAGCGAGGCGTAGGCCAGCAGTCGCCCACCGTGGTACGCGATGTGTCCCCTCATCAGCGGGCGCGCCGCCTGATTCGCGCCCGCGGCATCACCGCCGTACACGCAGGCAAACCCACCGCACATACCAACGCAGTGCAGGCTGCCCAACAGACTGGCGCCGAACACGCCCAGCGCCAACGTCGGCGAGGCGGAGAAATCCATCACTCAGGGACCGTTGGGCGAGGGGGCGGTGGCGCGGTCGGTGTCGATGCGGACCGTCTGCTGGAACTGCTCGGCGTTGCGAACGGCGGCCAGGCGCAGCTCCCACATGCCGCGCCGGGCCATGGGCACCGTTGCGACATACTGGCCGCCGGGTGTCTCGGTGAATACGACCGACTGCACATCATTGGCGCGCGCCACGTGCAGCAACGTACCGGTGAGCCGGGCGTCGTGTACGGCGGCCCCCGTCTGATCGACGAGGGTGAGCGTCAGCACACTCAGGCTGGCATCCTGATTGTTTACCTGCGCCGACACCGTCCACGCCAAAGCGTCACTCTGTGCGATGCGCGCCTGCGTCGAGTCCCAGGCGACGGCCTTGCGGTAGTAGTCGGGCTCAATCGCAAACGATGGATCGTCGTTGGTGAGTACAATCACCCCGATATTACCCGCGACAGTCGCCGCCAGAATGACGACGATACCGATCGGCCAACCCATGCCTTTTTTCACGGACGTTCTCCTGTTGGACGCGCGACGGACTCGCGCGCGTTCGCGTTGTCTTCACGGTCGCGGACATCACCGGACGGCCCTTGCAAGCGCCACGGAATGCTGTTGCTGAACCGTGCACCGTCCTTCACGGTCACGGTGATCGCATGTTCGCCATCATCAAACGCATCGCGCGGCATGAGCACAAACACGGACGTTTCGCGCGTGGCCCCGCCCGCGACCACCAGCGGATTCTCCGGCGCGATCACTCGTCCGTTCGTCGCGCCGTCAACGGCGATGACGTAGCGTGCGTGATCGTTGCCGCGATTTGTGATCTTGATCCGGATCTGGTTGGCAATGCGTCCGTCGGCTTCTTCGGTAAACGGCGCGCCCATGCCACGCAACACCGTCACGTCGGCTGACTCCTTGTAGGCCATGGCGTACAGCAACGCACCCAGCGACAACGTCAGCGCGAGTGGATACAACACCACCCGTGGACGCAGCAGCTTGCGTGGTTTGCCCGCCAAGGCCTCCTGCGACGAGTAGCGAATCAATCCAGGCGGCTTGCCCACTTTCTCCATGATCGCATCACACGCGTCGATACACTGCGTGCAGTGCACACACTCCATCTGCAGCCCGTTGCGGATGTCGATGCCGGTGGGGCAGGTGGTCACGCACGCCTTGCAGTCAATGCAGTCGCCCGCGGACTCCGAGCGATCAGGCCCCAGATGCCCCCGCGGCTCGCCGCGCAGGTAGTCGTACGCCACAATCGTCGATTGTTTGTCGAGCAGCACCGACTGCCATCGCCCATAGGGGCAGGCGATCAGGCACGTCTGCTCACGGAAATAGGTGAAATTGTACCAGATGGCGATCGTGGTGATGGCCATGACCATAAAGCCGGTCGGGTGCTCCCATGGGGACTGCTGCACCCAGACGGACAATTGGTCGATCCCCACGAAATACGCCAGGAACGTGTGCGCGAGAAAGAGAGACAGCACCGCGTAAATCGCGTACTTGAGCAGGCGCCGCGCACCGAAGAACTGCTTCTCCCGGTCGAGCTTGCGAGAGCCGACATAGCCACCCTCAATCCATCGTTCAATCGGGCGAAAGAGGAACTCGAGATAGACCGTTTGCGGACAGCTCCAGCCACACCACACTCGACCAAACAGCGCCGTCAGCAGAAAGATGCCGATTACGCCGCTGGCGAGCAGCAGCATGAAGAGCAGCGTATCGGTTGGCAGGAACGTGTAGCCCATCAGCGTGAACTCACGCTTCGGGAAGCTCATCAGAAACGCCGGCTTCCCCAGGATGCGTACGTGCGGAATCGCGAAGAACACGAACATGAGCACATACGCGACGACCTGCCGCTTCTGCCACCACGGCCCCGGGGAAAGACGCGGACGGATCCAGTTGCGCGAGCCGTCCTGGTTCAGCGTCGGCAGCACTCGGCCAGCGGCGACCGGATGTGCGCTCATGGCGTGTACGGCTCCCCCTCAGGTGCCTTGGGATTGGTTGGTGTCGTGCCTTGCAGCGACAACACGTACGCCGTCACGTTCGTCATCTGATCGGGCTTGAGCGACTTCTCCCACGGCGGCATGCCCTTGGCGAGTACGCCTTCGGCGATCGTTTTGTAGACCGCCTCCGGTGCACCACCGTGAATCCACATGTTGTCGCTGAGATTCGGTCCGATCAAACCACCGCCGTCCGGTCCGTGACAGGAGGCGCAGTACGACTTGAATACTTCCTCGCCCTCTTCGGTGACCTCATGGTCCTTCGACAGGGCGAGTAGCTGCGCCGGATCCACGCCGGCCGGCGTCGGAGGTACGAGCGCGGCCGCGGCCGCCATCTCGGCCTCGTAGTCGGCGACGCGTCCCTTGCCGTTCCCCACCGGACCCACGTTGAACAGGTAGATCACCGAAAAAATCACCGTACCTGCAAACGTGAGCAGCCACCACCCCGGCATCGGATTGTCGTATTCGCGAATGCCATCGTATTCGTGTTCCAGCAGGCGTGGTCCCTCGCCGCCGGACTCGTTCTTCGTGCCCATGGTCAGTCCTTGCGCGGCGCGGCCGCAGGCGTCGGTTCGTCGTCGAGCGGAAGCCGGGCGGCGTCCCGCAAATCCTGTTGGCGGCTCGGCAGAAACAAGCGGACCGCGACGGTGAGAAACACGATCAGAAAAATGACCATCGCGACTTCCGCGTAGAACGACAGGTTCGCGTGGCCCATGATGTCGGAGAGCTTCATCGGGCCGCGCCCACCGTTGTGGGGGAGTTCTTGATATCCATGCCCAATCGCTGCATGTAGGCCACGATGGCGACGATCTGCTTGTCCCGTAAATCCGACGGACCACCCTGACGCTCAATCTCCGCGGCGATGTCCGCGGCCTGCGCGCGCGCCATTTCCGGCGCACGATTCACCGCGTCACCGTATGGCACGCCGAGCATCGCCATCGCGTCAACCCGCGACTGGATCTGCTCGAAGTTGATCGTCTTCGTGAGGAAATGCGGATACGCCGGCATGATCGAACGCGCCGTGATGCTTGTGGGCTCGTTGAAATGCCGCACGTGCCACAGATGTGGATACTTGCCCCCGACACGCGCCAGGTCCGGACCGATGCGACGCGAGCCCCACAGGAACGGATGCTCGTACACCGACTCACCGGGCTTCGAGTACTCGCCGAACCGCTCGGTTTCATGCCGGAACGGTCGCACCATCTGCGAGTGGCAGTTGAAACAGCCTTCCGCGATGTACATGTCGCGTCCCGCGAGTTCGAGCGGTGTGTACGGCTTGACGCTCGCGATCGTGGGCACGTTCGACTTGATCAGGAACGTCGGAAGAATCTCGAACAAGGATGCAACCACGACAGCAACGACAGTGAGCACCGTAAACATGATCGGCATGCGCTCCCAGGTGCGATGCCAGGCGGCGGAGGCGAAACGCGCCCAGAGTCCGACCGGTTGCACTCCACCCGCGAACTCCGGCGCGGGCACGAAGCGCTTCGCAAGCGCCGGCGCGGTGACCACTGGCACGGCGTACGTGGCCGGTCGGCGACGCCACGTCATGAGAATGTTCCAGCCGAACAACAGCATGCCCACGATGTACATCGAACCACCCACCACGCGCAGCCAGTACATCGGCAGCAGGCGTACCACCGTTTCGACGAAATCAGGGTAGGCGAGGCGGCCGGTCGTGTCGAACGCCCGCCACATCAGCCCCTGCGTGACGCCGGCGCTGTAAATCGCGACCACGTACAGCAGGATGCCGAACGACGCGATCCAGAAGTGCACCTCCATGAGGCGCTTACTGTAGATCGGGGTCTGAAACAGCCGCGGCAGCAACCAGTACACCATGCCGAACGTGAGGAACCCGTTCCATCCGAGCGCACCGGTGTGCACGTGCGCGATGATCCAGTCGGTGTAGTGCGCCAGCGCGTTGACACTCTTGATGGACAGCAGCGGTCCTTCAAACGTGGACATGCCGTACGCCGTGATCGCGACCACAAAAAACTTGAGGATCGGATCTTCGGCCACTTTGTGCCATGCGCCGCGCAACGTGAGCAACCCGTTGATCATGCCGCCCCAACTCGGCGCCCACAACATCACGGAGAACAACATGCCCACGGTCGACGCCCATTCAGGCAGTGCCGTGTAGTGCAGATGATGCGGGCCCGCCCAGATGTACAGAAACACCAGCGACCAGAAGTGCAGAATCGACAGCTTGTAAGAGAATACCGGACCATCGGCGGCTTTCGGCATGAAGTAGTACATCAGGCCGAGGAACGGTGTCGTCAGGAAAAACGCGACCGCATTATGGCCGTACCACCACTGCATGAACGCGTCCTGCACACCAGCGTAAATGCTGTAACTCTTGAACAGCCCCGCCGGGATGGAGAGGTTGTTGAAGATGTGCAGGATCGCCACCGTTACGATGCTCGCGATGTAAAACCAGAGCGCGACGTACAAGTGCCGTTCGCGGCGACGGATCATCGTTCCAACGAAGTTCACGCCGAATGCAACCCACACCACCGCGATCGCAATGTCGATGGGCCACTCGAGCTCGGCGTACTCCTTCGCCTGCGTGAATCCCAGCGGCAGCGTGACCGCCGCGGCGACGATGATCGCCTGCCACCCCCAGAAATGGAAACGGCTCAGGAAGTCCGAGAACATCCGGGCCTTGAGCAGTCGCTGCGTGGAGTAGTACGCGCCGCAGAAGAACGCGTTTCCGGCGAACGCGAAGATCACCGCGTTCGTATGCAACGGTCGCAAGCGGCCGAAGGACAGCCATTCAAGCGAGGTATTGAAGATGGGATTCGCCAGTTGCAGCGCGATAATCAATCCCACGAGCATTCCCACGAGGCCCCAGATGAAGGTGGCCCACAGGAACTTGCGCACGACATCGTCGTCGTAGCTGAACGACTCGAGTCGTGCGCTGGTAGCGACTCCCGTCAACGGGAGAACGGTAGCACTCATGAAGAGCCTCAGAATCCAGGTGCCGTCCGTGCGCGAAGTGCGCACGGTGCAGACATCTGGAAGGCTCGTCTATCGGACCGGCTTTACCCATCGCGTTGTCCCCGACGCAGCGGGCCGCATCACCCCACGTACTCGTAGGGCATTCCCCCACACGCGTGCTAGAACACCGGTTCGAATTCCGCCCGAACGACCGGCTGCTCCTGCGCGTGCATCCGGAACCGGCTCACGATTTCGCGCTGCGAACGCGCCTGCGCACTGAGCTCCTGTGAGGCGCTGGCCGACTCTTCGGCCGAAGCCGCCGCTGCCTGCACCGAGCCATTGAGCGATTCCACCGCGCTGCGAATCTGCTCGATCCCCTCCTGCTGATCGCCCGCCGACACAGCGCACAGGTCCACCAGACCCGCCACCTTCTCGATCTCCTGCTGCAGTTCCTGCAGGCGGGTTCGCACGTCCTGCGAGACGCGCGCGCTTTCCTCAACGTGCTGCACCGTATCCTCGATCAGGCCGGCGGTCGTGCGGGCCGCGTCGGCCGATCGGATCGCCAACGCGCGCACCTCCTCCGCGACCACCGCGAAGCCTCGGCCGGCATCGCCCGCCCGAGCGGCCTCCACCGCCGCATTCAACGCGAGCAGATTGGTCTGGAACGCGATTTCATCGATCGTACGCACGATCTTCGCGGTGGCGTTCGCACCGGACCGCATCGTCTCCATCGCCTGGAGCAAACGCTGCACGCTCGTCGCGCCCTGATCGGCGCGCTGCTGCGCGCTGGTACTCGACTCCCGTGCCTGCCTCGCGGCGGCGGCGGAATCGCGGCTGGCCGACGACAACGACTCCAGCGACGCCGACACTTCTTCGAATGCCGCGGCCTGCTCGGCCGTGCCTCGTGCGACCACGTCGCTACCGGACGCGATGTCCTCAGCCGCGGCTTCGACGTGATCGGCCGTTTCACGCAGCCCACGCAGTGTCTCCTGCAGCCCGCGCAACGCCTCGTTCAGCGCCGCGCCCGTCGCATCATGCGCCGCACCGAAGCCTGAGCGTACCGAAACGGTCAGATCGTTGGCCTCCAGACCGGTGATCGCCGAGCTGAGGGTGTCAAGGAATCCGTGCGTCACGGCCTGTGCCTGTTCATTCTCGGCGCGCAGCCGGTCCACCGAGGCTCCGGCATCGTGCAACGACACACCGATCTCGGCGAAGGCGCCGCCCAGCGAAGGGTCGATTTCCGACCGATTGACACGCTGCTCCCGCACGGCGGCCGCCATTTCGCGGGCTTGTTCGGTCACACGCGACACCGCGCTGACGACTCGCCGCATCGCTTCCGCGACCCCGTCACCGGCTGGCTGCCGCGACAAATCACCGGCGGCGAGCGCCTCGGCACACTCGAAGACCGCCTGCGTGCGCTCCGCCTCGCCGGCGAGCTGACGCGCCAGAAATACCAGCACAGAGGTTTCAAACACCACGAACGCCGCATGCACGGCCACCCACACGAACCCACCGTGATGATTGAGCACGAACACCGGGAAGCCGTTGTGCTGCAGGACGTGGAAGAGCACGTGGTGCACCGCGATGAACGCCGCCGCGCTGACCGGCACCTTCCAGTCCCGATACGCCAGCAAAAAGGCGAGCGAGGCGAAGATATGAAAGTGGAGCTCGATCACACCCTGCGCCTGATGAATGAACAACGCGGAGAACGTCATGAAGCCAATGCCCACCAGATGTCGGCTGATCGGCGTTCCCGGCTGCCGGCGCGCGACCACGAACGGGATGCCCGCCGCGATCGCGGCAACGAGAATCGCGGTCCCCCACGTGCCATACCATGCCGCCATGCCAAGCGCGACCGGCACATGGAGCAGGAGCACGGTACTCAGCAGACGGTCCGCCGAACGACGGCTTTCGGTCAGGAAGGAATCCATCGCCCGGAGGTGTGGGGCCGGTGCGTTTGTCATAGTCGTTGTTCTTTAAAGGGCGGACACGAGGGAGGTCAGAGCCGCGGTGTCCACACGCCATCGTCGGCGGGGAGTGCTCAGCTGTGCCCTGACAGATATCGGCACGCGCGGCGACCGAGTGAAGCAGCGAGGTCTTGCACCGGTGTCTCTCGGGCCGAGCCACGCTACATTCAGTGTATGTCCCACCGTCCTGAGGCCGGAATGCGCCAAACTGAGTTTGACCCGTTGCTTGGGGATCGTTCTGGTCCACACTGTTCGCGTCGTCAGGCGCTATCACGCTTGGCTATTGTGGCCGCGGGATTGCTCGTGCAACCGGCGCTCGGTCGCGCCGCCCATGCGGCGTCGGCGCAGCCGGCCGGTCAGCCGCAGTCGATGACGGTGTTCAAGTCGCCCACCTGCGGCTGCTGCACCGCCTGGATTGAGCACGTGCAGACGGCGGGCTTCAAATGCACGGTTCGTGACTTTGCCGACCTGACTGAAGTCAAGCGCACGTTTGGAATCCCGCGTGCACTCGAGTCGTGCCACACAGCGCAAGTCGGCAGCTACGTGGTTGAAGGCCACGTACCGGCGGATCTCATCGTCAAGATGCTGCGCGAGAAGCCGGTTGGCCGTGGATTGGCGGTGCCCGGCATGCCCATCGGATCGCCGGGCATGGAAGGCGGCACGCCGGAGCGCTATCAGGTGCTGTTCCTCAACAAAGACGGTACGACCCGCGTGTACGCCACGCGCTGATCGATCACCGCGCGACCTCCTTGAGCCACAGCGAACACCTATCGCAACCGCTGCCCGTCGAGCGGGCAATGCGGCGTGATGTGGCAGCAATCAGTGCGCTGAACAACTTGTTCGCGCCGGACGGTCTCACGCTGCCTCGCAACGAAGCATTCGTCACGGCGCATGTCGACGACTACCGTATCATCCGTGCGGCGGACGGCTCCGTGCTCGGCTGCGTGGCACTTGACGAGTACTCGCCGAGTCTGGTGGAGTTGGTGTCCCTGGCCGTGCTCCCAAGAGCGCAGCACCGTGGACTGGGGCATCTGCTCATCGACGCGGCGGCGGAACTGGCCAGACACAGGGGTTATCCCGAAGTGTTTGCCGTGTCGCTGGCCGACCGGCTCTTCCTGCGCATGGGATTCGTGCAGTCGGGACTTGAACACTATCCCGAAAAGATCGCGCGCTACGCGAAAATCTCGCGATCGGAGTTGTCGCTGAGTCGCAAGTTCCTGTTCTCCCGCCACTTTGGTGCGTGAGATGCGCGTGGAGCGGGATCCGCGTGTGCCTGATTCCGTTGGTCGCGCAGCTGCAGTCATCCTTTAACCGCACGGTGTTATGGTAATCGACGGCGACCTGTTCGTGATCTTCGGGTTCACTTCGCTGATGGTGATCGGCTATCCATTGGCGCGCGCGCTTGCACGCCGCATGACGGCCAAGTCCGAGCAACTCGCGCAGCAGTTGCCGGACGATCTCGCCGCGAAGCTGCAGCGCATCGAACAGATCACGGAGGCCACGCAAATCGAAGTGGAGCGACTCGCCGAGGGGCAGCGCTTCACCACCAAACTCTTGTCGGAGCGGGCGAGCGTTCGTGAATCGCGCGGTGAGAGCTGAGCTGCTACGTCCGCGACTTGTGGCGCGGGCTGCTGCCGCTGTTCGCCAACGCCGTGTGTCCGGGCGGGAGCTTCCAGGCTGACGCGCGACGCGGATATACAAAGGGCGAGCCAACCGGCTCGCCCTTTGTGTATGTGCTAGTCGCGACGTCCCTGCAATCGCGACAGCAAGCGCAACAACTCGAGATACAACCAGACGAGCGTCACCATCAATCCGAAGGCGGCAAACCACTCGAGGGCCCGCGGTGCACCGGCGCGAACGCCTTCTTCGATGCGATCAAAGTCGAGCACCAGATTGAGCGCTGCGACGCCCGCGATGATCAGGTTCACGCCAATCGCCAGCGGACTCGAGGACGTGAAATACCCAATCGAGACGCCGAAGAGCGAGAGCAGGATCGAGCCGAGATAGAACACGCCGATGCCCACCGTCGCGGCAATCATCATGCGCTTGAACCCTTGCGTGGCGCGAAGGATATTGGCGCGGTACAGCACGAACACGGTGAAGGCCACGGCGAAGGTCAGCACGACCGCCTGCTGTGGCAGTCCGGCGAACCGCATGTTGTACATCGCCGACACCGCACCAAGAAACACGCCTTGCAACGACGCATAAAGCGGTGCCGTGTACGGCGCCGCTTGCGGCTTGAACACGGTGATCATGGCCACCACGAACCCGCCGATGCCGCCGATGAGCAGCGACGGCATGAGCAGCTCCGGCCGACCGGCGTCGATCCGGGTCCAGAAAATGAACGCCGTGGTAAGCACGATGGCGAGCAGGATGGCGGCCTTCGTGGACGTGCCGGCAATCGTCATGCGCTCCGACTGCGGAGCGGCCACCGTCGCTCGCGCGGCGTCGGTCAGGCGGGACAACATCGGGTTGGTGGTTCGCATACGGGGTCGATGAGAGAGAACGGATTATGGCTACCGTTCAAAGATAGTGGGGTCCTGCGCCTCTGTGGTCATCGCTGTGGTAGGCGCAGTACTGGCTGCTACGCGGTCACCACCGCGATCACCCGGTCAAAGGCTGTTTTCTCTTTTTCGTGTGACGTGGCGAAGCTGTTCACCAACTGTTCCACCAGCACGTCACCACCGCTGCGAATCGAGTAGCCGGTGTCGCCGATGTACTTGGCGCCCCACGGCTTCAGATTGTCGAGGAACGTCACCCCGCGCTGGAACTCGGCGGCCGAGATTTCCTGGGCGCCGCCGGCCTTGAACATCGTGAGATATCGCATCTTGTCGCCGCAGATCCCCGTGTTGAGCGTGAGCACCGCGATCAGGGGAATGTTCAGCGCCGAACTTCGATACCATTCGCTGAAGGCAAACGGCTGGCGATGTAACGAGTCGGGCGAGGCGCTGTTCTCCCAGTGGCCGCGCGCCTCTCGGCAGAACCTGTTGATGCGTACTGTCTCGACGAGCCGCCAGATGAACTTGATCAGCATTTCGCCGGCGGCAATGATCAGATTCACCAGTCCGCCCGCCCCGAAGCCGACAATGTCCATGGCGAGCGCTCCCGCTCCCTTGAGCATCTGCCACAGCCCATCAAACAGGCTCAGCGTCATCGCCCGGGTGATCGCCTGCACCACGGTCGCAGGATGCCCCTCCGCGACCTCGACATCGCGGCTCTCTTTCCACGTGCGGAATCGTGTGACGGCCGCGTCGATCGTTTTGCCGAGCGACGAAGCCAGCTCAAGACCGGCGCCAACAAACGGAGCGGCTTTCGCGGCGACGAGTGTCACAATGCCTTTCACCACCTGTTTGATCGTACCGGCGATTCCCTCGACCGTCCCGAACTTCTGTCGCAGGATTTGCAGCACCTTCTCCACGAGCATATCGAACCACTGCTGCACCTTATCGCGGATCTTGTGCACAAACGGTCGGTTGGCGAGGACCTCGGCGGCATCCGCCTCGCGCTGAATCTGCTCCGATGTGACCAGCGTGGCGCGGGCGTTCGCCATGACGCTCGGCGCGGCCCCCTGCGGCAGGTACACGTTCTTCGGCGTGTTCTGCGGAATGAGCTTGTTCTCCAGCTTGTCGCCGAGCGCTCCAACGATGCCACTGCCCTGGCTGGCCCTGCTGAGCGCACCTTGTGCCTGCTCACTGGCGTTGCCGATCTCAAGCGCCTGACCGGCGATGTCGAGCCCGCCTTCGAGCAGCATCTTGAAAATACCAGGCGCCACGCTGAGTCGGCTGAACAGATAGAGCACGCCCAGCCTGGCGTTGACCAACTCTTCATGCATGAAGTCCGGTGCGCGCCCAAGGTTGAACGCCGCGTCGCTGTCGCCTTGTCCGCTCAAGAGCGCGGCGAGTTTATCCGCCGCCCGATTGTTGTTGCGGGATGATCGGCGCCAGGCGTCACCCGGACCCTGCTTCTTCTTCCAGGCGTCGAACGCGCTCTGCAGCGCCTGTTTTGCATCGGCCGTACCGAGTTTCGCGAAGGACAGAAATGCGGCGTCGATCACCTTGAGCTCAGGACTGCGCGTCAATCCGATCCGGCTCGTGTCCTTGATCCAGCGGTCATAATCAATCGCCATGGTCTGGTCGGTAGAGTGGAACAGGGCGCCGCGATGGCGCTGCGTCAGCCGAACTTCGGATCGCGTCACCGGTATAGTCAAGTCACCGTGCCAGCCACAATCGCGGCGAAGCCTGTTGAAGCGCACATCATTTTCTATACTTAGGCAGCGAAGTTGTCCTCGATCGCGCGATTCCGTCCTCCCATGAGTGCCATGCGCCTGCTACGAGTTGCTCAGTTCCTGGCTGTTGCCGCATTCCCCGTTTTTGCCGGTGCGCAAGCCACGTCGCCGCGCCAGCTGACGGCCGATGATTACGCGAAAGCGGAACGGTTTCTGGCCGCCACTGCCACTCCGCTGGTGAGTGGGCTCGCCGGTCGCCCGTCCTGGCTGCCCGACGGGCGCTTCTGGTATCGGTCGACCACCATCGACGGCGCGGAGTTTCTGCTGGTGAATCCGGCACGACGCACGCGGCAGCCGGCATTTGATCACGCGCGACTTGCGTCAGCGTTAGGCGCGACGGTTGGCGGTGCGGTGGAAGCGAATCGCCTTCCGTTCCAGACCATGGACCTCGCGAACGATGCGCGATCGATCTCAGTGACAGTTCGTGGACGAACCGTGCGCTGTGACCTCGTCGCTTACCGCTGCGCCGACGCGCCGCGCAAGCCCCAGCCGCCCGCCAACTCACAGATCTCCCCTGATGGTCGCCTGGCTGTGTTCATCCGTGACTACAACCTTTGGTCGAAAGAGCTGGCGAGCGGTACCGAGACGCAGCTCACCACCGACGGCATCGCCGATTTCGGCTACGCCACTGACAACGCGGGCTGGACGCACAGTGCGAATCCGATCGTGACCTGGTCGGACGACGGTCGCCAGTTGGCCACGTTTCAGCACGACGGCCGAGGCGTGACCGACATGCACCTGGTGTCCACCAAGGTGGGCAATCCGGTACTGCAGTCCTGGAAATATCCGCTGCCCGGTGATAGCGTGATCTTCCGCATCAGCCGGGCGATCATCAAACTCGGCGCCGACGCGCGTCCGCAGGTCGTGCGCCTGCAAATGCCGCCCGATGCACATCGCTCGACGGTGTCCGATCACATTGCGTGTGGCGGCGCCGTGTGCGACCTGCAGTGGTATCCCGACGGGTCTCAGGTCGCGTTCATTTCCAGCACACGCGATCACAAACAGGCGTGGCTTCGCATTGCCGATGCGCAAACGGGCGCGGTGCGCACCGTGCTGGAAGAAAAGAGCGCCACCCAGATCGGCGATGCGTCGTTGACGGAGAATCTGTGGCGCATTCTGCCCGCGTCGAATGAACTCATCTGGTGGTCGCAGCGCGACAACTGGGTGCATCTCTATCTCTACGACCTGACGACGGGCGCGCTCAAGAATCGTATTACCGTTGGCGACGGCAATGTGACGGACGTTTTGCGCGTGGACGAAAAAAGCCGCACCATCTGGTTCACCGCCGTGGGCAAGGAGGCCGGGCGCGATCCGTACTTCACGCACCTCTACCGCATCGGCTTTGACGGCAAGCGCCAGATGTTGCTCACGCCCGAAGCGGCCAATCATACGGTGACGCTGTCCCCCGACGGCCAATACTTCGTCGACTCCTATTCAACGCCCGACACACCGCCCGTCACCGTCGTGCGTGATGCCAACGGCAAGCTGTTGCAGTCGCTCGAGCGCGCCGATATCTCGCGACTGGTCGCATCGGGATGGACGCCGCCCACGCCGGTGCGCCTGAAGGCGCGTGACGGGACCACCGACATCTACGGTCTGATGTTCACGCCGTCCACCATCGATTCTACCAAGAAGTATCCGATCATCAACTACATCTATCCGGGCCCGCAGTCGGGGAGCGTGGGATCGCGCAGCTTCACGCCGGCGCGCAGCGATCACCAGGCGCTGGCCGAACTCGGATTCGTGGTCGTGGCCATTGACGGCATGGGCACGCCGGGACGCTCGAAGTCGTTTCACGATGCCTACTACGGCCGCATGAACGACAATACGATTCCCGATCAGGTCGCGGGCATGAAAGAACTGGCGTCGCGCCATCGTTTCATCGATATCGACCGCGCGGGCATGTGGGGCCACTCCGGCGGCGGTTTCGCCACCGCGGCCGCGATGTTTCAGCAGCCGGACTTCTTCAAGGTGGGCATTTCCGAATCGGGCAATCACGACAATCGCAACTACGAAGACGATTGGGGTGAGCGCTATCAGGGCTTGCTCATGCGCAACGGCGACAGCGACAACTACGCGGCCGAAGCCAATCAGACGCATGCCGCGAAGCTCAAAGGCAAGCTGTTCCTGATTCACGGCATGATGGACGACAACGTGCCGCCGTCCAACACGCTGCTCGTGGCCGATGCGCTCATGAAAGCCGGGAAGGACTTCGATCTGCTCATGCTGCCCAACGCCCGTCACGGATTCGGCGTGGACGGCCCGTACATCATGCGCCGTCGCTGGGACTATTTCGTGCGGCATCTGCAGGGCAACATTCCGCCCAGGGAGTATCAGATCGGGCAGCCGCGTATCGTGCCGTAGCGTCAGTGTGGGACGGCCGTCTCGCGGGCGCGCCAGGCGCGCAGCGAGGCGGCCGCCTGCGTGCGCACGCGCGACTGCACCATTCGGCTCCAGCCGAGTAACAGGCCGGTGAGGCCGAGCGCCTGCCGGGCCCAGCCGTAGAGCGAGAACTGGTCGCGGTGTCGTACGATCAGTCCATCGCGGAACGTGAACTCGGCGGCGATGTGATTGGTGATGTGTCGGCCCGTCGCAGAAAACGTGTAGCGCGCCACCCAACGCGCACTGCCGCGTACATCATCAGCATTTACGTCACTGCACGTGAGTGTGAGATCCTTGCCGCGCGTGCAGAGCATGTCCCACATTGCGCGGACGTCGTCTCCACGCAGGTCAGGGAAGACGGGATCGGAGAAGTGCACGTCGCGGTGATAGCAGGCGTGCATGCCCGCCGCGTTGCGCTGCGCGAACGCTGCGTAGAAACGGGTGACCAGCTCAGCGTTCGGGTGCATTTCGCTTGCCGCTACGGCGTGATGCGCACCGGCGCGTCCGCTACACCGCCGCGTGTGCTCGTCACGCGCGCGTTCATCTGCACCGCCTCGCCTGCCGGCGCACGCACACGCAACGTCAACACCCGTGTTTCAAAGCCGCCAAGGAAGAACTCGACGCCACGCGTGGTCGTGCGCGCCGACGGACTTCCGGACGACTGGATGGTGAGGAAGTCGGGACGCACGATCTTCACACGCTTGGCCTGTTCGAGCGCCGTGGGAATGCGGCCGCTGTTTTTCACCGTCACTTTCACTTCGTGTGTGGCGGAGTCAGCCGACATACGCACCTTGTTTACCACCACGTTGGTGATCTCCAAAGTGGGAAGATCCAGCGCCATCGCGAGGTTGAAGCGCGCCTGACGACTGGCCCACTTCTCGAGCACTTCCGGTGGACCATTCTGCGACCAGAACTTCGGGTTCATGCCGCCCACTTCCACTTCGCCAAGATCCGGGTGCTGTACTTTGGTCCACGGCTGAAAGCAGCGGCCGCCGAACTCTTCA
>JBBRFQ010000028.1:0-25806 GCA_038224035.1 Gemmatimonadales bacterium
ACCACCGTCCCGCCCTCCGCGCGCTGGTCGTCGGATGGCGCGGTATCACCCCCGCAACCGAGCAGGGTGCAAAAGATCGTCAGCAGAACGGGGGAAAAGACGCGACGTTGGGCAATCATGGCAGGGAACGGAGGCGGGAAGAGTCGGGCAGGTACAACGATGATGGCGAACGCTCAGCGACGCCAGAGCCAATGCGGTGACGAGAGAATCGCACGGGATTCGTTGAGCGTACCCTCGTCGATTGCTGACGAAGGGTACGCGTCATTGTCACTCGTACGGCATGACCACGCGGCCTGCAGTGCGGCGATCACGCGCGAGGATAGCGGCGCGTGATCATCGTCGCCCAGCCACGAGGAGACCGGCGCCGCGTATGCCGCGCCAGGCGGCCCTTCCCGACACCGATAAGCACGCAGCAACGCTTGATCGTCGTGCAGCAGAATCGAACCCTGCTGCAGGAAGCCTCCGCTTGTGCGCCAGACAGCGCTTCCGGCCACCTTGCCGCCATCGGTCACGATCTCGCCGGCCGACGGCGCGGCGAAGCAGATCGGACCGTCCGGCGATATCGCAGCCGAGGCGTCGGCGTGGTACAGTCGTGCGGGCACCCCCAACATCCTGAGCGCCTGCAACAGCCGCAGGTTCACGGCGTCGTACGCCTCGCGCCATGCGCGGTCGGCCGGCCAAGGCATGGTCACGGAGTACGTGACCTCTCGGCGGTGCCACAGCGCCCGCCCGCCCGTCGGGCGTCGTACGACGTCAATATCGGCCCCCTCCATGGCGGCGATATCCCACACCCCGCGCACCGCCTCATTGCGCCCGAAGCTCACCGTCGGACGCGCCCACCCGTAGGTGCGCAGTACGGCCTGGCCCCGTGACGCGGCGGCGTGCAAAAGCGCCAGATCCATCGCCATGTTCTCGGCCCCCGACGCGGCCGGCGATTCGAGCGCACGCCAGCGCGAGGGCCAGTGGGGCGCTGGCAAGGTGTCGGGCAGCAGTTGAAGGACGCGTCGCGATACGGTCGGCACGATTATTAACTTACCGGAGTTGAGTCGCTGAGGGTTTTTTCAGCGCCGCTCGGCCCGCAGTCCCGGCGCTCGAAGGGCCCGGTCTCACGTATCGTGCATCCACCGGGGTCGCTCCCGGTTTCCCGAGGAAGTTCATGGCTACACGTACTCGAACGGCTCCCGATTTTTCTGCGGCTCCCTTTGCGCCGCGTCACAACGCTCCGACGCCTGCGGATCAGCAAATCATGCTGGACGCCGTTGGATATCCGACGCTCGAGGCCTTCATCGATGCGGTGGTACCGGAAACGATCCGGTTGCGCCAGCCGCTCGCCATCGCGCCGGCCCGTTCCGAAGCCGACGTGCTCGCGAATCTCAAGCGCGTCGCCGGCCGCAATCAGATCTGGCGCTCGTTTCTCGGTCTGGGCTATTCCGACACGATCACGCCGCCCGTCATTCTGCGCAACATCATGGAAAACCCGGCGTGGTACACGGCCTACACGCCGTACCAGGCCGAGATTGCGCAGGGTCGACTCGAAGCGCTGCTCAACTATCAAACGATGGTCGCCGATCTCACGGGCCTCGAAATCGCCAACGCCTCGCTGCTCGACGAAGCCACCGCCGCCGCTGAAGCCATGGCCATGGCGCTTGCCGTTCGTGGGAGCGACACGCGCAACACGTTTTTCATCGCCGCCGATTGTCATCCGCAAACCATCGCCGTGGTGCAAGCGCGTGCCGAAGCGCGCGGCGTGAATGTGCTTGTGGACGATGCGCTGCAGGCCGAGTTCGATGCGTCCGTGTTCGGCATTCTGCTGCAGTATCCCGCCACCGACGGTGCGGTTCAGGACTACCGCGCGACGTGTGAGCGGGCGCATGAGCAGAAGGCGCTGGTCATCGTTGCCACGGACTTGCTTTCACTCACCCTGCTCACGCCGCCCGGCGAATGGGGCGCCGACGTGGCCGTTGGCAATTCCCAGCGCTTTGGCGTGCCCATGGGGTACGGCGGACCGCACGCGGCCTTCTTCGCCACGCGCGATGAGTTCAAGCGACAGATGCCGGGCCGGATCATCGGCGTCTCACGTGATGCCGACGGCAAGGCGGCGCTGCGCATGGCGCTGCAGACGCGTGAACAACACATTCGCCGCGAGAAGGCCACGAGCAACGTGTGCACCGCGCAGGTGCTGCTCGCCGTCATGGCCGGCATGTACGCGGTCTATCACGGGCCTGAAGGGCTGCGACGCATTGCCGAACGTGTGCACGGCCTCGCCACGGTACTCGCCGCGGGACTGGAACGGCTCGGCCTGCACGTCACACATGAGCAGTACTTCGATACGCTGCGTGTGGAAGTCGGCATTCATGGGCAGGAAGACATTCTCGCCGCCGCCGCCGCCAGGCGGATTAACCTGCGCGTGCTTGAATCCGGTACACTCGCCGTGGCGCTCGACGAAACCGTGTCGCCGGCCGATGTACACGATTTGTTCGCCGTCTTCAACAACGGCACCGCGCCCGATTTCACGTTCGCCGAACTGGCCGACGACAGTGACGCGCGTTTCGACGAACGCTTCGCGCGCACGTCGCCATATCTCACGCATCCGGTGTTCTCGCGCTACCACAGCGAAACGGAAATGCTGCGCTACATTCACGCGCTGCAGGCCCGCGACTTCTCGCTCGTGCACGGCATGATTCCACTCGGTTCGTGCACCATGAAGCTCAACGCCACGTCCGAAATGATTCCCGTGACGTGGCCCGAGTTCGGCAAGCTGCATCCGTTCGCGCCGGTTGAACAAGCGGCGGGCTACGCTGAGATGTTTGCGGAGCTCGAGAAGGACCTCGCTGAGGTGACCGGATTCGCGGGCGTCTCGCTGCAGCCCAACGCCGGTTCACAGGGCGAGTACACCGGACTGCTCGTCATTCGTCGCTACCACGAAGCACGCGGCGAATCGCATCGCAATGTGTGTCTCATTCCGCAATCGGCGCACGGTACGAATCCGGCCAGCGCGGTGATGGCGGGCATGCGCGTGGTCGTGGTCAAGACCGACGCGGTTGGCAACGTCGATGTAGACGACCTGCAGGCCAAGGCGGTGGAGCACAGCGCCGAACTGGCCGCGCTCATGGTTACGTATCCCAGCACGCACGGTGTGTTCGAAACGCGCATCAAGGACATCTGCGCCATCGTGCACGAGCACGGCGGACAGGTGTACATGGACGGCGCGAACATGAACGCAATGGTAGGCGTGTCGCGTCCCGGCGACATTGGCGCCGACGTGTGCCATCTCAACCTGCACAAAACATTCTGCATCCCGCACGGCGGTGGTGGTCCCGGCATGGGTCCCATCGGTGTCGCGCCGCAGCTCGTGTCGTTTCTTCCCGGTCACCCCGTCATCAGCACGGGCGGGGCGCAGGCGATCGGTCCCGTGTCGGCTGCACCGTGGGGCAGCGCGAGCATTCTGCCCATCTCGTACGTGTACATCAAACTCATGGGCGGCGACGGACTCGCCGAGGCCACCAAGCTCGCGATTCTGAGCGCGAACTACGTGGCCAGGCGACTCGAGCAGCACTATCCCGTGTTGTACCGCGGCCAGCACGGCCTGGTGGCGCACGAGTGCATCCTTGACACGCGACTGTTCAAGGCGTCGGCCGGCATCGAAGTCGAAGACATTGCGAAGCGTCTCATGGACTACGGATTCCATGCGCCCACCATGTCGTTCCCTGTCGCGGGCACGATGATGGTGGAGCCCACGGAGAGTGAGTCACTCGCCGAACTCGATCGGTTCATCGAGGCAATGGTCGGCATTCGCGCCGAGATCGCGGAGATTGAAGCGGGCGCGCAGCCGCGCGAGGGCAACGTGCTCACGCGTGCGCCGCATACGGCGGCCCATGTGGTGGGTGATGTGTGGGAACGTCCGTACGGTCGCGAGAAGGCCGCGTTCCCCACACCGTTCACGCGGGCGCGCAAGTTCTGGCCGCACGTGGCGCGGGTGGAGAGCGCGTACGGTGACCGCAACCTGGTGTGCTCGTGTCCGCCGATTGAGGAGTACGCGTAGCGCTTCACCGGCCGCTTACCCGCGGAGCTGGTGGAGCGTGCCGAAGCCAACGTTGGCTCAGTGCGAAAAAACAAAACGCCGCCACCCAGCTGAATCGGGTGGCGGCGCTCTTGTTGCGACGTGCGAACGTCGGGTCAGCCAACCAGCGCCTGATACTCCGCCGCGCTCATCAGCCCCGAATCACCGCCCTCGGCGAGCTTCACCTTGATCATCCAACCGCCGCCGTACGGGTCGCTGTTCACCAGCGCCGGCTCGCCGTCGAGCGCGCCGTTGATTTCTAGTACTTCGCCCGTCACCGGCATGAACAGCTCCGAGACGGCCTTGACTGCTTCCACCGTGCCGAACACGTCGTGCGAGTTGAAGGACGCACCCGCCTTGGGCAGGTCCACATACACGATGTCTCCGAGCTCGCCCTGCGCAAAATCGGTGATGCCGATATACACCACACCCGGTGCATCCGTGGACTTCACGTACTCGTGTTCTTTGGTGTAGCGCAGATCGGCGGGGATGTTCGACACTGGAAATGCTCCGTCAAGGGAAAAATCACGGCCCGGTGCGGGCCAGAATATGTTGCCAGACAACATCGGTGCGCGCGAGCAGAGAGTCGAGCGAACCATCGTTCTCGATGACCCACGTGGCGCGCTGCCGCTTTGGTTCGCTGTCACCTTGCGACGACATCATCGCCTGCGCCACGTCGGGCTGCAAGCCACGATCCATCATGAGTCGGCGCAAACGTTCCTCCGCCGGCGCGTCCACGAAAACTATCGCGTCGAACTCATCCGCGAGCCCTGCTTCGAACAGCAACGGGATTTCGTCGACCAGCACCTGCACTCCGTCAGCCTGGGCCGTGATCGCCCGTTCCGCGCGTAACCGGCCCACCTCCGGATGCACGATGGCGTTGAGCGCCGCCAACTCAGCCGGATCGCTGAACACGCGCGCGCGCAGCCGCCCGCGGTCCAACGTGCCATCGGCGCGAAGGGCGGATCCGCCAAAGCGGGAAATCACCGCCGCGAGCCCCGGTGTACCCGGCGCCACCGCCTCGCGCGCAAGCACGTCGGCATCAATCACGCGCGCGCCGAGCTCAGCGAGTCGATGTGAGACGGTGGATTTCCCACTCGCGATATTGCCCGTAAGGCCGATGCGCAGCATTACAGAAGAAACGCCGATCGCACGGGGAGGGGAAGGGTGTGCCGCACGCTGCGCTCCGATTTCGTCGCTCGGACTTCCTGTCGTTCCCCGATTCGGTCTTGCGGCCCCGCGGGCGCTTGAGGCGCCGTGTTCGTCGTAAACAAAAACGGCGCCCGGACAATCCGGACGCCGTGTGCAACTCAGTGTAAGCGATCAGGCCGCCACCGATGCCTCTTCGTCATGCTCCCCGATCAACGCATCACGCCGACGATCCCGCGTCACCAGCAACTCGGTAATCACCCACGCCGCTCCACCCTTGATCCGGATCTGATGCGGGGTGCAACCCAGATACCGCTGACACGTATTGCGGAACGCACTGCCCGACGGGAAATCCAGCGCGCTCGCCACACCATCGGCACTGCGCGAGCCGTCTTCGAGCATGCTGGCCGCGACAATCAACCGGCCCCATGTGAGCATCTGGTGCGGCGGTGGCAACTGTGCGCCTTCGAGCCGCTTCGACAGCAACCGACGCGACACGGCGATCAAGCGCGCCAGTCCATCGGGAGTCAGCCGTTCGTGCGCGCGAGTGACCGAGAGCATCACGGCGTCGCGAACGACCGAGCGCAGTCCGGCCAGATGCGGCTTGAGCAGGCTCGAGACGCTGCGCGCTTCGGCCTGATCCAGCAGCGCGCCCAACTGCGCTGGTGAATCGGACTCGTCGGCAACAATGAGTACATCGATGCCGCAGCGCCCCGCGTCGAACATATCACGCGCACGTTCACGCGAGAGATCCACGTAGGCAACGAGAGCCGCACGGGGCACCCGCACTCGCAACTGACGCACACGTTCAAAATCGGCTCGACCGTCCACGTACAAATCGAACACTACGACATTGATCGGGCCCCGTTCACACGCACGCGTGAGCGAAGTCCAGTCGTCGCAGGGCACGAACCGGTATCGGTCGCGCGCCGCCTGACGAAGTCGTGCTGATCGGTTCTCGTGTGCGAGCAGCGTTGCAATCACACCCATGGCACAGCCTGTGGGGAACGGGGAGAGGAAACCAGCATCGTGTGAGAGACGCGGCAGTCCCGCTTCTCGTCACGCCCCGTTACGCGTGCGGCCTGTGTGGACAGTGGTGCTCGCGCCAAAGACAACCCGGCGCTTACCCGATGAGTGGGTTTTCCCAGCGCAGATTGCGGAATCGGCCGAAATCTGCGTCGGCGGAATGCAGCGTGGCGCCTCGCTCAATGCAAAGGGCGGCGAGGTGTGCATCCGACGTGAGGTTGCCTGCGGCTCCCGCTTCCTCGAGCAGGGCGCACACGATGCGCCAATGCTCACCGAGCGGATCGATCCACTGAACCATCGGTCGCGCCAGCCACTCATCGAGCAGTTGGATTGCGGCGTTGGCTGTGAGCGGCGCACCGAAGATCCGTGCGTTGGTGCTGAGCCGCAGGAAACCGAGCGCCACGGTCCACGGCATGCCGATCGGTTCGTCGCCATTGAGGCACTGCAACCACCAGCGATGTGCCGCCGAGTGTTGCGGCATGTCGGCATTGACGGCGTACAGCAGCAGGTTGAGGTCGGGTACGATCACACGGTCTCGTCTAGCGACGCCGGGACAGCTCGCGCACGATCTCCTCGTCGGCCATGGCATCTGACAGCGAGAGTGCCTTCACCAGATCGCCGCCCTCGCGCACCACTCCGAGCGGCGCCGGTCGAAACGCGTAGCGTGCGGTCTTGACCGTCGGCGCCTCCAACCCCCGAAGCAAGACACGGTGGAGCAGGGTGCGGAACGGAATGCCAAGCCCGTGCGCGTCTTCCCGGAGTCGGGCGAGCAGCGAATCATCGATGTCGATCGTGGTGCGCATGGTCTGATGCTAACGCATCAAAGAAGGGATGGCAACGCATCCGCCGCCAAGCCGAGCGCCTTATGTACCGCCCTTGCCCGCACATGCTGGCCTATTCGGTCTTCCGGCCCGCGAGGCCGGAAGACCCAATCCGGGGGGACCGCAACAGCCGGCACCGCTACAGCAACCGCCCCTGCGCGGCATCGGCCCGCGGCACCACATGACACGCCCGACACCGCGCTTCATATGAATCCC
Source organism: Gemmatimonadales bacterium (assembly GCA_038224035.1). Lineage (GTDB taxonomy): Bacteria > Gemmatimonadota > Gemmatimonadetes > Gemmatimonadales > Gemmatimonadaceae > JAABRT01. The sequence goes on from JBBRFQ010000028.1 coordinate 7,273, forward strand.
CGGCGCCCACCATGATTGTGGGCGAATCGTACGGCGCGGGCCGGCCATCGATAAGCCGCTGATTGCGACTCGCCGACGATCCGCACAGCACACATATCGCGTGCAGTTTGTCCACCTGTTCGGCCACGGCCATCAAATGCGGCATGGCACCAAACGGCTCACCGCGAAAATCGGTATCCGTTCCGGCCACAATCACACGACGCCCACGTTCGGCCAACGCGGTACAGACCTGCACGATGCCCGCGTCCAGAAACTGCGCTTCATCAATCGCAATCACGTGCGCCGTGGGATCCACCCGCTGCATGATTTGCATTGACGAATCCACCGGCACGGCACGCAAGGTACGCTGATCGTGACTGGCCACGGCCCACAATCCGGCATAACGATCGTCCAGGTGAGACTTGAACACCTGCACGTTCTTCCGCGCGATTGTGGACCGCCGCACACGACGCATGAGTTCTTCCGACTTCCCGCTGAACATCACGCCGGCGATGACTTCAATCCATCCGCCGGGCGCGTGAAAGCCTGAACTCATGCGGGATCAGTCTCCCGAGGGACGACGACGAAACGGCAGCGACGAACCTCCGCCACTGCGCGGCCCACGGTCATTACCACGGTCGTTGCCACGGTCGGCGCCGCGCGCGTCAGGACGCGGACGCGATGAGCGGGACAGCTGCTCACCACGCGATGCCCATTCACCGCGCGCCTCGGTACGTTCCGACGCCGAACGGTCGCCAAACTCACGGCGTGCCGCGTCGGCGCCAAACGCACGCGGGCCGTCGCCGCGCGGACCCGCACCACGCGGACCACGGTCACCACCACGATCAGGTCCCCGTGAGGGGCCGCGTGACGGACCACGATCGCTGCCGCCGCGCGCCGGACCGCGCTCGCCGCCGCCAAACTCCGGGCGCGGACGCGGCGGACCGCTGCGTCCTTCACCACCACCGAACCCACGTCCAGCGCCGCCGGCTCCGCGCCCTTCACCGCCGCCGGCTCCGCGCCCTTCACCGCCGCCGAATCCGCGGCCAGCGCCGCCGGCGCCACCTGCGCCACTGCGCGGACCGCGGCTCTCGCCACGCTCTTCCCACGGCTTGCCTCCACGTGACGCGCCACGATCACCGCCGCGCTCACGTCCCGGTCCGCCACGCGGACGGTCACCGCCACGATCGCCACCGCGCTCCGCGCCACCGCGCGAACCCGCGAAGCCCGCGTGTCCACCCGCACCACGATCATCGCGGCGTACATGCAGCTGACGGCCACGCAGCGTCACACCCGTAAGCTTTGCAATCACCGTTTCCACGGATTCGCTCGCGATCTCCACCAGCGTGTGCGATTCGAACAGATCGATACTGCCGATGCGGTCACCCGGCAGTCCCGATTCGCCGGCAATCGCGCCCAACAAATCTCCGGGGCGCACATTGTCACGCTTGCCGACGTTGAAGAACACACGCGTGGTGCCGCTGTTCGCGGCCGACTCGCTCGCCGCCGCCGCTGCCGCCCGCACAGGCGACGCAAACACCGCACGATTCGCCTGCGCACTGCCGTGCGCAATGCTCAGTGCACGACGCGCGTCGTCAAACAAACGCAGCGCGGCGGCGGCCACTTCCACGGGATCAAACTCGTCGAGCAACGGCGCCACCAACGCCAGATCTGCGGCACCAACCGTGCGCATGTCGGTGAGCGCGTTCCGCATCGCGACATGAATCGCATCGGCGCCACGCTTGGTCTCGACCTTCGCCGTTTCCAGCGTGAGCGGACGCGCTGCGCCACCACTGACGGCGGTCATCGCCGGCACATCGCTCGGCTGAATGAAGAACACCGCTTCGACCGGCTGACCGGACAGCGCGCTCGACAGCGCCTCGGCGGTGGCGGGCATGTCCCAGCCGATCACGGCGGCTGTGTGACCAAGTGGCGACACACGCACAATCTGTGTCGCGCGTCCGTCGACACGCAGGCCAAGCTGCGCGAGCGCTTCCGCGGCTTCCGCTTCGGCCACATCATTGCCCGCGATGATCGCGAGTGATGGAGGATCGCGCTCATCGAGGAACGTGCGCAGCGCCACCGTGCGCGCGGCCGGTGCCGTGATGAGATAGTGCGGCGTGACATTGAATGACACCGACGTCGCCTTCACGAGCGGTGTGATGTGGCGGGCCTTCGGCAGGTAGCGCTCAAGGAATTCATTGACCTCGGCGTCGTCTTCGCTGGCGCTGGACACCACGCGCACCGCGCTGGACGGCAGGTCGGTGAGCAGCGCTTCGATCGCATCGCGCGTGCCCTGTTCGGCCAGCATCGCATCGATTCCAAGCAACACCACGGCCTGCAGACTGTCCATCGAGAGCGCCGAGCCGCGGCGCAGCGCCAGCAGGTCGGCTGGCGTGCCGATCGCGATGGCGACCGGGCTCGTGGCCAGCACGCGCTTGGCGCGCGCCGCGGCCGTCACCGGCACGACGCGCAGCGTGGGCGCGTCGAGCAAGTCGCGTGCTTCGGTCGCCGCGAGTTGCGTCGCCACGCCCGTTGGGGTGATGACCAGGCACGCCGGCCCGGAAGGAGCGCCACCCTGTCGGCTGCGCTCGACGCCAGGCCGCAGTGCCGCCTGGACCGTGCGCGGCTCCATCGCGCCCATGACTACCACATGCTGGCTGCGTGTGCCGCCAGCGGCTCCAGTCTCCACGACCGGTGCCGTACCTACCCGTTCATCGCCCACGTCCCGCTCCATTCAGTTGTCGGACAGCAAAGCGCACGTCCGCCCGGCGGGCGTGCGGAGAACCCTGGCCGTAGCAAGGGTTCCTCAGAATAGGCCTGCTCGTCAGGCCTTCTCGGGTGGTCGCCGCCGTCGAGAGCCCGGCTCTCGACGATCCCGTCACCACCATTGGCGCCATCACATCCGGCGCGTGTAACTTCCGCGCCTGATTCGACGCAGATCTGTAACATAGCCAATTCCCTGCCAACTCTCCATGTGTCGCCCGCGCCAGCCTTGTGGGCGGCGTGGGGGCCAGACCGCTTTTCTCATGTCGAGACCGTTCATTCCGTCGGCCAACATCGCCCGCCTCAAGGAATCCGCTACCCTGGCGGTCGCGGCCAAGGCGCGCGCGCTCAAGGCAGCCGGCGTACCCATCATCGATCTCGGAGCGGGCGAGCCGGACTTTGACACGCCGGCGTTCATCCGTCAGGCGGCCGCCGCCGCCGTCGAGGGAGGTGCCACGCGATACACGGCCACCGAGGGCATTCCCGCGCTCCGCGAAGCCATCGCCGTCGACGCGAACCGGCTGCTGCCCGCCGGCGCCGAGCCCTTCACCGCCGCGCAGGTGATCGTCTCCAACGGCAGCAAGCAGTCGCTCTTCAACGCCTGCATGGCCTGCTTTGGCCCGGGCGACGAAGTGCTCGTGCCCACGCCAAGCTGGACGAGCTACTACGAGATGCTCGAACTGGCGCGCGCCACGGCCGTGCCGGTCATGGGCGATCCGAAGAATTCGCTGAAAGTGACCGCGCAGATTCTCGAAGAGTCGTCAACGCCGCGCACCCGCGGTGTCATGCTGAACTCTCCGTGCAATCCCACCGGTGCGGTGTACACGCGTCAGGAACTCGAAGACATTCTCGCGCTGGCCGACAAGCAGGCGTGGTGGGTGCTCTCCGACGAGATCTATCTGCGCATTGCGTACGACGAGCCGGCCACGTCGGTGCTGCAGCTCGCGCCGGCGCGGGATCGGCTCATCCTGATCAACGGCGTAGCCAAGGCGTACGCGATGACGGGGTGGCGCATCGGGTGGGCCATTGCACCGCTGGCCGTTACCAAAGCGATGATCGCGGTGCAATCGCACACGACATCAAATCCGGCCGCCGTCTCGCAGCACGCGGCGCTCGCGGCGCTCACGAATATCGAGGCTGCCGACGCGGCGGTGGATACCATGGTCGAAGCGTTCCTCCGTCGTCGCAACGCTGTGCTCGATGCACTCGGCGATGCGCGCTCGCTCGCCGTGCATCCGGCCGGCGCGTTTTATCTCTACCTCGATGTGTCGTCGTTCGGTGGTGATGATCCCGGTGCCAAGTTCTCCGAGGCACTGCTCGAGCAGCACCAGGTGGCCGTCGTGCCGGGCAGCGCGTTTCTCACGCCCAACTGGATCCGGGCGTCGTACGCCACGGCCGATCTCATCGCCATCGAAGGCATGCAGCGCATCGCACGCCTGCTCTCAACTGTTCGTTGATTTTCGACTTTAGCGGAGACTCCATGATCACCACGATCGTGCTGGTGCAGGCCGATCCCAAGCGCATTGCGGAATGCGCCAACACGCTCGCGGGCATTGAGGGGGTGGCCGAGGTCTACTCGGTGTCTGGCGCCTGGGATCTGGTGGCGATTTTGCGCGTGCCGGATCTTGAACGCATTGCCGACGTGGTGACGCGTGACTTCGCGACGGTTCCCGGTATTGAGCGCACGCAAACGCTGACGGCGTTCCGCGCCTACTCCCGCAAAGATCTTGAGCAGGCGTGGGACATCGGCGTGGAATGACCTACCACCCGTTGTGACTCAGAAGTCGCAGCGGTTGCCGGTGTAGCGGTACAGTTCACGCCACGCGTCATTTTCGTAGCGGAGCACAATCGTATACAGTGGCGCGAGCTGCCGATCTCTCAAGCCGAGCATGATCTCCGGCACACCATCGTCGTCCACGTCGAGAAAGTCGAGAAACTCGAGTTTGGGCGCGGCGTTCCGTCCGCCGAGTGTGGAGAACGAGTAGCCAGGCTTGAATCCGTAGGTTCCCTTGTCAAGAATCACGATCATCTGACGCGGACGCTCGCCGTAGGGCTTGAGCGTGTCCGGCAACGGGGTCGCATCGTTGTACTCCACCACGAGTGATGAACTGCCGTTGACGCCGGAGGGAATCTGATGCACCTGTCGTTCGTAGCGCGACAGCTGCCCCGGAGGAATGCCCGAGGACGGCGCCACCAGTGTCCCGATATTCGCCAGCGCGTTGGCGATGGCCGCTTGATCAAGGGTGGGACCGTACTTGAGCGGTGGGCGCTTGCCGCTCGTGGCAAACGGCGGGAGCGAGCCGTAACTGTATGAGCTCGACACAATCGCGCGCGCGATCGGCACGACCACCGGACAGTTGAGCGTATCAAGCGGCCCCGTCCCGGGCTGCCACATTCCGCGGAACATGCGCATCGGTTCTTCGGCGACACCATGACGGTACGGAGTGAGCATCTTGCCGGCGACCAGATAGTCAGCATCGAGCCGTCGCCATCCGGCCTGCGTGAACTTGAGCGCCCGCAGCCCCTGCGATCCGATCGACGCCATCGGGACCACATACGCGCCACCAGGATCCGGCAGCACCCGGAACAGCACCTCGGGATTGCTGGCCAGAATCACGCTGTCGCGCGCCCATCCGGAAACGACCGGATCCTTCCTGAACAGTCGATCGAACGGTCCGCGGCCATCCTCGCATGCGCCAAGCGCCAATGACAGCCCGCCGATGGTGACGACGGTGAGCAGGCGACGAGTGGAGGGAGAAGAGGTCGAGATCGGAGTGGGTTGCATGCGGGTCGGGGATCGGCGTGAAGCAATCACTGTCACAAGTCTTGCGAATAAGCTGAGTCAGCGCCACTGCAGGCACCGTCACGAGTGCATGCACCTCGTCTACAGCGAGGCAGCGGGCCCGATCACCAGTGAGGACGACTCAGCGCCGATCAGGCTACGCGAGGTACCGATCGGAGCCTGCGGCGCGATGCGGTGTACTCAAGCGTCGACCAGTTGCTGGTGCCCTCTCCACTGGTTCGATGGCCTGCATGCGTACAATGTCCGGCACATGATGTCCCATCCAGACACCCAGCCACGATCAGCCCGCAGTTCGCTCTCGATTCCCGCACTTGTCGTTCTGGCGCTCTGCGCCGTCGCCACGGTAGGCGCTCAAGGCGGTGTCGCCCCCGAACGCGGGGCGAAGGCCGTGAAGGCCGGCGGCAATGGCGTTGAGCGGGCCATTTGGCTTCTGGTCCAGCCTGACGACGGCGACGTACTCCATCTCGAGCTGCAGCAGATCATTGAGATGACCGGCGCGCGTCGGGACGCGTATCCGCTGCCGGGCGCCCCGGGGCAAGACCCGCGCTCCCAGCTTCCGCCCGGTGTCGGCCCGCGGCGCAACACCACGCCGACGCGCGTGACGATGATGGACTTCTACGCCCACTCCACGGTCGAACGTCGCGATGCCAACGGGACCGTGGTGCTGGCGTCCACCGACTCGCTGTCGGTGCGATCCGGTGAAGTCGGGCAGACGTTGACGTCGCAGCGCGTGGCGCTTGATCCCAAGGCACCGCCGTCCCGTATCCGGGTCTTGCCCAACGGCGCCATGGTGATGTCCGATGCCGTCGATGGTGGGGCGGGAGTGGGAGCCACGCTGTCCGCCATGCCGGCGATGTTGCCAGATGGGCCGGTGCGAATCGGGGATAGCTGGGAGCGCGATGTGCCGATGCCCTCGTTACCCATCGGCGCGTATCGCTCCGACGGAGTGCTGCGGGCGATCTTTCGACTCGATTCCACCACGCGCGACGGACGCGACGCCCATGTCTCGGTACGTGGTACGCTGCAGCGCGATGGTTCCACGAGAGATCTGCCACCCGGATCCCGCGTCGTGACCGCCGGAACCATGAAGGGCACGCTGCGCCTTGATCGGGTGCGCGGCTGGATTGTGGACGCACGCACCACTATCGAAGTGCAATCGGAGGTGGTCTCCGTTTCCGACGACGGTCCGCCCATGCAGATTGGTATTCGTATCACACAGCGACTGCGCGTGCGCTGACCGCTCCTGAGCGGCGGGTTGTTCGATAACTTTCATCGCGATCACCGTTCCACAACGCCGCGCTCGCTCCCGCCTCTCGACATGCGTCTTGTTCACCTGTCCGACCTGCATCTAGGCTATCGACAGTTCCAGCGACATACCGCGTCGGGCGTGAACCAGCGGGAAGCCGACGTGGCCGCCACCTGCGCCCGGGCGATCGATCAGGCGATCGCGCTCGCACCGCAAATCGTGCTGGTGGGCGGCGATGTGTTTCATCAGGTGCGTCCACCCAACTCGGCAATTCTCGACGGGTTTCGCATGTTCGCGAAGCTCCGTGCTGCGTTGCCGGACGCGCTCATCGTGATGATCGCCGGCAATCACGATGTGCCGCGCGTGTCGGATGCCGGCTGCATTCTGCAGCTGTTCACCGAGCTCGATGTGCGCGTGGTGTTTCGCGGCATCGAACGCATCGACGATCCGGCGCGCGATCTGTCCATCCTCGCCGTTCCCTATACGCCTCCCGGCTCCACACGGTTGGCGAATGGCCCCGCGAACGGCCCGGCGAACGGCCCGGCGAATGGCCCCGCGAACGGCCCCGAAAACGCCGCCAGCGATGCCGCATCGCCGGTGCCCACGTCCCGAGGCTTCACAGCCGACGCGCGCCGCAAGTATAACCTGCTGCTCGTTCACGACGAGGTACGAGGCGTTGTCCCCGAAGCCGCGCAACCCGGAGATCGCCTGTACACACCGATTGATCCGATCGAACTCGAGCGCTCGCCGTGGGACTACGTCGCGTTCGGACACTACCACGTATATCGACGTATCGAGCTGCAGCATGCGCCAACGCGACGCGTAATCCCGTGCTACTACAGCGGATCGCTCGACTACACGAGTACGAATCCGTGGGCCGATGTGCGAGAGGAGACACTTCGGAACGGCGCGGCACCGGGACAGGGCAAGGGCTTCATCGAGCATGACCTCGCAACGGGCGCGCACGTATTTCACCCGGTTGAGACGTCACGACCGTTGCTCGACCTCCCGCCAATCGACGCGGCCGAACTCACGGCTGCCGACCTCGACGCGCGCATTGCGGACGCCATCGCGCGCGTCGATGTACACATCGACAACAGCATCGTACGGTTGGTCGTGCGCAATGTCTCGCGGCATGTCGTACGCACGCTCGACTATGCCCCACTGCGCGACGTGCGTCGACGGGCGCTTCATTTTCATCTGGATACCCGCAAGCCGGAACTGCTCGCCGCGGCGCCTTCGTCAGGTGCCGCCGGTCGACGCGCCACCTTGCGCGACCGATTGGCGGAGCGGTTGCGGCAGCGCCCGCTCGCGCCGGGACTCGATCGCGACCGGCTGGTGCAGCTCGGCCTCGCCTATCTCGCGCGCGCCGAAGATGCGGCCGTGGCCGCGCTGCCCATCGCGGACGTCTAGCCCGATGCGTCTGCACGCCCTGTCACTCAAAAACTTCCGCCAGCACGTCGACACGCGCATCACGTTTTCGGCCGGCCTGACGGGCATCATTGGCGCCAACGGCGCCGGAAAAACCACGATTCTCGAAGGCATCGCGTGGGCGCTGTACGGCAACAGTGCGGCGCGCGGCAATCGCGAGTCGATTCGTCATGCGCGTGCCGCCGAGAACGCGCCCGTTCGCGTCGAATTGGACTTTGAACTCGGCGGCCACCGCTACCGTGTAGAGCGCTCGCTCCGGTCGGCCGATGTGTACCTCGACAACGGCGCGGAGCCGATTGCGCGCACGATTCGCGGTGTCAACGAACTGTTGCAGCGCCGTCTGGGGATGTCACGTGCGGAGTTCTTCAATACCTATTTCACCGGGCAGAAAGAACTTGATGTCATGGCCGCGCTCGGCCCGGCGGAGCGCGCGCGCTTTCTGGCCCGCGTGCTTGGCTATGATCGTCTCGCGGTCGCGCAGGAGATGCTGCGCGAACAGCGCCGCACAATCATAGCGGAGCTGACTGGATTGCGCAGTGCTATGCCGGACGCCGAGGTCGTCGCGCAGCGTGAGGTGGCCGCCGACGCCGCGCTCTCGGCCGCACGCGATCGCGCCGAGCTCTCGCAGGCGGCACTGGCGTCGGCGTCGGAACGGCTCGCGGCGGTCACACCCGCGTGGCGTGCGACCGAGGCAGCACGCGAACGTTGGCTCACCCTCGAGGCCGATCGTCGCGTGATGCAGCAGGACACCGCCGCGCGCACGCGCGATGTCGAGCGCCTGCGGCGTGAGCTCGATGCGGTCAACACGGCGCGCCTGTCGCTCGCGCCCTTGCTTGAGAGTGCGACTACCTTGCCGGCGCTCAAGCAGCAACTTGAACAGCTCGAGGCACTCGCGGCGGCGGAGAGCGAGCGACGGGTGATCGCGGAACGAATACGCGCGCTGGTCGAAGATGAATCGCGTCTCGCCGAGCGTCTGGTCAAGCTGGAGTCCGCGCCCACGCTTGCCCACGAGCAGTTGGCGGCGCTCGACGGATCGCGTGCCTCGTTTGCTCGGGCGGAGTTGGCGCACGATGAGGCGCGCACACTGTGGGCGCGGGATCGGCAGGAAGCGGAAACACGGCTCGAAGCCTTGCGCACGCAGCACGACGATCTCGCGGTGCAACAGGCCGCGCTGCAAGGACTGGGCGAAGAGAGTCCGTGTCCAACCTGCGGCCGACCGCTCGGTGCGTCGTACCGCGAAGTACTCGACTTGATCACCGAGCAGCTCGAGATCGTGAAGGTCGATGGCACCTACTTCCGTCAGCGCGTAAAGCAGCTCACCACGGTGCCGGAGGCCGTGCAGGAGCTCGACCGGCGTCGCGCCGCGTTGCAACTGGATATTGCGGGCGCGGAACGCCGATACGCGCGCATACACGCGGGGGTTCAGGAGCGTGAACAGCTGCTTCCGCAGCGTGAGGCGCTACGAACGCGTCGCGACACGGCGGCGGCGCAGCTGGCGGCACAGCCCGCCGGTTACGACGCCGAGCAGCATCGGATGGTCCGCGCCGAGGTGGCGCGCGTGAGCGAGCTGGCCTCGCGCGCGGCCAGCTTGCAGGTCGCCGTGGATCGTGAGCCCGAGCTTCTCACCGCCCTCGAGGCCTCGCAGCAGGCGCTGCGCGAGAACTCGGAGCGAGGGCGCACGGTCGAGGCCGAGCGCGAATCGCTCGGGTTTGACGCCACCACGCACGACGTGCGACGCGGCGAGCACGAAGCGGCGGCTCGCGCGCTGCACGACGCCGAGCTCGACGCCACCGAAGCCCGAGGATCGGTGCAGCACGCCGAACAGCAGCGGGAATCGGCGCGGCTGGCCCGCGCGTCGCTCACCGCGTTGCAGGCCCGGGCAGCGGTGCTGGAGGACGAACGCTCGCTTCACGACGAGCTCGACGACGAATACGCCGCGCTCCGTGAGGAACTCAATGATCAGCTGCGCCCCGAACTCTCTGAGCTGGCGAGTACCTTTCTTGAATCGCTGACCGACGGGCGCTACGCGTCGCTGGAGCTGGACGAGAACTACGGCGTGCAGGTGCTTGAGGACGGTTTACCGAAAACGGTGTTGTCGGGCGGAGAAGAAGATATCTGCAACCTGGTGCTCCGTCTGGCGATCTCGCAGATGATCGCGGAGCGGGCCGGTCAACCGTTCTCGTTGCTCATTCTCGACGAAGTGTTCGGATCGCTCGATGAATCACGGCGTGAGAATGTGTTGGCGTTATTGCGCCGTTTGCACGATCGATTTGAACAGGTCATGGTCATTACGCACATCGAAGACGTTCGCGAGGGATTGGATCGGGTGCTCAGCGTATCGTACGATCAGGAATCGGGAAGCAGTCGCGTGCAGGCGTCGCTTGGCGGCGCGGCGGGCGCTGACGCGGCTGCGTGGGAAACAGAGCAGGCCACGCCGGTGCTGCCGCCGCGCGGCGCCCTGGAGTCTCGCTCGTGACCGCCTCACCGCGCACGTGGCGCGCCACACGGCCGGTCGACGGGCCCTCGGCCGCGACCGCTGCCGACATCCCGGCGCTCAACGAAGTGTTCAGCGAAGCATTCAGTGACCGCTATCGGCGGGACGGCATGGTGGGTGTGCGTGTGCCGCCGCTTAATCCCGCCATTTGGCGTTACGCGATTCAAGACGCCGACGAGGGTGCCATGTGCTGGCGCGATGACCGCAAGCAGATTGTCGCGTTCAACATTGTGCATCTGTCGGGCGCGGAAGGTTGGATGGGTCCGCTGTGCGTGCGGCCGGACTATCAGGGTGCGGGACTTGGCAGCACGATCGTGAAGGCGGGCCTCGCGATGCTGCGCAAACGCGGCGCGCGCGTGATCGGTCTGGAGACCATGCCGCGAACGGTTGACAACATCGGCTTTTACTCGGCGCTCGGATTTGTGCCGGGTCCGCTCACCATCACGCTCACGGTGGAGGCCGTCGGCGATGATCGGCCGCTGCAGTTGTTGTCGCGTCGTTCACCACTCGAACGCGAGGTCACGGTAGAGGCGTGTCGGGCGCTCACGCAGCGCTTATTGCCCGACTACGATTTTACCAGGGAAATCGATCTCACCGAGCGGTTTGCACTCGGTGACACGCTCTTGCTCGGCGACCCCGCAAACCCTGACGGATTTGCGCTGTGCCATTCGGCCGCGCTTGTCGAGGGGCGCGCGCGTGACGAACTGCGGGTACTCAAGCTCGTGTTGGCGCGTCGCGCCGAGCTGCCCGCGATGGTGCGTGCGCTCTGCAACTTTGCCAAGCGCGGCGGAACACCGCGCGTGGCGATCCGTCTGCAGGGGCAATACACCGACGCGTATCGCCTGCTCATGGCGCTCGGTGCCCGCGTGCGGTGGACCGATCTGCGCATGAGCGTGCACGGCTGGGATGAACACACGCCGGCCGAAGGGCTCGTGCTGTCGAACTGGGAGATTTGACGCGCGCCACGCCACAATGTGAGTGGCGCGGTCTGGCCAATTGCCGTTACCGCTTTGGTTTCGGCTTCGCCGATTCGCCTGGCGCGACCGGATCGGGCGTACCGCTCACGACGATGCGCCAGATCACCAGAAACACACCCAGTGTCAGGAACAGATGGACCCAACCGGGCGCCGTGGTGGTAAAGGTGATCCACGCCCAGCCCACGAGCATCGTGACGCCGGCGATAGTGAGCAAGTCCATAGGGTGTCGGGGTGCAGGTCGGGTTTGCGCGGCAACGTGCGCGCCTTGTACTATCCATACAAGATAAGTGAGCGGTGACGGTCACCGCTGGCTGAACGAACGGTTCGGGACGGAGAGATTTACTTCTTGAGCCGATAAGCTCTTGGAGCGGGCCTGACAGACTGCGTGGACGCCATGCCCCAGTGCGGGGAAGACGGAAGTGCGGTGAGGGTCCCATCATTTCTCTTGGGCTTCAAGATCACCTCTTCGATCCCGTGTTTAACGCAGCGGCTCCGTCCTCACAAAGGGCGGGGCCGTTGTGCTTTTTTGGAGCCGCAGGGACTCGTCCCGATGGCCTTGGAGGCGGTTTGGCCGTACCCTTCAGTATCCCGAGTGCGGTTCACGGGAACGCCCGCCCCGATCTGTGGGTTGACAGGCTCGTGGGCCGAAACCGGCCGGCTCACTGACGGGGTGATGCTCCACCTTCGCTGGCCGGATTTCGAGCTCGCATGTCAATCGTGACCGTCACGCGCCGCCTGCGCTTCAATGCAGCGCATCGTGTACATAACCCCGCGCTGTCCGACGAAGAGAACGCGCGGTTGTTCGGCAAGTGCAACAACCGCAACTGGCATGGGCACAACTACGTGCTCGAAGTGTCGGTCCGCGGACCCATCGACTCGGTGACCGGCTACGTGGTTGACCTCGGGCTCGTGCGTGACGTCGTCGAGCGTGAGGTCATCGAAAAAACGGATCACCGCAACCTGAACCTCGAGGTGGATTACCTCTCGGGGATCAATCCCACCTCGGAGAACATCGTCGTCGCCATGTGGCGCGTGATCGAACCCGTGCTGCGTCCAGCGCAGTTGCAGCGGCTTCGCCTCTGGGAGACCGAGAACAACTATGTCGAATATGAGGGGGAGTGAAAGCATGATTCGTCCCACGCGGGATCTGCTCGATCCGGCGCTGCTTCGTGGCGCCACAGAGGTCGATACCGATGAGATGTCGGTCGACACCGATCGCATGCGCGAGTTTGAAGCGCTGATTCGTCGTCAGCTCGAGCTCGTGGGTGAAGACCCCGAGCGCGAAGGGCTGCTCAAGACACCGAGCCGCGTGGCGAAGTCGCTGTCCTGGCTGACGCGTGGCTATGAGCTCAATGCCGCAGAAGTCATCGGCGACGCCATCTTCAACGAGAACCATGAGAACATGGTGATGGTGCGCGACATCGAGTTGTACTCGATGTGCGAGCATCACATGCTGCCGTTCTTTGGTCGTGCGCACGTCGCCTACATTCCTGACGGCAAAATCGTCGGGCTATCCAAAATCCCGCGCGTCGTCGAAGTGTTTGCGCGCCGTCTGCAGGTGCAGGAGCGGCTGGGCGAGCAGGTAGCCGATGCATTGGTGGACGTGCTCAAGCCCAAGGGTGTGGGTGTTGTCATCGAGGCGGTACACCTGTGCATGATGATGCGCGGGGTGGAGAAGCAGAATTCGCGTACCATCACGTCGTCGCTGCGCGGTGTGTTCCGCGACGATGCGCGCACGCGCAGCGAGTTCCTGCGACTCGCGCATCCGAACGGGGCGGGGTACTGAGGTGACCGAACCCGGGCGAGCGTCTGTTGCGTCGCTCGCCGGCCGAACGGCGGTGGTGACGGGCGCGTCGCGTGGCATCGGGTATGCTATTGCAGCTGCGCTCACGTCGGCGGGTATGCGCACCTGGATGCTGGCGCGTGACCCGGCGCGGTTGCACAAGGCCGCGCGTGCGCTCGGCGGCAATGCGTTCACGCTGCCGTGTGATGTGAGCGATGCCGACGCCGTGACGCGGGCCTCGGCGGGGATCATGGAAGCCCTCGGCGGCGCGCCTGATGTGTTGGTCAACAACGCCGGGCTTTTTCCGCTTATGACGATCGAGGCCACGACGCCGCTGGTGTTTGCCGACACGATGCAAGTCAATGTGCTGGCGCCGTTCTTGTTCACGCGGGCGTTCATGGGCGGCATGCGTGCGCGCGGGAGTGGGCACGTGGTCACGATCGGGTCGGTGGCTGATCGGCATACGTTCCCCGAGAACGGGGCATATGCTGCGAGCAAGCACGCGCAGCGGGCGTTCCACGAGGTGCTGCGTCAGGAGCTGCGCGGCACTGGCGTGCGGGCCACGCTGGTGAGTCCGAGTCCGACTGATACGGAAATCTGGGATCCGGTCGATCCGGATAACCGTGACGGGTTCCCGCCGCGGTCGCTGATGTTGCGCGCGGAGGATGTGGCGGATGCGGTGATGTATGCGGTCACGCGGCCCGCGCACGTGAATGTGGATGAGTTGCGGGTGTCGTATAGCTGAGGGGGTGGAAGCGCATGCGCCGCACCGAGCGGTGATCGCGTGATTCCGCGCGGCTGTTGCGTCTTCGGCGCCGTCCACGAGAGGTTTCGCCGATGCACGTAGATCTGGTTGAGGCACTGCGCTGTCCGCGTGGTCACGAAGAGGGTTGGCTCGTGGTGGCCACCGATATAGTGGTTGATCGGCGCATCATTCGTGGCGCCATTGGGTGTCCCGTGTGCGGTGGTGAATGGCGTATTGAGCACGGCGAGCTGAATTTCGATGCTGCGCCGAGCACGTCGCCGAGCACGTCGCCGAGCACGTCGCCGGGCGCGTCGCCGGGTGCGTCGCCGAGCACGTCGCCGAGCGCGTCGCCGGGCACGTCGCCGGGTGCGTCGCCGGGCACGTCGCCGGGCACGTCGCCGGGTGTGCAGCCACTCCGCCTGCCGCAGCCTTGCACGTTCGCGGCGGCGGATGACGAAACCGGGACCTCATTTGCGCAAACGCTCGAGGCCTCGGCTTTGCGTCTCGCCGCGCTGCTCGATCTGCGGGAAGCCAACGGCGTGGTCGTGCTGTTCGGCGAGTCCGCGCGTGTGGCGGACGCGCTGGCGTCGCTCGCTGCTGTGCTCGTGCTCGCGGTCAACGCGCCGCCCGGCGTCGCCACGCGCCACTCGCGTGTGCGGGTGGCGAACGCGCTGCCGCTGGGTGTGGGCACCGTGCGCGGGGTCTCGCTCGATCACGCGTATTCTGGCGCGGTCTGGATATCGAGCGCGGTGCGCGCCGTGCAACAGGGCGGCCGTGTCGTCGCGCCGGCCGACGTGCTTGTGCCGCCTGATGTGCACGAACTTGCTCGCGACGAGCACGAATGGCTGGGCGAGGTGCGTGTAGCGGCGAGTGGGTTGGTGCCGCTGCGGCGGGGTGGGGATCCGCTGCGTTTCTGATCCAAACACCAGCGTGCCGGGGGCGGTTACTCGCTACTCCGCCGGACAATCCGAAACACCCTCACCACTGGTCGCCCATCCTCATCCTCCGCCGGCACCGCCACCCGATCGGTTCCCCACGCCTCCGACGTGTATTGCTCCCTCGGCCAGAGCGCGGCCGGCACCCGCACTACATCCAGCCACTCGCGCCCCGGGCCGAATACGTCAAACTCCGCCACCGTTGTATCGGCCAGCGACCGTCGCGCCCAAACCCGCCCCGAGAGATCCAAGGAGAACCGCTCAAACGGTGGCCGCACGTCAGGAATTTTCGCGGGGTCAAACGACGTTCGCAGCGTAGCCTCCGGCGGCCCGCCGGAGTTCGACGTCATGCTGGCTACTCGCGCATCAACAATCGCCTGCTTCTCGGCGCCACTCACACCGGCCGGCGAAAACACGCGACCGAAGATCGCCACGGTGTCACTGCCATCTCGCGTGACCCGCAGCAGATAGTCACCGGTCCACGCGGTGATGAACACGCCCCGCGGATCCGCCACCTGCACATCTCGCGGCTGCAGCGGCACGCTCATAACCATCTGCATCTGATCGCCGTTGCGTACTTCCCACTGATGCTCCGGCCCCGATGCCACACGCCGATGCCATACGAACACGGTGTCTGCCTCGGCCGATCCGAACGCCGTGCGAACGAACGTCGCCGCCTCACGCGTGGTATCGGGTGGCGAATGGTTGGCCGGCATCACAGCGCGCCCTTCACCATCGACTCCAATCGGCGCCCAGTAACAGCACGACGTTGCGCGCGACAAAAGATACGTTCCGTCGCTGATACGAAAACTGCTCGCGCGACCGGCCATGGGGTCCTGCACCAACAACGTATCGCCTCGCGCCGCGACCCATGCCCCCCGAAACTCACCCGGTCCCGAACCGCGCTGTCCAATGCGTCGCACGAATGCACCATTCGCATCGAACACCTTGACGTGTGCGTCACCGTCCTCCGCGACGAGCACGAGCCCGTCCGCCGTCATCGTGATGTCATTCGGCTTCATCAACTCGCCGGGCTCCCCCTCGGCGGGCTGAATCTCGTGCAACAGCTCGAGCGACCACAGCCCCGAGTCCACCGGCGCGGATGACATTGTGCGCACCGCCCCACCGGGCAGTGTGTCCACAACAACGCGTGATGCCGCAGTCGAATCGCCGCCACCGCACGCGGCGACGGCGATCAGTAGAACGGCAGGCCAACAAAGTCTGGCGGGAGAAGTCATGAAGACTGAGACACCGGAGGGAGAACGAGCGTTGTATCGGCCGAACCGCGAGCATCACTCCGCATACAAACTTTCGATGAAATCGGCGTTGGTCTTCTCCACAACTCGTCGCTTCACGCTCAGCTTGGGCGTAAGCTCACCGCGCTCGATGCTGAAGTCATGCTCGAGCAAGCCGATCTTCTGGGGTGTCTCGTAGCTGCCGAGCCCCGTGAGCTCACTTTTCACTTCTTTCTCCATCTTGGCCTGAATAGTTGGCATTTTGAGCAGTTCCGCGCGGCTGGTCCACACGATGTTCTGCTCCGCGGCCCATTTCTCCAGCTGATCCCAGTTCGGCACGATGAGTACCACGGGGTATTTGCGCTTGTCGCCGAGCATCACGGCCTGACTCACGTACTTGTTGGTCTTGAGACGATTCTCGATGGGCTGCGGCGCGAGATTCTTGCCGCCGGCCGTCACGATGATGTCCTTCTTTCGGTCGGTAATCTTGAGGAAGCCGTCTTCGATCTCACCGATATCGCCGGTGTGAAACCAGCTTTCGTGGTCAATCGCTTCGGCTGTGGCTTCGGGGTTTTTGTAATACCCCTTCATCACGTTCGGACCACGCGTGAGGATCTCTCCGTCATTCGCAATGCGCACTTCGACGCCGCGAATCGGTTTTCCCACCGTCCCAATGCGAAAATGTTCCACCGTGTTCGCCGAAACCACGGGCGACGTTTCCGTGAGGCCGTACCCCTCAAGAATCGTCAGCCCGGCCGAATAAAAAAACTTGTTGATCTGCGGCGAAAGCGGCGCGCCACCGGAGATGAAAAACCGCAGCCGTCCGCCGGTGCGCTCCTTGAGTTTGGAAAACACCAACTTCTGCGCAAGCCCGTACTGCAACGCGAGCAAACCGCCGGGCTCCCTCCCCGACAGCTTGACGTCAGACCACTTGTCTCCCACCGAACGCGCCCAGAAAAAAATCCTCGCCTTCAAGCCGCCCGCGGCGACGGCATTCTCGATCACCCGCGCATAAATCTTCTCGTACAATCGCGGCACCGACATCATGAGCGTCGGACTGACTTCTTGCATGTTGATCGGCACCGTGTCAATGGATTCCGCGTACGCGATGATCACACCGTTCGCGAACAAATAGTAGTCGCCCATGCGCTCGAAAATGTGACTGAGCGGAAGGAAACTCAGTGCCAGATCGCCACCGGCGAGCGGAATGCTGCTCTCGGTCGCGATGCAGTTCGAATACACGTTGTCGTGCGTCAGCATCACGCCCTTGGGATTCCCCGTCGTGCCTGACGTGTAGATCAGCGTGATGAGATGACTCGGTTCCACCGCCAAGGCATCATGCTTGAACTGCGCGGCCGCTTCCGGACTGTCTTTCGTTGCACCCAGCGCTTCGAGTTCGGCCAGTGTCATGTCGCATCCGTCCGCCTTGGTGGCGGCGAAGCCCACCACCCACTGCAACCCCGGTACCTGCGCGCGAACCGACGCGATCTTCTGCGCCTGCGCCGCGTTCGACACAAAGATCACTTTCACGCCGGAATCATTCAGGATATACGGCACTTGCTCTGCGGGCAGCGTTGGATACACCGGAACATCGATCAATCCGGCGCAAAGACACGCGTAGTCCGCCATCGCCCACTCCGGTCGGTTCTCCGACAGAATCCCCACACGATCACCGGGCATGACGCCCAGCGCCTGCAATCCGAACGCGGTGTGCCGAACGCGCTCGAGGACCGTGGCGTGCGAGATCGATTCCCATGCGCCACCCACTTTGTACATGAACGCTTTGGGTAGTGCTCGCTCTTCAATCGCCTTGAAGAACAGCGCGTTGACCGTACCCGGCGCTTCCATACGCGGACCGCCTGATGCATAGCGGTTCGGCGACGGTACAGACGACAGTGTATTGGCGAGCGACGAAAAGGCGCTTCCGGTGGGAGCGGTCATCGCCATCTCCAGACAGTGGTGGGCGGGCAGAACGTCGCAGCGCATCACATCGGCGATGCACCCAGGCGGGAATGTTCAGCGTGCGACGCAGGCAGAACACACGAAAGATACCTCGGAAAATTGCAGAAGCTACCTGCGAAGCGCGAGTACCACTTTTCCTGCACCCCGCCACTGGCGCACCCCACCACTGGCGCGCCCC
>JBBRFQ010000029.1:0-25582 GCA_038224035.1 Gemmatimonadales bacterium
CAAGCGTACTGAAACTGCCGTTCGATTGCACGGAGTCGGCTACCAGCAGCGTGCCGCCGAGCGTGCGCACTTCGTAGCCGAGCGCAATGATGCCCACTGGGTCGGACGCTTCCACGAACACGGTGTCGGTGATCTCCAGGCGACGCGAGACGCCCATAGTCACGAGCGGAATCGTATTGACTTCGTTCGGACGCTGCACCGTATACGTGGTGGGCGTGCCGAGCACACGCTGATTCAGCGAGTCGACAACGAACGGCGTTACGGTGAGCACCGTGCCGGTCACGGTATCCGGCATCGCGAGCGTATCGATCGTGGCGACCGAATCTCTGAGCGGGCTCGAGAAGAACGTGGAATCGGACGCCCTGTACGCGCCGGACGTGACGTAGCCGAGGGTGCGCACTTTGAACGCGGCACGCGCGCTCAGCGAGAGCACCAGCGCCTTACCCGTGACCACCGGGCTGCCCACCACGGGTGTGGTAATCACCGCGGTCGGCGGCGTGAGATTGCCAACCGTGAGCACCAAAGCGGCGGTGTCGGAAAGGTTGCCGGCACCGTCTTGAGCCACCGACGTTGCGAAGACGGTGCTGCCGAGCGCTGCACTGCTCGGCACGCGGGCGGTGATGGAGTACGTGAAGTCCTGCACCGCTGACGTGAACGTGGTGTCAATAGATGCGTTGACGCCACCGGTGAGCTGGATGCGAATGGACTTGAGTCCGATGTCATCCTTCGCCTGTACGGAGAAGATGAGCAACGAATCGGGAGGATTGTTGCCGCGCGTCATGGTGACGCGCGGCTTGGCGGTATCGGCGAACGGGGGATCGACAACTTCATCCCCGTCGCACGCCGACAGTCCGGCCACGGCCACCGCGAGCACAGCGGCTCGCAGGGCGAGCGCGCCGGATCGACGGAAGTGGCGAACCTGAGTCATGGCGAATGCACGCATGATAGAGTGGCTCCTCGTGGCGTCAGCGGCCCGGAGGCGGCGTGGTGGTGCCGTCTTCGAGGATGTGTGGCGTGACCAGGATGAGCAGGTCGCGCTTGGTTTCGTTCGTGGTGTTCTGCGAGAAGAAACGGCCTGCGAACGGCAGGTTCATGAGGAACGGAATACCTGAGCGGAAGCGTGACACTTCGGTCACGGTGAGTCCGCCGATCACGGCTGCTTCACCATCGGCCACGAGCACCTGGCTCTGGGCGCGCTGCTGATTGAAGATGATGCCAACATCCGAGGGTCCGACTTCTGCATTGGAGTTCTCGGCCTTGATGTCGAGCAGCACCATGCGGTTGTTCGTGACCTGCGGCGTAACGCTCAAGCGGATACCGGCTTCCTTGATCTGCACGGACGCACGCGGAAAGAAGGTCTGGGCGCTTGGGTCCTGCCCGCCGCCGCCGCCACCACCACCACCGCCGCCGCCACCACCACCTCCGCCACCACCGGCGCTGGCGTCGATCACGCGAATCGGAATCTCCTGACCGACAAAGATCTCAGCCGTACGATTGTTGAGGATCGTGACGCTCGGCTCGGACTGCACATCGGCGAGCGACGACGTCTGCAGCGCATTGAGGAACGCGGTCAGCTGATACTTACCGATCGCTGTCGAGTAGATCAGGTTGAGCGCGTTCGGCTTGATGGCATTGTTCGCGTTGGCGATACCGGAGATCGCGTTGCCGCCGAGGGCGATGCGAGCCGGGCCCTGAAAGGGCGTGCCGCCACCACGCGAATCGGGCACACCGTCGCCGTCGGTATCGACCGGCACGAGCGTGTTCGGATCGATGCGCGGCACCAGTTGCTGGAAGAACTGCTTGGAACCGGTGCCAAGATCGTACGCGAGTCCGATATCCTGAATGCCGGTGCGATTGATGAAGATGATCTTCGCCTTGATCGCGACCTGCGGCGTGCGCACGTCGAGTTCCTGCAGGCGCTTGATGAGCTCCGGCAGCCGCGTGGGGACTTCACTGATGATCAGCTTGTTCGTGGCACTGTCGGCCGACACCGAACCGCGCAGCACACAGCCCTGGCTTTCCTGTCCGCCGGCGGCTCCACCACGCTGGCCACCGGCAGCGCCGCCCTGCTGACCACCACCGCCCATTTCACGACCGACCTGCATGGTGGTGAGGTTGGAGCAATCGCGGGCCAGCAGTGCGCGCACCGTGGGCACCAGGCTCGTGGCCTTGGCGTAGTTCACGTTGATGATCTGCGTGACGAGCGGCTCGAGCGCCTGGTTCTGCGCAAGGGCGCTGTAGCTGTCCACCGTGATGATACCGCTTGGATCTTCTGTGGCGGCGAGGCCCTGCGCCTGCAGGAGCGCCTGCAGCGCCACGTCCCACGGCTTGTCGGCGATGTCGGCCGTGACCGTGCCATCGACGTTCTTGCCAACCACAATGCTACGGCCGGAGAACGAGGCGAAGGTGGCGATCACGTCACGAATGCTGGTGCCATCGAAGCTGATGCTGATACGCGGCTGCTGTGAAGGCTGTGCGCGTGAGGAGTGCATCACGTCCGGGGCCTTCGGAATCGCCAGCGGTACACGGATGGCCGTGGGCGCATCGGATGACGAGAAGGAGCTGTTGGACGCGTCGAGTCGGCCATCGCGTTCGTCGCGAATGACCGGGGTGGCGACGCGCACCGGTGCGGGGGCGATCACGTCCGCCGTGACGATCGCGGGCGGCGCGATCACAGCCGGCTGCGAGAGCGCGGTGACGGGGACATTCGATAGTCCCGACGTCTGCGATGCCAACGTGGCTGTGGGTGCCGGCAACGTGCTTTCGATCATCGGAGCCATCGTTTCCATCGGCGCCGGGGCGGGTGCCGAAGCGAGCAGTGTCGGCGGCGCAAACGTGGCCGGTGACATATCCCAGCGCGCAAACTGCGACGCGCCGCTGACGTTGACGTGAATCTCACCGCTTTCGCGTCGCACGACGTACGACTGCTTGCCGGTGAGCTCGAGCACGACACGAACCGTGTCGAGCGCGAACTGCGCGACGCGTACATCCTTGATGGCACCGCGCACCGTGCGATCGTACGAACGCGGCTTCGCGGACAGCCTGGCACCGATCACATCGAGCACGATGCGATTCGGATTCGAGAGTGTGAAGTCCGTGACTGTGGCGGACGCGTCAACCGCGATCACGACGTCGGCGCCATTCGTGCCGGGCACGACGGAGACGCCGGTGACGCGTGATCCGGCGTTATCACCCGGGTTCCAGATCGCCGCCGTGGCGGCATAAAATGCGGTGTGTGGCTTGGGCGGCAGGGCGGTTGGCATCGCCACGGCATGCACCAGGGCCACGGTGAGCACCGCGGCCGTCGACTGAACGATCATCGCGTCCTCGCTGTGGTGGAATCACTGGTCAGTGGCAGTGTTTCCTGCCGGCTGAATCCGAACTCGTCAATAGAAAAAATCACGGCCTTCTGTCGGATGCTTGACACACGCAAGCGTCCGAGGGTCTGTCCAACGCGTACGCGATACTGCGCCTGCGAGGTGACGTCGCGCAGGATGGCGACGGAGTTGCGTCCATTCGGATCGTAGGCCACGGCGGCAAGCCGCAAATCGCTCACCAGCGGACGCAGTTCACCGCTCACCATGAGCGAGGTGTACGGGTCGCGGCGTCCGCTTTCAGCGTACGAGAAGATTTCACGCTGAATGCTCAGCGTGGGCGCCGCGGCATTCCCGCGCGTGACGGGCGTCGCGCTGTCGGTGGTGGCGGCTTCGCGAACCACGGCGCGCGCGGGCGCCGTGCCTTGTGCGTGCAGCGAACTCGTGGCGATCGTTGAGAGCACACCCGCGAGCGCGGCCAGCGTCACGTGGGCTGTGAGGGTGCGGCGAATCATCGGTTGGTCTCCGGGCCAGCGGTGGCGACGCGAGTGGGTGAGGCACCCGGTGACGTGCGTTCCACGTAGGTCTGCAGCGTGACCGTAGCCTCGAGCCCGATACGATCGGGATTGCGTGTACGCGCGCTGCTGCGACGTCCAGTCGAACCGGCGTTTGTTGCCGTAGCGAGCTGGAAGTGCACCGGTGCGACGATGCGCGGCAGCGAGCCGACGTTGGCGAGGAAGCCGCCGATGTCGTGATACCCGCCGAGGATCGTGACCTTGTAGCGATGCGTATCGAACTTGTCGCCGCGAATCACCGGTTCCGGCGTAAACGTGCCGACATCGAGTCCCGCGCGACGGGCCGCGGTGGACACTTCCTCGAGCAGGGCCGGTACTTCATTGCTGGTGGGCACAAGACGGCGCATTGCAACAAGCGCCGCGCGCTGCTCCGCCGCTTCCTTCCTGAGTTCTTCAACGCTGCCGGCCGCGAACTCTTTCTGCGCGGCACGGTTGGCGGTTTCGAGCGACTCGACGCGCGAGGTCGAGGCGACGAGGGCCTCCCGGGCCGCTGAGTACGGGTAGAGATAGTAGACTTCCGCCAACGCCAAGGCGATGAAGCCGATGACGATCTTGAGTTGGTCGCGCTGGTTTTGCGGGAACTGAATCATGGTGTGTGTCCTCGATCAGCGAACGGGAACGACAAGCGGCTCGGTACGCAGCAACTCAGTCGGCGGTACTTCGTATTCAGCATCGAGTTGGAACTCGGTCACGTCCTTGCCATCGACGACGACGATTTCCGACTTGACGAGCATGACGTTCTTCACGAACGACGAACTCTCGAGCTCCTTCATGAACGTGGTGAGCGCCTGCATGTCGACGGTCTGACCAACCACGCGGAAGCCGACCGGCTGATTGACCACGATCGTATCGGCGGGCGCGGCTTTCTTTCCCTTGGCGGCAGGCTTGTCGGCGGCTTCCTTCGCGGCCGCCGCGGCCGCCTTGGCTTCTTTGCCCGTGGCTGGGACCGGCGGCTCGGCGCCCGGCGGCAGCACGGCTTTGCTGGTCTGCTCGACCGACGTGAGCCACGTGTACGACGGCAGCGCACGGCTGATCTCGTCGAGCAAGTGCGCCCAGACATAGCGGTTGTCGTCGATGGTGCGAATGATCTGCACCTGGCGATGTACCGAGTCTCGCTCAGCCATTACATCGCGGCGCGCTTCGAGCACGTTGGTGTAGCGCGTGGAGTCACGCACCGCCTTCTCCAGTCGCACTTCGAGTTCGCTCGCGTTGGCCTGCTGCGTGGTGAACAACACACCGACGGCGGCTACCGAAACGATCACCGCGCCGATCGAACCGAGCAGCCACGGATCCTTGACCTTGTCGCTGAGACCAGACAGCGCAGCGCCGACGTTGAGCGATTTGCCCTTGGCGGACGAGCGCTTCTTCTTGCCCCCGGGCAAGAGATTGACGTGAATCTGCATATGGGTGTGTCCTCTCCTCAGGCGACAGACCGGAGGGCGAGCCCCACCGGCAACATGAGCAACGGCGCCACTTCATCAGTGGCCATGAACTCCAAGGCGCCTTCACGCACCGTCAGGCGCGCCAGCGGATTCGCCGGCTGCACCGGCATGCGCAACCGCTCACCAAGCCACGGCAACAGGCCGGGCGTCCGTGAACCACCTCCGCAGGCGAAGACCGCACGCGCCTGCCCGTAGTGCCGAGACGAGGATGCGAGGAACGACATCGCGCGCTCAAGCCCGACCGCGAGTTCCTCGCCGCGCGAGGCGATGACACTGTTGAGCGCGGGCGTACGGTCAAAGCCGCGCACCAGTTGCTCGGCATCTTCGGCAGACAGGCCATGATCACGTTGCAGATCTTCACGCATACGGCGCGTGCCGACGGTGAGATCGCGCGTCAGGATGGGCACGCCGTCATCGAGAATGTTGAGCGATGTGACTTCGTTGCCGATGTTGAGCAGCGCCACAATACCCGACATCGCGTCGGGGTAATTGATCGCGAAGGCGTTGTGCAGGGCGAAGGCATCAACGTCCATGATCGTGGCCGTGACACCGGCGTCGGCCAGCAGGGTGCGCTTGACCTCCACGAGATCGCGCTTCGCCGCGACGAGAAGCACGTTCATTTCGAGGCTGTCACCATCCGGATCGAGGATCTGGTGGTCCAGTTCCACCGAGTCCATGTCGAACGGCACATGCTGCTCCGCCTCCCAGCGGATCAACTCTTGCGCCTGCGCGTCTTTCACGCGCTCGACCTGGATCTTCTTTACGATTACGTCGCGTCCACCAACCGCCGCGACCACGTCCTGCTTCTTCGCGCCGATGGCTGCCATGGTTTGCCGAATGGCGTCGGCGACCATGGTATGATCCATCACTTCGCCTTCAACGATGGCGTTTTCGTTGAGTGGCGTGATGACCACCTTCGTGAGTTCCGGTGTCGCACCGGAGTGATCGATGACCGCGGCCTTCACAAGGCCGGACCCGATATCGAGTCCAATGGTCGTCTTCTTTCGGCCGAAGAGCTGCATACGGCGGGGGGTTGCGCGGTGGTTGGTCAGGAACCCGTTGCGATTGGAGACAACGCGTCACGAAATCGGAACGGGTCACTCTGACCTGAGAGGTCGGGCGATTCACCCTGCATACGACCGGAGTCGAGTGAGGTAACGTCCGGCAGAGGGGGTCCCCCCCCAGTATCGGCATGATCTGTGACACCCTTTACTCGCGGTGTAGCGGTGCGGCGCGGCTGCGGCGAGGTACGTGTCACATCGGACGGGTCGTTCCCGGTGGGGCCGGGGTCAGGGACGTTCGCTCCAGCCGTGCTGTCGGATCGGACGTGGCGAGCCGGCGCCGGCCAGGGCAAAGCGACCAGCGCACGCGCTCGCCTGCACGATGACCTCGCCGCTCAGCGATGAACCGACATTGACGGAGTCCCGAACCAGCAGCGCACCGACCAGCGAAACCGGCATCTCACCGGCTGTGACAGTCACGGATAATCGGCCACCCACGAGGATGACCCCGGCGAACGTCACACCCGGGTCGACGTGCAGGTCCCCTTGCACGACGAGAACTCCCTGAGCGGGAATCGTTCCGGTGAGGCGAACGGTGCCCGCATGCGAGGCAACCACGATGGGCCAGCGCCGAGTGCAGGCGGAGCTCGGAAGGGCACCGCGGCGCGCATCGCCAAACCAGAGTGGGCACGCCGGGATACCGGCCGTCAGCGTGTTCGTGGACAGCACGCTGTCGGCCGTTGTGGAACTGGCCATCGCTGACAACCTGGTGATGGCGACGTCGATGTCATCCGCCAGTCGCGCTCGCGCGCTGTCGCTCAGGAAGCGAATCGGCGCGCCCTCACCGCTCACCGTAGACGTGACCTCAGCGGTGGCGCTGCGCGCCGTGAGTGCGACGACCGGTGTGCCGCGCGCGTCGGCGGCGCATTCATCGTTCCAGCCGGCCGGCACCGCATCGGCACCGAGCACCCCGGCGTTTTCCCCGATCGCCACGTGACGGCTCACGGTCAGCGCGCCCAGGGCTGGAACGTGCGGCCAGTCGAGTCGCAGCGTGCGTCCGACACTGCGGCGCGACACACGGAGTCCTCCGTCACGTATCTGGACCGACGATTCGATCACGTACAGACGCGCACTCAATCGGGCGCGGATGATTGTTCGTTCCACCATTGGCGAGGCATCCGACGGCAGGGTGTCAGCCTCGCCGGGGCGGAGCGATGATGCCGCGATCGCGTCCCAGGAAGCGATCGCTGCAAGCAGCGATGCGTCAGCGTCGTGTGTCGCGCGTTCGCCCTGCCAGCCCAGGCGTGCCGCGCGCGCGGCTTGCAGCAGCGCGTCAGTGAAGGCCACGGCAACAAATAGCAGCGCCGTCGTAATCACGAGCACGATCACAAGCGAAAATCCGCAGCGTGGGCGTGACATGTCACTTCCCTCCGCGAAGGGCGAAGGTCACCAGCAGGGAATCGCGGAGCGGCGCGCCGCCCGTGAGTGGCCTCTCACTGCGCAACCGGAACCGCACAAAACGTGCGTCGCGGGCGGCGGTCACCAGCGGCGACAGATCGGCGCGCGCAACTGCGACCGTAAAGCCGTTTTGTGTATTTGAGAGCAGTGGTCCGATCACGGGCTGGATCACACTCCAGTTCACGCCGTTCCAGTCCCGACGGCCCAGATAGTATCGCTGGTCACCGGCGCGATAGGATCGCCATTCGGTACGGCGAGTGAGCGCCACACCGCTCGCCAGATCGGGGGCCACGGGGAGCGGCGCGCTCAACGTGAGGCGCCACGGTGCGCCACCGGCGCTGGCCCGAAGCGGCGACAGTGCACAGGCCGACGGTTCGGGTGTCGCCGCGACCAGCACGGCCTGAAAACTCGCGGTGTCGAGCGTTGCCGCGGGTGCGCCCAACATCGCACTGTCGGTGTGTCCGTACACGAAACGATCGCCGCTTCTCGGGCTTGCGAACTGCACCGCACGCAATGGATGCGTGCCATCGCCCGCGATGACATCCACCACATTCGGCGCCGGCGCGGCGCAGACAATTGCCACGAGCACCGGGGCATGCAACACCACGCTCGAGTCCGTCCACGCCTCGATATCCGACGCCGACGCCGCCCGCACGTCGGCCGCGAGCACCAGGGCACCGTGTTCCAGCTCGCGCAGATTGTGGACGCGCCACTCGACGCGCCGAGTGGCGCGCAGCTGCGTGAGCAGAATCTGAACGGCCAGGCCCGAGAGCAGGAGTGCCAGCGGCAACGCGATGAGCAGCTCAATGACAGCGGCCCCCCGACGCGTCGTCACTGGCACCATCCGGCCGCACGTGCACTCACTGATCGCACGGAGTCATTGCCGAACGGATGCGGAGGGAACATCACCTGCAGTTCGACGGAGGCGAGTGCGCCGGTGCGCGTGGCCGTCCACGAGGCCTCCGTTCGCGCGCGGGATTGAGTGCCCGCGCTCATCGCACAGGGTGTTCCCTGCAGCTGCTCACTCACGTCTCTTGTGATATCGCGCGCGATACCGGTACGCACCACGCGATCGGAGAAGGTGGTGGTGGCGCGCAGCAATGAGAGGCAGGCCGCCGCCGCCATGCTGAGCAGGAGCGACGACACCATGAGTTCAACTAAGGCACGGCCGGGTCGCGAGCGTGCCGCCGCCTGAGAGATCGATGAATAGCGCATGACGCAACCTGTATGGGTTGGCCGCTGCGTCCTTCATCAATTTGCGCTGAGCCGTGCCTCCATATTGCCGTGCATCGGCAGCAATATCACGAACGCCGCGCCCCCTTCGCGAGACGGCTGCACCCACACGGTTCCACCGAGTCCCTCAATCGTCTGGGCAACGATGGCCAGACCAAGGCCGGTTCCTCGTCCCTCCCCTTTCGTGCTGTAGAAGGGATCGAAGACCCGATCTACATCCCGGCCCGGGACGCCCGGACCCGAGTCGGCCACAATCACCTGCAGCACCGTGTCGGTCGGGGCCGTGCGCGCCATCCACACGCGCCCGCGCACGTTCGGCTGATGCGGAAACCGTTCAGCGGGTTCGTCGCTGGCGCGACGCGCCTCCGACGCCTGCAAACTCTGTGGCGCCAGCGTTTGCGTGCGCAACGTGATGCGACCGATTCCACTCATCGCATCGACCGCGTTGAGCAACAGGTTCACGAACACTTGTGCGAGATCGTGTCGCTCCGCAAACACGGCCGCGCCCCCTGACTCGGCGATGTGCTGGACGTCCACGCGCCGCAGCACGCCCTGATCGGTGAGCAACCGAAGTGCATCAACGATGACGTCGTCCACCCGCACCGCGCGTGGCGTCCGCCGTCGCGGGCGAGCGTAGTCGAGCAGTCCGCGCACGATGCGATCGATGCGTTCGACTTCGCGTTCGATCGCTTCGAGCGGCTCCTCGACATTTCCCGCGCCCGCGGCGCGCTGTCGCGCGACCTGAGCGTAGTTCGCAATCGCCGCCAACGGGTTGCCGACTTCGTGCGCGATTCCTGCCGCAAGGCGACCGGTGGCGGCGAGCTTGTCGACGCGCACGAGGGCGCGTGTGACTTCCTCCGCGTGCGCCAGTGGACCGGAGACGTAGCGGCGCAACAGGTACGAAACCATGGCCCACCAGCACACCGCGATAAGCAGCAGCAGTGCCATGAGCAACGCCGCGCACGCGACGCCGCTGAATCGGGCCACGATCAGCATCGCCCCGGCGAGCGTGGCGACCACCAGCACAGCGGTCGCTGCCGACAGAGCGATCAGCGGCGTGCGAACCGTGCCTGGCGTGGCGGCGGATGTACGTGACATGGTGGCATGATAGTGCCGCATGACGCAACGGTGAGCTAGCGACGTACCAAAAAGGGGCCGGGCTTTCGCCCGACCCCCTCTCGCCCCGGTCCGATGGACCGGCAGATACTCAGGATGTACTGCGACTGCTTAGCTGCAGATCGGCTCGCCTTCGCCGGCGCCGGCAGGCGTCGCGCTGCCAACACCGATGTCACAGGTCTGCGCGGTCGCATCGTGCGTCGCAGCAGCCGACCAGCCCGTGGCGCCGTCAGCCGTGAACGTGAGGGCAACGCCCGACGAACCGACCGGCGCGGTGAAGCCAGCGTACGTGTTTTCGTCGGCGAACCACGCTTCAGCGGCCGAGACCATGTTCTTCAGGTCCGACTTCATGGCGGTGACGTACGCCTTCTCCTTCGTGTTGGCAAACTTCGGGATCGCGATGGCGGCCAAAATGCCGATGATGACGACCACGATCAGGAGTTCGATCAGGGTAAAGCCTTTGCGGGTGCGGTTCCGGGGCATGTCCGTATCTCCGAGAGAATGAGGGTTTAATCGTCGCAGTCTCAGTCGAGTCCTGCGCGACACCGACACATAGGGCAATGCGCGGGCCACGAGGATGGCACAATGCAAACACGTTGTGGTGCAACCACTTACATCAAATCGATGCGTCCGTAACCACGGCCTTGCAGGCGGCGTTTCGCAAGATCTCTTGCAGCGTGCAAGAGTCGAGCTTGTGACAGAACGCAAAACGGCGGGGGCACGCGGCCCCCGCCGTCACCAACCGCACACGCAGTGCGCTTACGCCGCATCCTCACCGTACCGCGCCAGCTTCCGATACAAAGTGGACGGATCGATCCCCAATACATCGGCGGTCTTGCTCTTGTTGCCGCTCTCGTTCTGCAACACCCACGAGATGTACGCCCGTTCAATTGCTTCCAGCGTGGGCGTGCTTGGCGTACGATCGGCCACCAGCGGCTCGGCCCGTCGTTCCACGATCCGTGCGGGTAACGAGGCGGCTTCGATGATACCACCGGGAGACAGAATCACGGCGCGCTCCAGCGCATTCTCGAGCTCCCGCACGTTACCCGGCCACTGATAGGCCATGAGCGCATCGCGTGCGCCCTCCGCGATGACCTTCGCTGCGTCGCGGCGCTGGTGCGCCACGCGTGACAGAAAGTGTTCGGCGAGTAACGGGATATCGTCCGCGCGATGACGCAGCGGCGGCAGGTGTAGCGCGATCACATTCAGTCGATAGTACAAATCGCCGCGGAAGGAACCACGCTTGATCTCTTCTTCGAGGTCACGGTTGGTCGCGGCCACGACGCGCGCGTTGATCGGAATCGATTCCGTGCCACCCACCGGAATCACTTCGCGCTGCTGCAGCACGCGCAACAGCTTCACCTGCGTCGCGGCGGTGGTCTCACCGATTTCGTCGAGGAAGAACGTGCCGCCGAGCGCTGCGGCGAACAAGCCCGTCTTGTCCTTGACCGCACCGGTAAACGATCCCTTCACGTGACCGAACAGTTCGCTCTCGAGCAGCGACTCCGGCAGGGCGCCGCAGTTGATCGACATGAACGGCAGTTCGTTGCGTCCGCTCAGGTCGTGCACATAGCGCGCAATCACTTCTTTACCCGTTCCGGATTCGCCCGTGATCAGCACCGTGCTGTCTGTCGGCGCGACCATTTCGGCCATGCGTAGCGCTTCCTGCCAGGCGCGACTCTTCCCAATGGCCACGACGTTACTTGTGCGATCGCGCTTTCGGATTTCCTGTCGCAATACGGTGTTTTCCGCGCGCAGCTGGCGATGTTCAACCGCACGCCGCAGGATGGCCAACAGTTCGTCGTTGCGAAACGGTTTCTGGATGTAGTAGAACGCGCCCTCATTGACCGCCTGCATGGCCGACTGCAGCGTGGCCTGCGCCGTCATCAGTATCACCGGGCACGATGGGTAGCGTTCGCGCACGGCGGCCAGCACTTGCACACCGGTCACATCGGGCATGCGAATGTCCGTGAGCACAACGTCCGGCTCTCCGTCATCGAGACGGTCCAGTCCGGCGCGTCCACCGTGCGCCACGACCGGATGAAAGCCCTCACCCTTCAGCAAGATGCGGAGCGATTCCAGAATCCCGGTCTCGTCGTCGACGAGCAGCACGCGCGGGAGTGTGGCGGGGGCATTGCCTGAGGGGTTCATCACGACGCAAGTCTCAAAAGGGTATTGGATCGACGGCGCGGCATTCAGGCCGCCGCGGAATCGGGAATGACGCGCATAGCCCCGGATCGGACGCGCCCGGTCGCGCCGTGTGCCTCGAGTGGTTGCACTCGTGGGACCAGCAGTGTGAATCGGGTGCCACGTGCGAGGTGATCAACCAGCACCGCGCCGCGATGGGCTTCCGCCGCGCGATGCGCGATCGGCAGTCCAAGTCCGGTCCCACCCTGTTTGGTGGTCACAAACGGTTCGAACAGTCGTTCGCGCATCTCGACCGGCACACCGGGCCCGTCGTCCGTAACGTGCACAGCAATCGACTCGGCCTCGATGGCCGAATCGTTGGCCGGCGTCACGTGCACGCGCACGTGTCCGTGCGATGCGACGGCCTGCACCGCGTTCAGCACCAGGTTGAACACCGCGCGGTGCAACAGGTCATCGTCGCCGGCCACCAGACACGATCCCGCCTCACCGGCCGTCTCGAGCGTGACCTGCACCCCGGGGCCACAGGCGGGATGCTGTTTGACCAGCGCCACGGCAGTACGCGCGACTGATGCTACGTCCACTTGGGTGAGCTGGGACGCGCGCGTGCGGGCGAAATCGAGAAACTCGCTCAGCAGTCGGCTCAGTCGATCGGCTTCGCGAACCGTGAGCGCCAGGAGTGCCTGCTCGTCTTCGTCGGCGTCGCCGCGGCGCTGCTGTCGACGGGCCAACTGTTCGGTGGCGCTGCGAATGGAGGCGAGCGGGTTCTTGATTTCATGCGCCAGCGACGCACTCAGTTCGGCGATCGCTTGCAGTCGTTCCGTGCGGACGTGCAGCGCCTGCAATCGCTTGGAATCCGAGATATCCTGGAAAATAGCCGTCACCGTGCGTCCTCCCACCGATCCGCCACGTTCCGCGATGGTTGTCGTCAGTCCTACGAGCACGGTCTGGCCGTCTCGGCGGATGACTCCTTCCACCCGCTTGCGTCGCACGCCGTCGGCGGCCGTGGACTGGAGCACGTCGGCGAGTTCCGGAGCGATACCGGTGAGCGTGCCAAGTATCGGGCGCCCCACCAGGCCCCGCAGGGAGATCCCCAGCAGCTCCGAGGCCACGGGATTCGCATACAATAGATGGCCCGTGACGTCGACCGTGACGATGCCGCTCTGGATGCTACGCAGGATGTCCGCAGCCTCGAGTTGCACCTTCACCAACTGGGCCGCCAACGCTTCGCGTCCGACGCCCGCCTCTCGCAGCCGCGCCGCGATCACCCCGCTTCCGACCGAGACCACGACAAAGACGGCGACCTGCACCCAGATCGCCAAGGCCGGCGTCCCCAGTCGGAACAGCAGCACGTCCACTGCGTACAGGGCACTCGCGGCTACCGCGACCAACACGCCGTCCCGAAACGACAGCAGGAGCGCCGCGACGGCAATTACCAGGATATAGAGTGCCGCGAACTGCGAACTCCATCCGCCGGTGATATGCACGATGGCCGTCACCAGCAGCAGGTCCACTCCGCACTGGAGCAGGAAGAAGACCCGGCCCGTGGGTCGTCGGTATATTTCCCTGTACATCGCCGATGCCACGGTGGTCAGGATCGCGGTGGCGAAGGCGAGCGTCGCGACGAGCGTGTCGGTGGGCTCGGCGCGTTCCCACACAAAGACGGCAGCCACCAGAATCGCCAACCCGATCGCGACGCGCCCCAACCAGACCCATCGCAGGACACGCAACGGGTCGAGCATGTGTTGAATTGCCAGTTCGGGGTAGTTCGGGGTGTACCGCACGTCGCGTCGGCTGCGTTCCGGAGGTCAGTTGAGGTGCGGGTCCGAGGCCAACTGCGCCGCGGGTTCGCAGGATGCAAGACCGGCAGAGCGCCGGGGAGTCTTGCACTTTGCACGAGTCTTACGAGCAGGACGACCCATGCGCGCGCCCGTTTCCCCATCACATGCTTGCTGACCCTTCAAGTACCGACGCTTCGCTGACCGCCGGCACCATTGTCTTCAGGCTGACCATGGTACTGCTCCTGGTGGCGGCGAATGCGTTCTTCGTGGCGGCCGAGTTCGCGCTCGTCGCCGTCCGCCGCAGCCGCATCGATCAGTTGGTCGCGCAGGGCAATCGCGGCGCCATGGTGGTGCAGCGCGCGTTGACGGAACTCGACCGCTACATCTCCGGCACGCAGCTGGGCATCACGCTCGCCTCGCTGGCCCTGGGCTGGATCGGCGAACCGGCCATCGCCGTGCTGGTCGACATGGGATTGAGTGCGGTGGGCATTTCGCTCCCCTCCGGCGCGGTGCACAGCACGGCCGCGATTCTGGTGGCGTTCACCGTGGTCACGTTTCTGCACATCGTCTTTGGTGAGCTGATGCCCAAGTCAGTGGCGCTGATCCGACCGGAACGCGTCAGCCTGTGGGTGACACGGCCGCTGATCCTGTTTTCGAATGTCATGTCGCCCTTCATTGCCCTGCTGCAAGGCACGGCCAACCGACTGCTGCGTCTGTTGGGCGTGGAGCCGGCGTCCGAGGGGTCGCACGTGCATTCGCCGGAGGAGCTACGACTGCTGGTGATGCAGGCGCGCGCGCACGGTACGCTCGACGAGAGCGACTCGGCAATGTTGGCCGGCGTCTTTGATTTCCACAACAAGAAGGCGTGGGACGTCATGCGTCCACGGACTGACGTGGCCGCGATCGCTGAAGATGTCGACGAAGACGAACTGCGCAAAATTCTCCGGACGGAACGCTACTCGCGCTATCCGGTATATCGAGAGACACTCGATGATGTCGTCGGTGTGCTGCTCGCCAAGGATTTCTGGCTCTACGACAGCGACGAACCGTTTGTCCTGCGGGAGCATCTGCGCGAACCGCTGTTCGTACCGGCCACCCGGGCCGCCGAGCGCGTGCTCGATGACTTGCGGCGCACGCGCGCGCATCTGGCCGTGGTGCTCGATGAGTACGGCGGAACCGCCGGAATCGTGACCCTCGAAGACCTGGTGGAAGAAGTGGTGGGTGATATTGCCGACGAATACGATCAGGTGGCGCGAGAGTCGATGGTGACGAACGGCGTGCTGGAACTCGCCGGCGCACTCTCGCTTGTTGACGTGCGCTCCGACCATCATCTCGCGATCCCCGAGGGCGACTGGACCACGCTTGGTGGCTATGCGTTTTCGGCGCTCGGTCGGCTACCGCAGCTTGGCGATCGCGTGAAGTTTCCGGGTGGAGAACTCGAAATTGTGGCGATGGATGGGCGGCGCGTGGCGGCGCTGCGTGTGCACGCACGCGCTGTGGCGGTACGATGACGGCGCGCTGGATTTGTGCGGAAAGCCGGCCGATCCGGGCACGTCGATGGTCGGCGCCGGCAGTCGCCAGGGTAGTGCTGGCGTTCGCTCTGCTCAGCGGCTGTCGTCCAACCTCGGACATCGCCGATTCGCTGCGCGGTCCGGTCTTAATCGCGCCGAGCGATACGGGACGCACGCTGGCCGCCGCGGGCGCGCCGGCCAGCGCGTTTCCGCTGCCGGCGCGCACCGTCGCCGATATCGTGGCACCGCGCTGGAGCAACGAGGATGACCGGGATGACGTCGGCGAGGCCGAACGTGTACTGCGTATTCTTGGCGCGAAGGAAGGCATGCACATCGCGGACATCGGAGCGGGAGACGGATACTACGTCGCGCGACTGGTGCCGCGTGTTGGTTCCACGGGTCGAGTGTACGGGGAAGACATCGTACCCCGCTATCTGGAACTGCTCGCTTCGCGTGCCCGGAACTCCGGCTGGACCAACGTGGAAGTCGTACGCGGTGAAGCCCACGATCCGCGACTTCCCGACAGCACGCTCGACGCGGCGATCCTCATTCATATGTATCACGAGATCTCGCAGCCGTTCGGGCTGATGTGGAATCTGGCGTCGGCCATGAAGCCGGGCGGGCGGGTCGTGATCCTTGATCTGGACCGACCAACGTCAGGCCATGGCACGCCGCTGCAACTGCTGCGCTGCGAACTGCAGGCCGTCGGCTATCGCGAGTCACGCGTGGATCGTGAGGTACCGGGCGAGTACGTTGCCGTATTCATCGCCCCGACGCTCGCCGAACGGCCTGCACCGGAAGCAATCACGCAATCGCTCGCCGAGAAGCCGT
The DNA here is from genome assembly GCA_038224035.1 of Gemmatimonadales bacterium. GTDB lineage: Bacteria > Gemmatimonadota > Gemmatimonadetes > Gemmatimonadales > Gemmatimonadaceae > JAABRT01. The sequence continues at coordinate 16,408 of JBBRFQ010000029.1, forward strand.
GCACACCGCCCGGTGGACGCGATTGAACGCTGACGCTGCGCTCCTCCACGTTTCCGCACATCTGGCCATCCCGCACGACGAGTTCGACGTGCGCGCAACCACCGGCGGTGGTCCGGGTGGACAGCATGTAAATCGCAGCGCCACGCGTATTGAGTTGCGTTGGCATCCGGCGACCTCCGCGGCCCTCTCGGCGTCGCTGTCCGCGGCGCATCGCGAGCGGGTCGTGCAACGACTCGCCGGGCGACTCGATGCGAGCGGTACCATGCGACTGGTGTCCGCTGAACATCGCAGCCAACGCCGCAATCGCGACGCGGCGATGGAACGGCTCGCGGCGATTGTACGCGGCGCGCTGCCCGACCCGGTGCCGCGAAAGGCGACCAAACCGACGCGCGGCGCGGTGGAACGACGACTTGATGAGAAAAAACGACGGTCGAGTGTGAAACGTGAGCGAGGACGCCGCGACCACGACGGCTGACGGCACTCTCAACCTACGCAGGCACCTATGTTGTCCGCGCCAACGCGCACGAGTCCCCCGCTCGACCAACGGAACGCCCTCAAACCGGCGCTCCTCGATTCACTGAGCACATACTCGGCCTCACAGTTCGCCGCCGACGCGGGAGCAGGCGTCATTGTCGGGATTGTCGCGCTACCGCTCGCCATCGCCTTTGCGATCGCGAGCGGCGTGACGCCTGAGCGCGGACTGGCTACCGCGATCATTGCGGGCTTCCTGATTTCCGCGTTCGGCGGCACGCGCACACAAATCGGCGGACCCACGGGCGCCTTCGTCGTGATTGTGGCTGGCATTGTGGAGCTGCACGGCATCGACGGATTGCTCATCGCGACCTTCATGGCCGGCGCGATGCTGGTGTTGTTCGGCGTACTGCGCGCGGGCGCGGTGATTCGCTTCGTACCGCAACCGCTCGTGGTCGGATTCACGAGCGGCATCGCGGTGCTCATTCTGTCGAGCCAACTGCGCGATGCCCTGGGCCTGCAGCTGGCGCAGGTGCCGACGGATTTCGTGGAGAAACTGCACGCGTTGTGGCAGCACCGTGAAACCGCATCGCTACCGGCGGTTGGCGTGACACTCGCGACGCTCGCGATTCTGCTCGCGTGGCCGCGTGTGCCGGGTGCACTCGCGCGACGTGTGCCCGGACCGTTTGTGGCGCTCGTGGTGGTGACGGGCGCGGTGGCATTGCTCGATATGAACGTCGACACGATCGGCTCTCGCTTTGGCGAGATGCCGCACGGCCTGCCCCTTCCGTCCGTGCCCTCGGTATCGTGGTCGACCATTCAATCGCTGGTGGCGCCCGCGTTCACCATTGCATTACTCGCCGCCATTGAATCGCTGCTTTCGGCCGTGGTGGCCGACGGCATGACTGGTGACCGGCACCGCTCCAATATGGAGCTGGTCGCGCAGGGCATCGCGAATATGGCAGCGCCGCTGTTCGGTGGAATCCCGGCCACGGGCGCCATCGCCCGTACGGCCACCAACATCAAGAGCGGCGGACGCACTCCGATCGCCGGACTTGTGCACGCGGTCGTGCTGCTCGCCATTCTGCTCGTGGCGGGGCCGCTCGCCACACGCATTCCGATGGCGGCCCTCGCGGGCATCCTGATTATTGTCGCGTATCACATGAGCGAGTGGCGCACCTTTCGCGCGTATCTGCGAACGCCGGTCAGCGATGTGGCGGTGCTCGTCATCACCTTCCTGCTCACGGTCATCGTAGATCTCACGGTCGCGCTGCAAGTGGGCATGGTATTGGCCGCATTTCTGTTCATGCATCGCATGTCACGCGTGACCAACGTGCAAGCCATCACGGGCGGCGCGACGCAGGGCAACGGGATCGACGGCGCCGACTCGGCGTTGGACTCCATCGCACTGCCAGTCGGCGTTGCGCTATACGAAATCGACGGCCCGTTCTTTTTTGGCGCGGCCGAGCGCTTCAAAGAGACCATCTCCACCGTGGGGAACCGTCCACGCGCCCTGATCCTGCGTTTGCGCCGCGTACCGGTGATCGATGCCACGGCGATCTCGCTGCTGCGCGATCTGGCGAAACGCTGCAAGCGGGAAGGCACGCTACTACTGCTGCTCGAGCTGCATTCGCAACCGCTTGTCGCCTTGGAGCGCGCCGGGTTCGTCAGTGAGTTGGGCGAGGACCACGTCGTGGCAACCCTCGACGACGCACTCGCCCGGGTGGCTCAGAACACCGTGCTTTGAAAGCCGATGAAATACGTGTAGAAGTCCACGCGTGAGCGGATCGGTCGCGGATCGCGTCGCGCCTGGCTCGCCGAGCGCACTTCGTCGGCGGTGAGATACGTGACGTCATCATGACGCAGGTAGCGCACGCCGATATCAAGGCGAATGGGACGGGGACCGTCTTTTACGCGAATGTACGCACCCGCGGCACCGCCATACGCCCACGCGAAGTCGCTCGAGTTGGTGGTGCTGGCGAAAGCCTCGTTGTTGTTGGTGCCCTCAACCGAACTGGTGGTCCAGAATGCGGAGAAGCCGCCCAGCGCCGACGCGTACGGCGTAAACACGCCGGTTGGACCCAACAGCTGCGGACCCGTCACAAACGTCGCAATGTTGTTGGACGTGTTGAGGTCGACGCGAATGAGGTTGCCAACGGTTGAACTGAGCGGTACGCGCTGGCGCACGTTGCCGTAGTTCGTGAATGCCACATCGGCGCGAATGTTGAAGATCGAATTCGGATCGAGGCGGAACAGAACATTTCCGCTCAGCCCCCAACCGAGATTGGTCGTCTCGTTAAACACACCGCGTGGCTGCGTGACGTTGAGCGCCAAGCCGGCGGTCACCGGGCCGGCTGGTGCCGGTGGATCAGTTTGCGCCTCGGCGACTGACGACAGGGCCGCCGAAAGCGTGAGGAAAAGCGCGACGCGCACGGACCACAGCGGTTGAAGGCGATTCATAAGTTGTTGGTCGAAAGCGGGGTGAAGTGATGCGTTCCCTACGAAGCGCTTCACGTTTTGTTCCAGGCGTCTCGCACCAGCTGGCCGGACCGATGTCAGCGCCCGCCGAGCACCCCCGGCAGCAATCGCGGATCACCAATCGTGATGGCCAGCGCCGCTCGGGCTGCCGCCACGCGGGCTTCATACTGCGCCAATCGGACGGCTTCGTCAAGCACCGCGCGCTCGCGCAGATTCACCACCAGCAGCGTGCTCTCGCCGTTGGCAAACCGCTGCTCCTCAGCGTCGCGGAGCAGTCGTGTCCGTTCGACATTCCGCGCCTGCAACGCAACGAGCGAGCGCAGGACATCCAACTCGTTGGCGGCGATGCGCACGGAGATCTCGATCTCGCGGTTGAGCCGGTCGCGCTCGACACGTCGCCCGTCGAGTCGTGCACCGGCGCTGCCGAAACGGCCTCGTTCCTTGAGGAACAACAACGGCGACTTGATCTCGAGCACGCCCTTGTAGTTGTCCTCGTTTTGCGATCGGTCAAACACCGGCGGTGTGGTGCCCCCGTCACCAAGCGCATACACACTGGCCTCGGCGAAGGGCAGCAGCTGTTGGCCGGTGAGCAGTCGCTGCGCCGCGGCCGATCGCACTTCGGCGTCGACCCGTCGCAGCTGTGGATTGGACGCGCGAGCGGCAAGCAGCCACCGGGCGACGGACGTCGAGTCAACAGCCGGCAGCTCGTCGGCGGCCAGCCCTTCCAACGACGGCCGCACAGCGTCAGCGAGCGCGATGGGATTCCCCCGTGCGTCCCAGAGATACGCCGTGAGCTGCAGCTCGGCGGCGAAGTAGGCGGCGTCCGCCTCGCGCTGCGCGACATCGCGCCGTTGCACTTCGAGCGACGCTTCCAGCGAATCGACCGGAGCGATTTCGCCGCTGCGCACGCGCGCGTCAACGGCCTCGAGCCGGAACTGTGCCAACGACACGCCCTCCCGTGCGATCTCGCGTCGACGCCACGTCTCATACCACGTGCCGTACGCACGCGCCGCGTTGAGCAGCAGCGCGTTGTAGATGGCAATGCGATCCGCTTCGCCGGCATCACGAACGGCTCGTGCCTGCACAAGCGCCGTGCGACGCTCGTCGGTGATGATTCGCTGGCCAAGCGGAATACTGAGCCCCGCCGACACAAGACCCACCGCCGGTGTGTTACGATCAGGGTTGATAAACTGCCCCGCCGCGCGCTCGACCCCGATTTTGAGATCACTCCCGAAGGGCGTGGGAATCTTGAGCGCCACATCGGTATACGAGTAGTAACCAGTTCCATCAAACCGTTTCTGGTCCCAGGTTGCCGAAATTGTGGGATCGAACGCGCCCCAGGCCGTGCGCAGCTGGCTGCGCACATCTTCCGCGAGCAGGTCCGCCTGACGCGCGATCGGATGATCGGCCAGCACCTGCGCGATGAAAACAGCGTATGGATAGGCGACGCCGCCCGTGTCCGTTGCCGGCGCCGATTGCGCGGGCAGCGCTCGGCTGCTGTAAGAGACCTGCACGAGCGCCAGCACCAGCATCACGGCACGAATCACTTCGCGCTCCCGCCGCTCTTGGTGGAGCCGCCCGCCTTGTCCATGCCACGCGCATCGGCACCGCCCGGCGCCTGCGACACGTCGATGGCCGGGGGGAATCCGTTCAGCTGGCGCCAGATCTCGAACCATACGCGCACGGTGTCGAGCATGGCCCACCCATGAACAGCTGTGCCTGCCCGAAGCTGCACCGGCCAGGGCTCGTCCGACGGATCGGGCGAGACGAGCACTCGGAATCGGCCGTCGAGCCCGGCCACCTGATCGATGACCACCACTTCGCCGCCAAAGGTGCCAACGGCCACACTCGGCCAGCCGGAAAACTGCAGGGCCGGCCATCCATTAAATTCCAGTCGCACTTTGCGTCCGGGCTTGAGCAAGGGCACGTCCATCGCGCGCACGAACAGCTCGACCGCCTGACGCGGCGTCGCCGGCTGCACTGTCACGATCGGCTCTCCCGCTTTCACCATTTCGCCGATACCCTGACGCAGCGCCTTGACGACGTAACCATCCTGCGGTGCTTCGATGCGATAGTACGAGCGACGAAGCTCGAGCGACGCCACCTTGTTGCGCAACTTGGAGACCTCGGCCTCACCATCCGCCACCTCCGCGAGCGTTCCGGAGCGATCGGAGCGCGCCTTCTCGATTTTCTCGCGGTACTCCGCCTCCACCGATCGCAAGTCGATCTGCGCGTTGAGCAGTTCATTCCGTCGCTGCACCAGCGCCGCCGAGGCGGCTTGCGCGCGCATCCGCGATGTTTGCAGGTCGTTCAGCGAGACCAAGCCAAGCGGCGAACGATATAGTGAATCGCGACGCACCAGCTGGTCGGCCGCAATCGAATCTTCGAGCGTGAACTGCGCCACCGCCGCCTGCAGTTGTTGCACACGATTGCGCGTCTGCTCAAGCTTGAGCTCGGCCACCTGACTCAGCGCGGTGATCTGATCGTCGAGCGCGCTCGCCTTCCGGCGTTTGTCCTCATTGGACGCACGCTTGGATCCGAGCTGTTCGGAGGTACGCTCGACGATCTCGGGGTCCAGATATTCATCCTTGATCTCCGAGATCTGAACGATCGGCGTTCCCCGCGCGACAAACTGACCTTCGGCGACGAACCATCGCTCAATCCGGCCGTCGATGCGCGAGGGCAGCGACTGCGGACGCTCGGATGGACTGAGCGCACTCACCACGCCGTCTCCCTGCACATTCTGCTGCCACGGCAGAAACACCGCGATGATGATCCCGGCGAACACACCGAGAATCCAGCGCGGTATCGCCGCGTATGACTGCGATTCGTACAGCAGTCGTGAAGCATTCAGCGGGAGCCCTTCAAGCTGAAAGGCCGGGCGTTTGACCCGCTTTTCGCGCTTGCTCATGCCGCTCCTCCCACCGTGCCGCGCTCGCGCACATCACGCGCCATCTCACCCGTTCGCACGTGACTGTCGAGGAGCGTTTCACAGTACGGATCCTCGCGGACTTCGGCAAAACTCCCATCCGCGGCGATCGTGCCGTTCCGGATGACAATGACCCGATCGAACGCCTCGAGCAGCACCGGATCGTGCGAAACCGCAATGACCGTCCATTCGCGTGACCGGTCGGAAAGGATTGACAGCAACCGTCGCCGATCCTCGGCCAGCAGGTTCATGAACAGATCGTCGAACAAGACCAGGCGCGGCGATCCCGCGATCCCCTGGGCGAACAGCAACTTGGTGGCGATGTGCGATGGCAGTGACCGTCCGCCGTTGGTGATGCGCGTCTCGAGTCCATGTCGCATCGACAGCACTTCGTCTTCGAGGCCCACGAGTCGAATCGCGTCCCAGATCTCCGGCTCGCCGATGTGCGCGCGCCCAACCGACACATTGTCGGCAATCGAGCCGTCGAACAGGTCGGTGAGCGAGAGCACCTGTCCGATCCGTTCGCGCATGGCATCGCGATCGACGTCGTGCATGGAGACCCGGTCGACGAGCAGTGTGCCCTCGTAATCGTCGAGCAATCCGCCGAGCAACCGAAGCAGCGTACTACGGCCGGCGCCCTTGAAGCCCGTCAAGGCCACGCGCTGTCCTGCGTGGATGGAAAGCGAGACACGTTCCAGCACGGTCGGTCCGTCCGTGCCGTAGGCGTACGAGAGTTCGCGTGACTCCATCGCCATGCCGCGCGTGGTGACGGGCAGCGGTGACCGTCCAACCGAATCGATTGGAAGGTCCGTGACGTGACCGGCCTTTTCCACTGACGTGAGAATGTCGTACACGACGCTGAGCGACAGCACGAGCTTCTCGACACCGGCGAGCACGGTCACCACCACGAGCTCCGACGCCACGAACTGGCCCAGCGTGATCTGGCGATTCACGACGAGCACCGTGCCAACGATGAGCAAGCCGGCCGTGATGGCCGTCTTGAACACCACGATGGCCACCGCTTGTTGCACCAGCACCTTGAAGTGCTTGTTGCGATACTTGAGATACTTGGTGAGAATCGCGTCCATGCGGGACAGCGCGAGCTGCGAACGACCGGCGAACTTGAACGCATGAAACGCGCGCGCGACCTCTTCGAGCCAGTGCACCGCACGGTACTTGTACTTGCTCTCCATCAGGCTCGTCGCGAGCCCCTTCGGCCCCGTCACCCAGAAGAGCAATCCGAGCGTGAACACGAGTAACACGCCCACCAGTGTGAAGTACGGATGGTAGAAGGTGAGCAGGATGAGCCCGAAGAAGATCGTCAGCAACGCCTGCGACGTATCGAGCAGGAACTTGGCGAGACTCTTCTGGATCAGCGCCGCTTCGAACAGGCGATTCATACTCTCCGGCAGATCTTCGTTCAGATAAACATCGTAGCGAACGCGCGGCAGGTGGAACGAGAACTCAAGCGCCATGCGCGCAAACACGCGCTGCTGGATTCGCTCCACCACGCCAAGCTGCAGGACCTGCAACACACCCGCGATGATGGTGCCAACAATGACGTACGCGATCAGGATGGTGGCGGACTGCAGGATCAGTCCGCCCTGAATCAGCTGCACGATCGCACCCACGCTCAGCGGCAACGTCAGCGAAAACAGTCCGGCCAGACCGGCGTAGAAAAACACCACGAAGATCTCGCGACGATCACGGGAGAGCAACTCCCAGAGTCGCGCGACCGCGTGCGAGCCATGCGCGGCGGCCTCGTCTTCGGACTGCGTGTCGTCGTCAGCCTCGAGCACCTCCAGTGCACCACCGGGCGCGGCGCTCGGCCGGAGCGAAAACGGAGAGAGCGCGTGACAGCGGGCGCCGAAACGAGCGCGCACTTCCTGCTCGACCGCCTCAGGCGAACGCGCCGGCAAAATGCGGGCCTCGCCCGTCGCCGATACCAGCCAGAGCGCGGCTCGCCCCGGTGTGTCCTCCGCGAGCACGAGCATATCCCCGCTCTCGGCCTGGGCCGAGGCCACCAACACGACCGGAAAATCCCGGTCACGCGCGGCGGCGCCGATTGCTGCCGCCTCCACGTCCCGCGTCAGGAACGCGATTTCGAGGGACTGTCCAATCGTCTGCAGTTGCTGGGAGAACGCGCCCGACCGCGTGCGGCGATCAAGCGAGATCCAGGCGGATGGGTCGACATCCAAACGGAGCGCGTCCGCGAGCAGCTGCGCGGCGCGAGTGGATTGGCGAACGGTCATGAACGTGAGGTCGGGGTGGCAGCGCCGTCGTGCCCAAGACTGGCGCGTCACAGATACAACGGTGCGGGACGCGTTTGCGCTCCCGGCGAGAGCGACAAACGCCGTGCCTTGCTCGGCCTCACCGTGGCCGAGCAGCGCCCCGCAAGGTAACCCGGATGGATTGATCGCGATCCATCGAGTTTATTTATGGAGTACCAATGTCCGGCCTTGGGTCGATGGCGATCGTGGTGGTACTGCCACTGACGGGGTCGCGCCAGATGCGCGTTGACAGCACGTGCACAGAACCTGGACGCGCCCCGAAGGTGGCGAGGGTGGTGGACGTGCCGTTGGCCGCGCCGCCGAGGTGCAGCGACGGCTCAACAGTGCCGGCCGGCACGGTCACCCGAACGACAGCCAGCCGACCGGGCAGCAAATGCCACGCTCTCGTATCGGCGCGCTCGATGGCCGAGATCAGCATGCTGGTGACCAGTCCCGCTGCTTCGCCATGCTTCTCCCGCACCGCGTCAACCGCCACCGCGCGCGTGGCCGTACGCGCCGCCAGTCTGACTAGTCGCGCCATCCGGCCGCGTCTCGCGTCGGCGCCCACGGCGTCACTGATGTCCGCGGTCAGCCCGCTCACCACGGGCACATCGAGAGAGCGCGCCCAGCGCCCGTTTCGCTCCGTACTATTGGCGGGGTCAAGGCTGCCTATCGATATTGCACCTTGCAGCCGCAGCGACATCGCAGCGCTCGGCAGACGCGGACGCACCAGCACGGGCCAAGCGACCTCAAGCCAGGTTTGAATGCCGCGACGATCGCCGAGGTAGCGCGTCCCGCCCGCGCGTCGCGGCGTCCAATCGGCGGCCACCGTCTCGCGCAGAACGGGCGCGGCGACCACGTCCGGCGTCTCGTCATCGCGCAGTGTCGGCAGGAACACGCCGCCATCCGGCAGGGCGTCGAGCGCGTTCAGCCAGTTCGTCGACATCGGTGGGACTTCACGTGCGCCGGTATCGAGCGGCGAGACGACGTAAACGGGCGGCGCCGACACCGGTCCCACCTCGCGCCC
>JBBRFQ010000030.1:0-25265 GCA_038224035.1 Gemmatimonadales bacterium
AACCGATGCGGATCGCAAGGCAGGCGGGTTCGGTGTGCGCGTCATTCACAGCGGCGTCTGGGGATTTGCCTCAAGCCCCATCGTCACCGAAGATGAATTGCTTCGCGTCACCCGCGTCGCGACCGAAGTCGCGCGGGCCAGCGCCATTGCGAAAAAAGCCGATCTCAAACTCGCGCCGGTTGTGCCGTTTGTCGGGAACTACAAAACCCCGATGCTCAAAGACCCGCAGTCGGTGTCCGACACCGACAAGCAGAAGTGGGCGCAGGCCATTGTCGACAAGGCCAGCAAGATTCAGGGCGTCACGGCAGTAAATGTCAGCTGCTCGTGCAACTACGAGTGGCGCTACTTTGCGAGCACCGAAGGATCGTACATCGAGCAGGAGTTGTTCACTACCTCGCCCACCATGAGCGTGACGGCGAAAGTTGGTGACGTGACCAAGACGCGCAATTATCCGGGCGTGGCGTCGGCGGGCGGTTGGGAAGTGGCGGAGCGTTCCGACCTGCTGGCCTCCGCCGAACGCGTGGCCAACGAAGCGGTGGAGTTCTGCACCGCCAAGCCGTTGGGCTCGAGCGGACTGCGCGATCTCATTCTGTCGCCGTCGCATGCGATGCTCACGATTCACGAGATCATCGCGCATGCCACGGAGCTCGATCGCATCGTGGGCTACGAAGCCAACTATGCCGGGACGAGCTTCGTGAAACTCAACGACCTTGGCAAGCTGAAATACGGCTCCAAGTTGCTCAACGTGACGTGCGACAAGACCGATGATGGCATCGGCTCGGTTGGCTATGACGACGACGGTGTGAAATCGATGAAGTGGCCGCTCATTCGCGAGGGCACGCTGGTTGGCTTGCAGACCAATCGCGAAACGGCCCATCTCGTGGGCGAAGATTTCAGCCGCGGTTGCACGTTCGGCAACTCGTGGCGCGACTATCCGTTCCTGCGCATGCCGAACATCCACGTGGATGCGGGTCCGGAAAACTCACCGTCGCGCGATGAGCTCATCGCCGACGTGAAGGACGGCGTGATGATTGACGGACGTGGCAGCTACTCGATCGACCAGCAGCGCTTCAACGGCCAGTTCGGCGGCCACGCGTTCTGGGAAATAAAGAACGGCAAGATCACGCGCATGTGCACGGACGTCACGTACAACGCGATCACCACTGATTTCTGGGCCAATCTCGACGGCATCACCGGACCGACGGAATATCAGAAGTTCGGCACCGGCGGCGATGCGAAAGGACAGCCCACGCAGACGAACTCCATCTCGCACGGTTCGCCGTGGTTGCTCATCCGCAAAACGATGGTGGGCGCGGCATTCGACTGATCGTTCGTTACCGCGCCCACAGCGCAAAAGGGACGCAGCGCGCCCCTCAGATCGCTGTCTTGCGACTCCCAACCATGCGCAACAAGCCGTTGATGGCCACATGGACAATGGCGTACACCACCATCGCGATAATGATGGGAAACACCAGCGTGTTTCCGCCTTCTGTGCTCGGACTGTCCACAATGCCGCGAAACGGTGCGTAGAACGGATTGGTGATCGTCGAAATGAGCTGCACGAAGCCGTTACTGGAGTTGGCGGCGATCAGCGCCAGCACCAGTCGCACGCCGAGCAACGTGTAGAGCACGTAAAAGGCGTAGTCGAGAAACTGCGACCCGCGGGCAGCGGTTCGGGCGTGCTCGATCTTGCGGTCGGTGTGCACCGTTTCGTCGATGGCCGACCGCCGCATGTCTGCCGCGACGTCTGACACGCGCGTACGATCTGTCGCGGAAGACGCGCTGGCCTGTCCGCCGATTTCGGACCTCACTTCGCGTCCCACCTGGTCCTTCATCGCGGCAAGGCGTGCAGCCTCGCGGTCATCGGCGGTGGCGACATCGTCTTCGAGCATTGGACTCCTGAGGTTAGACTGCGTAAGCCGTGATTATGGCTCATGCTGTGTGTCCCCCGCTATTGCCCGTTCGGCCTAGAAGCCCGCCACCGTGCGACGACACCATCGCTTACGTCATCGCGTAGACGACAAGGTTCACCACAAACCGCGTATTGTCCTTGGTACGGAACCGCTTGTTGCGCCAGCTATAATCCCACTCGCAGCCATAGTCCTGATTGGTGTACACCACGCCGAGCCGCGTATTGCGCTCCACGCCACGCACGTAGCCATGCACGATGTTGTCGCCCCAACCGTTGAGTTCATGGCTGGTTTGCGGCGGCCCATCAAAGTGAAAGAAGGACCGGTAGATCGCGTGATTGTTCGGCAGCTTGGGCAGCGCGTCGGTGCTGCCAAAGGTTTTGTGCATCTCCGACTCAAACGACCGGGCGTACAACCCGTTGATATCGTGATTGCAGTCGTCGGAGAACAGCAGGCCACCGTTCTCCACGAAGCGCACGATGCCACGCCGTTCCTTTTCGCTGAAGCGCACCAGCTTGTGTCCGGTCATGAACACAAACGGATACGCAGACAGTTCGCTGGAGTCAGCGGTGATCACGACTTCCTGCTGGTACACCGGGATACTGGTGTACTGCAGCACCGTGTCGAGCACGTTCGCGCACACCTTGGGGTTGTAGTCCCAGTCGCCGGACTCGTACCGCAGACGCGCAAAGACGAACTCGTTCCCGGACCCGGCAGCCTGCGCGAGCAGCGGAGACGTGACGAGTCCACCCGCAGCGAGGCCGCCGGCCGTTACGCCAAGCTGGTGCAGAAATGAGCGGCGATCGATGGGCTGTTGGCTCATGGTCACATCCAAAAACGGTCCGGGGCGCTACCTTCTCAAGAATAACGCATAACCCTTCGCTGCCGCTGCGCGCACCCGCAGCGCAGGACATTGTCTCAACCTGAGTGGTGACAGCATGGCGGTGACAGATGATTGACCATCTCGTGTACGCCACGCCGGACCTCGACGCCAGCATCGACGATCTCGAAACGCGGCTCGGCGTGCGCGCCGCGATTGGCGGACAGCATCCCGGACTCGGCACGCGCAACGCGCTGCTCTCGCTTGGCGAGCGCATGTATCTCGAAATCATAGGGCCGGATCCGCTGCAACCCAATCATGCCGAGCCGCGCTGGTTTGGTATTGACACACTCACGACACCGAAACTCGCAACCTGGGCCGAAGCCTGCGATGACCTCGACGCACTGCGTCTGCACGCACGGCGCGCTGGACTCGTGTTGGGGGACGTGTCGGGCGGCAAGCGCATGCGTCCGAACGGTCAACTCCTGTCGTGGCACGTGACGAGCCCGTTTACGGTGCTTGAGCACGGACTCGTGCCATTTTTTATCGCGTGGGGCACGTCAGCACATCCGTCTCAACACGCGCCAACCGGACTGACCCTCGTATCGCTGCGCGTCAAGCATCCCAAGCCCGCGAAGCTGAAACGCGCCTATAACGTGCTCGGCGTTGACGTCACCGTGCGACGAGGGAAGACGCCGAGCATCACGGCAATGCTCGACACGCCCAATGGTCTTGTACGCTTGCGTTGAACGAGGTCGATTACGCAGACGGTGTCGCGTGTTGTGCTGCAGCCACCTCGCGCAGTTGACCGAGGAACCAGACCCATCCGAACGGGAAGTCGCTGATGTCGGCGGTACGACCAAACCCGGCGTGCACGAAAGTGAGACGCGTCTGATCGCCAACGCGCTCCAGATCGAACGTGATCGTCTGTCCTGTCACGCTCTCATCGCCGCGCCAGTCGGGCCAGTCGAGCTTGAGTCGTTCATTCTCCACAAACTCGAGAATACGCGTGGGTCCACCGATCACATCGCGTCCATCAATCGTGTATGTCCATCCGACCTCGTATCGACCACCGACGCGCGGTTCGATCACGGCCGCTGTTGACCCAAACCACCTGTTCACCAGCTCGGGCGTGATCAAGGTCAGAAATACGACGTCGCGAGGCGCATCAATCATGATGACCTGCCGGACTTCGGGCGCGGGGTCTCTGAAGTCAGGCCGTGAGATGCCGCTGCCGCCCGCCAGATACGCCGTGAGGTTCCCGAACGCGCAGCGCCAGTGATCGTCAATCAGTTCACGTTCGCGCGGGAACGGGAGCGTGCCGTGCACGGTGTGATGCAGGAGCAATCGGCAGGCGTCTTCCTCTTCGCTGAGCGCAATCGCGACGTTGGTTTCTACGCCGGCAATCGTCCAGGTGAACGCCAACGTGCTGTTTGGTGTGATCTCCGCGATGCGCTGCGATGCCTCGGCGCGCGTTGGCGCTTCCAGCGTGTATCGCCCCCAAAAGGCAAACGGCTCACCGGCGTGTTTTCCAACGTCCACCTGCTCGGCGAACCAGGTCGTCAGCGCGCCCGCGCTCGTGAGCGCCTCAAAGACCGCAGCGGGCGAGGCTGACAGCTTCCACGAATGTTCATGCGTCCATGACATCACAGTCTCCGGTCATGACCGTCGAGTCTTGTTTGACTCGGCGATGCGTTTGAGGGCGTGCAGACGAGCGGTCCAGAACACACGGTAGTGATCGAGCCAACGATCGAGTTCGCGCAGTGGCGACGGATCGAGCGAGTAGAAACGGGACTGTGCCTGTCGTCGCTCACGTACGAGCCCCGCCTCGCGCAAAACGCGCAGGTGGCGGGAAATCGCGGGGCGACTGACCGGAAACAGTTGGGCAATATCGCCGGCCGAGCGCTCGCACTCCCGCAGCGCATCGAGGATGGCGCGTCGCGTGGGGTCTGAAATCGCGGCGTAGACAGCAGGATGATGCGTAACCATTGTGTTACATACCGCTCGTATCCCCGAGATGTCAAGGGTGGGCGTTTCCGCCGCGATTGACCGACGGCTGAGCCCGGTGAAGGTTGTTGGTGTTGATACCGTGCATCACGCGGCCACGCCAACCCTTTCACCGTACGCGCCCGCATGCCCGCAACTTCACAGCGCCTCTCGTCGATTTCCGAATCGGTCATCCGCAACACCACGCGTACGGCCACCCAGTATGGCGCGATCAACCTCGCGCAGGGGTTTCCCGACTTTGACCCGCCGCCGGCCCTGTTGGACGCACTCGTCGAGGCCGCGCGCGGTCCGTTTCACCAGTATGCCATCACCTGGGGCTCGCAGCGATTCCGCGACGCGCTCGCGCGCAAAATCACGCGCACCAGCGGCGTGCACATCGATCCGGATCAGCATCTCGTCGTCACCTGTGGCAGCACGGAAGCGATGATGGTGGCGATGATGACGGCGTGCAATCCGGGCGACAAGGTGATCATCTTCTCGCCGTTCTACGAGAACTATTTTGCAGACACGATCCTCGCCGGCGCCGAGGCGATCTGGGTGCCGCTGCGTCCACCCACGTTCGCCTTTGATCCGGAAGAGCTCGAGCGCGCGTTCGCCCAGGGCGCCAAGGCCATCGTACTGTGCAATCCCGGCAATCCCACCGGCAAGGTGTTCAGCCGCGCGGAGCTGGAGATCATTGTGGCACTGGCCGAGAAGTACGACGCGTTCATCATCACCGATGAGCCGTATGAGCACATGGTGTACGCACCGTATGAGCACACGTATGTACATGCGCTGCCGGGCGCCTTTGATCGCACGATTGTGTGCAACTCGCTCTCCAAGACGTATTCCATCACGGGCTGGCGCATTGGCTACGTGCAGGGATCACCCGAGGTGATTCGTGCGGCGCGCAAAGTGCACGACTTTCTCACGATTGGCGCGGCGGCACCACTGCAGGAAGCGGCCGTGACGGCGCTTGAGTTTCCCGATCAATACTATGCGGACTTGCGCGCATTTTACTCCGAACAACGGGCGCTGTTTCTCAGCTATCTCGAGCAGACGGGATTGCCGTATACCGAACCGCAGGGCGCGTACTACGTGATGGTGGACATTGCCGCACTGGGTTTCGACAACGATCGCGACGCGTCGGACTGGTTCATCAAGCACATCGGCGTGGCCGGTGTGGCGGGTTCAAGCTTTTTCCGCGAGCCCGTGCACAACTACATCCGGTTTCACTTTGCAAAGCGCGCGGAAACGTTGCACGCGGCGGGCGAACGGCTGGTACGCGTGCGCGAGGGACGTCGCTGACCGCTACGGCGGACACACGCTGAAGGCGGCGCTTGACGCGAGCCCATCGATCTGCTGCCGTTGCACACCAGGTGCGGCGACACGTTTGGCGTACTTGAGCGCAATGCACGCCTGCGGCATCTCATCGACGGCTCCGTATGCGGGCGCGAGCAGGATGTAGACCTGCGCGCTATCGCTGGCCGTGCGGAACTGACGCAGCAACGACTGGAGTTCCGGAATCGCGCGACGCGATTCGGCCACAAACGCCTCGTCTTCGGCGGCGTTCAGCCGACGCATTGTTTGCGCGAGTGCACGGCGCGCCTCGAGTACCGCGTCGTTCTCGCTGACGGGTGGAGTCACCGGAACCGCAGTTTCGGCGGGACGCCCGCTCACCGGCGGTGGTGGTGCGGACTTGCCCGGCGATGGTGCGGACGGGCTCGGCGCTGGCGCGGCGCTGGCCGATTGGTCGGTCGGCGGTGCGCCGACCGGGGGAGCCGATGGAGACGCAGCGGCCGTCGTCTGACCCGCGCCCTCAAGCGGGCTCACCGCGACTGTTTGCGCGGTCACGTCACCGGCGCCGTCGGCCTTGCGTGCTACAGCATCCCCATCACCACCCCGCATCACAAACGCACCGATCGCGACCGCCACCACAACCACCGCCGCACCGATCATCATCGGCGTGCGGCGGCGCACTTGTTCCGGCGTTGACGCGGGCTCTGGCGCCGGCGCGGTGTACAACCCGCTGCTGACCGGCGCTTTTGCGGCGGTCGCGGTCGCGAGCTTCGCTCCCGCCGATGCCGCCGACGCCACACCGGGCACCGATCCCGACACCGTGCGCGGCGAGGACAATGCGGCGGTCGACATCGGCGTGCGACCGCGCAGCACCGCCGTTCCCGTCCATCCTTCCGTGGCGGCCACGAGTTCTTCGGCGAACTCCAACGCTGATGCGGTGCGGGTCTCCGGTTCGCGCGACAACGCCCGATCGAACGCCGCCTGCAGATCGTCCGGCCACGCGACATCAGGCGCGCTCTCCCGCAGCGGCAGCGGATCGCTGATCAATCGCGCCGTCAGACTCCGCTCCGGTGTCGAGGCCGAGAATGGCAGCGCGCCGGTGAGCAGGTGATACGCCACCACCGCGAGCGCGTACACATCACTGCGCGCGTCGAGCTGCTCGCCCAGCACCTGCTCCGGGCTCATGAACTCGGGCGTGCCGATGATCGCACCGGCTTGCGTGAGTTGCGTCTTGCGGCTGTCGCTGTCGTCAAACGCCTTGGCGATCCCGAAATCCACGACCTTGCAGCGATCAACCCCCTGCTCGTCCGTGATGACCAGAATGTTGTCAGGCTTGAGATCGCGGTGCACAATGCTCATCCGGTGCGCGGCATCGAGCCCCTCCGCCACCTGATACACGATGTTCGCGGCGCGCGGCGGTGGAAGGCGACCCGCATCGTCCAGTACTTCCCGCAGGGTTCGTCCCGGCACGAACTCCATCGCCAGATACACCAGCCCACTGCTGGTCTCCCCGAAATCGAAGACGCGGGCCACACGCTCATGCTCAATGCGCGCCGCATTGGCCGCCTCACGATTGAAGCGCGCCACCGCCCCCGGATCCTTCACCATGCTGGCGTGCAACACCTTGATGGCCGCTTGCTGCGGCAACCGCACGTGGCCGGCGAGATAGACCTGCCCCATGCCCCCCTCGCCGAGCAGTTTGCTGACGAGATAGCGATCGGCAATTACGCTGCCAACGAGCGTGTTGGCGGCCTCATCCGTACGGAGTGTTGTGCCGTCTTTTGGACAGAACGCGTCGGTGTCGGGATACGTGGTTGAACAGACTGGGCAGGTCTTGGGCATGGCTACGGAAAAAATGTCCCATTGACGGCTCTCGCCGCCGACGCAAAGTTAAAGCGCTGTTACTTCCACTCTTCGAGGTGCATCAATGTTTACCGCGAGCTCAACCCGCTGGTCCCGCCGACTCCTGCCTGCCCTGCTCACGGCGATTGCGCTGCCGCTATCGGCACAAGGCACCGCCTCCGATACGCGTCCAACCCTCGCTGTGCTGTACTTCACCAACAGTGCCTTGGTCGACTTCGACGCCTACGCCCCGCTCAGCAAGGGGATGGCGGAAATGCTGATCAACGAGATTGCACAGAACAGCGGCGTCCGCGTCGTGGAGCGTGATCGCCTGCAGCCACTGCTCGAAGAACAGAATCTGCAGAACAGCGATCGAGTGGACAAGGAGACGGCCATCAAGCTTGGCAAGACCCTTGGCGCGCGTCACATGCTGATGGGAAGCTTCGTCATCGACCCGAACAAGAACATGCGCATCGATATCCGCGCGGTGAATACGGAAACGTCGGCGATCGAATACGTGCAGACGGTCAATGGGAAAGCAGACAATCTCCTCGACCTGGTGATTCAGCTGGGCCAGAAGATCAATGCCGGTCTCAAGTTGCCGGCTCTCAAGACGGCCAGCGCCAGTGTGCCGGCGTCGAAGAACCCGAATCAGTTCAAGGCCCTCATGGCGATGAGCCAGGCGCTCGACGCTGAGGACAAAGGGGACAAGGCCGCGTCGGAGGCGTTGTATCGCACGGCTGTCGCGCTGGCACCCGAGTACAAGCCACTGCAGGTGAAGGTCGCGATGCTGACGAAAGACTGACAGATCGGAAAACGTTTCACGCACGCACAACGCCCCGTGTGATCATCGCGATCACACGGGGCGTTGTGCGTATTCGGCGTTCACATCACACGTGCGTCGTGTCGCCGACACGTCGTGTGGCCGATCGTCACGGCATCTGAAAGTACGCTTGAATCGTGCGCACGAATCCGAATCCGAGATACGTACACACCGGGACCGGTCCGCTGCCCTCGACGCAGGGTCCGCTGAACCCGATAAACTGGAACCCCGGGGCCGGCGTTGCGCGGAATACGCCACTGCGACCCACGGGCAGTGCGTATGAACAGGACTTCGGAGTATTCGGTGTGCTCACGCAGGACGCTTGCGCGGGAACTCCGGCAATATCGAACGCGATGACGCCGCCACCGGAACCGCCGACGTTCATGGTGACATTGATCGCGGCGACAAAGCGCGCGGACACCGAAGTCGCGATCTGTGGCACCACCGTACACGTCACTGTCTCACTTCCCGCGCAGGCGCCGCCCCACGCGAGCAACGCACTCGCGGGTTTGGGGACGGCAGTCAGCGCGACGGCCGTGAACGGATTGACCGACATCGAACACGCGCCAGCCGTCGTGGCGCCTAGCGTGTACGTGCAATCCATGCCGTCGGTGAATGCCAATGCCCGAAGCACCCCCGAGCCGCTGGAACCCGGGAATCCCTCGGCGGTGATGGCCACCGAGAGCGACGCGAAGTTCGCGCGCACGGTGCGGTCGGTATTCATCGTGAGCGAGCAGTCATCGGTGCCGGTGCAGGCACTGCTGAACCCGGAGAACGTGGAGACGCCACCCGCGATGCCGCGCACGGTGACGACAGTACCAGCGTCAAACCGCAGCGTACACAGTGCCGATCCAGCCGCGAACGCAAGCGAACACCCCGGCGCGCCATTGACCTGCAACGTGCCGGCGCCGGTTCCGTTCAGCAACAGCGTCAACGCCATCGTCCGCTTGTTGAATACGGCCGTGGCCGACCGTGATTCCGTCATCGCGAGCGCACACGTCGCGCCACTTCCTTCACACGCGCCGCTCCAGCCGGCCAACTCGGACTGCGCATCGGGGATGGCCTGGAGGGTGACGGTCGCGCCGTGCAGCATCGGTGCTTCGCAGGCGCCGCTCGTGACGGACGCGGCGCGGGTGCACTGCACCAGCGGAACGGCTTCCACCAGTCCGCCGCCCGTGCCGACAACGGCAACCGTGAGACGACGCTCGTCGAAGAAGCCGGCGGACGCCACGAAATCACCACGCGCGAGCATG
Source organism: Gemmatimonadales bacterium (assembly GCA_038224035.1). GTDB lineage: Bacteria > Gemmatimonadota > Gemmatimonadetes > Gemmatimonadales > Gemmatimonadaceae > JAABRT01. The sequence continues at coordinate 9,934 of JBBRFQ010000030.1, forward strand.
ACGGTGCAGCTGTCGCCGGTCTCGCCGGCGCAGGCGTCGGACCAACCGGCGAAGCGTTGACGGCTTTCAGTGCCACCGGCGGCCAACGGTTCCGGCGACGCCGTGATCGTGATCGACGATCCTTCAACGGCCTGTACACTGCACGTGCCGCTGGTTGCAGCACCGCTGATCAGACAATCGAGTCCTGAGGAGCCGACAATGCGCCCCCGTCCATCGCGCCCGCTCGACGCGCGCACCGTGAACCGGCGCAGCGCCGTGAAGCGCGCACTGGCCTGTCGCGCTGTCGACATCGTGACAACACAGGTCCCGCCGTTCTGCGAGGCGCTGCACGCGTCCCCCCAGGCCCCGAACAAGTTCCCGTCGTCAGGCGTCGACGTAAGTGTGACCGCCGCGTCGCCGGGGAACGTGAAGCGGCACGCGCCGGTCACCACCGTTTCTTCAACGCGGCAGTCGATCCCGGCAGGGTTTGAGCGCACGGTCCCGCGTCCGCTGCCGACAGCGCCAACCATCTCGAGCGCAGCGGGCGGTCGCAAAATAAGCGCCGACATCGACGCCGACAGCGTGCCGAGGGTCGCCGTGAAGCGCGCCGTGCCCACACTCACTGACGTGATCGCGCCGGCGGCGCTGATGGTGGCAACCTGCGGTGCATCACTGGTCCAGGTGACGGCGCGGTCCGTCACCACCTGCGCACGATTGTCGAGGATGCGCGCGCGCAGGGCTCGCGATTCGCCGAGCGGAATGTTCAACGGCGTATCCGCCGGAATCGGTGCGCCGCTCGCATCAACCAACTCCACCGACGTGATGGCGAACAACGTGACCGGCTCCGCAACCTCGGCCGGCTGCCCGGGTGTGAGATTGAGCGGACCCACGATTTGTCGATCAACGACCACTCCATTCACCATCAGGGCGAGACTCAGAATCACACTGCACGAGCCTGAACCACCCGCGCGCTCGGGATCGGTCAGACAGGTGGCCACGTCGATCGCGATCGGCACGGGCTGCAGTTCCGCATTCGTCAGCGACAGCGTTTGCGTGCCACCAATGCGCACCTCCGACTCATCCCGGCGCCGGTACGAAGCGACAACATTGAGCGTGACCACCTCGGCCGGCGTCTCGTTCAGCCGGGGCACAATCGCGTGCAGTGAGATCATGGCGGGCGCGGAGTTGTCACCGCGTCGGCCCGGGGTGAGCAAATCAGCAAACGAAGTGCACGCCGCCATCATACCGCACACCAGCGCCGCCGCTCCAGCGGCGCGGGCACGCGGCCGCCATCTCCGTGTCGTCACGCTTCCTCGTGTATTCCGCATGGTTCCCTCAGAACCGAGTGACTACCACCAATCCACCACTCATCCCCAGAAACGACTGCGCGGCCGTTGGCACCAGCTCCGCGCGCTGTCGCAGCGATCCGGCCTGCGCCCGCACGTACGGCTGCACCGACAACAAGCCCCGTCCGATCTGCAAACCCGCCGAAACACCAGCGCTGGTCACGCCGGCCGTTGGCAGCCCTTGATCCACCCCAAGCCCCGAATGCCAACGCGCATCCGAGGCGAGAATCACGTCACGACCAGTGGACCACGGCACCACCGCGCGCACACCGGCCTCCACGTACTGCCCGCTGGACCGCTCGACGGTTCGCCCATCACGGGCAAACGGCGCGCGCCACCGGTAGGACGAATACACCAGGAGTTCGCGAAAACGAGGAGCCGCAACCACCAACTGCACATCCCCACTCAACACCGGACCGAGTCTCACGCGTGATTCCGCCTGCGCCAACGACGGCGGGAGCGAGTCACCGATGGCTGAACCACGCAACCGATCATCAGCAAACACATCGGCCGCCGCTGCCACACTCAACTGATGCGGCCCGAGCAGCCGATCCGCACCCAGCGAGATGCGGAGCACCCCACCCGGCAGAAAATCGGTCGATCCACTGCCCGCGGTAAGGGCCGCCACAGGCTGATACTTGCCTCGCGCTTCATAAGAAGTGCCGTAGGCCAGCGACCAACTACCCACTTGTTGAGCAAAAACCAGACCAACCGTCCCACTCAGCCCCGCCCCGACGGACGAGCTCCCAAGACCCAAGGCCGGCGCCGCTACAATCCGGAGCGTACTGAGTTGCGACGCATCGAGTGCCGTCAGCCCGGAGGGCAGATTGAGCCCCACCGTCATCACCACGGCTTCGTGCAAAAACCGACCGGTCGCACGCGCTCGCACGTCGCTGATACCACTCAGTGACGCGGTGCGCGTCCCGCCCGGAGCCGCGGCGTCCGCAAACGTGACCCTGCCTGCCGCGAAGAGTGTCGTGAGATCGAGACGCCACCCACCAGCGATCGGCGAGGACGCGGTGATGGGCATGGTGAACTGCTCGACACTCGTAACCCGGGTTGTGTCCAGCCCGGCAAACGCGGCCTGCGACAACCCGGCGCCACCAAACGTGATACGCTCGTACGACGCGCCCGCCCCGACCATGCGACTGGCCACCAATCGTTCCTGCGCCGCGAGTACTCCGGGCAGCAGCGCGCTGATCACCAGACTTCGTCGGAGCGCACAACGACGCGTTCCACCACACCACACCAAGAGTGATGCCGACCGGATCACGGTCGCCTGACCCGCACCACCACGGTCACGATCGTACTCGGAAACGCCGGATCACTCGCGCCACCGGACGGTCGTGTGTACGACGTGATGAGATCAAGCGGGCGATTGAGTCGATCGACGGTCCCCGCAACCGCGGCATTGATTGGCCGCGCACCTGGCATCAACAGCGGCGGCGGCGCTTCCGACTGCACAATCTGCTTGAGCGCGGCGGCTCGCTGGTTTGCGAGATTGAACGATGGGGAAATCCCCGCCGCTCGCTGATATTCATCGTACGCCCGTCGCCGATCGCCGAGCGCCTCCGCCTGCACACCGCGACCGTAGGCGGTCAGCGCTTCGAGACTCGCGGCTGGTTTCGCGTCCTCAACGGCAGCCCGTTCCGCCGGGGACAACACCACGCCGAGCGCGTCGAACAAGCGGAACGCAATTACCTTTTCGGCCGCGAGCAAATCCGTGAGCGGCGCACGCGCATCGAGCGCCTGCTCGAGCAATCCGGTGGCGACATCCGCGATGCGAACACCGAGACGCAAATCCCCACTGGGCAACGTATCCAGCGTCCCAAGAATCAATCGGCTCGCGCCAAGCAGCTGGCCGACGCGCGGAGCACTGGCGGAATCCACTCGGCCCGCGCCAGCCAGATCGACTTCACGCAACACGTCACCGAGTCGCGCACGCTCAACCATTTGGAGCTGGCCGCTGCGCGCGAGATCGGTCACCAGCAGGTCGGCCATGGCGAAGCCGAGTGCCGTGAGTCGAGGATCTGCACCATTCCAGCGAAACGGCGGTACGCCGATGTTACCGCGAGCGGCGATCGCCGAGCGTTGCTCCTGCGACAGCGCTGCTGCCGTTTGTGCATCGACCGGTACAAGGACCGGTCGACCGCCGCCAGCAGTGCGACATCCGCTCAACGCGGCGGTGAGAGCAAGCGCGCCGAACGTGAGTGTCGGAATCGAAACACGGGACAGATGTGGGGCGCGGGAGGCATTCCGCGCCGCATCATCGCCAGGCGAGCGTGCAAGAGCTGGCACGGAGGATCCGGAGTGATGAAGGAGCTGAAGTCGGTAAAGGATGAAAGGTGCAGCCGAACGCTCGATGGGTCAAGAACGCCTGACGAGTGCCTCATTTCTGCGACAGGTGTGTTGCATCGATGCTGCGCATTTTTATGGATGAGCTCGCCTGTCTTGCGAGACGTGGCTCTTTCCGGCCCGCGCCGACCGAGCAATACTTGAGGGCGCCTCGTCAACGGACAGCGGCATGTGAATTGCTCTCTCTGTTGACAGGTTTGTGATTCCGCTACGTGCGGCGCGTGTTCTCACCAGGAGTCGTGTGTGTTGCATCGCGTAGGTGTTCTACTGGCGGTAAGTGCGCTCCTCGCGACCGAAGCCCGGGCGCAGATCGCGATCAATGGCGCTGCCGCGGGACTGAGTTCGCCGACGCGCGCGATCAATCTCATCGCGCCTCCACTGGTCGACAACGTCGTGGTCGGAGACAAGCTCCGCGCCGGTCAAGGCGTTCGCTTCGAAGGCGCGATCTTCCTGAATAGCCAGAACTGCGGCAACCCGTTTGGCTCCGCCTGCGGGAATCAGAATCCCGGGCTCGGCGCGATCTCGAACGGCGATGCCGCGTTGCCGCTCGCCCCGTCCATCTCCATCGTGTTTGACAGTCCCATCACGGGGATTGCGTTCAATCTGTTTGCGCTCGACTTCGTAACAGATGCCGGACTTCGCCTCGTCACAAAGACGGAGTTCCAGCTGCTCGACCGCAGCGGCCGCGTCATCGACACGAACGGCGACGGCAAAGCGGATTTTTCGTTTGCGGCGATTCCGCAGGACCCGTTTACCAGCGCTGGCGATCCGCTCAAGTGGTGGGGATTTGAAGGCGGCGAGTTCGGTGGCATTCGTATCGTTGCGCCAATCTTCGAAACCGTTCCAAAGGACGTTGTGTACGCGGTGTGGCTCACAAATCTGCAAATCGCTGAGCCTCCGCCGGTGCAGGTCGTTCCTGAGCCTGCAACAGTCGCGCTCGTCGCGGCCGGATTGTTCGGCCTGGCGCTCGCCAGACGGCGCCAGCGCACCCGATAGGCTGGCGCGAAACCGCAGCGCACCACGCTGCGGCTCGCGCTCGGCGACAGAACGCGCGCGCCCTCTACCGCCTTCGCATTATGACACCGGACATTCGCCGGTCGTGTCATGCGTCACTGCAGATCGTGGCCAATGGAGTCGTGCACGCGCGGAACCTTGGCGCGGATGGCGCGTAAGGACATCCGCTCGCGACTCACTCCCCTCGCCGAGCCCGCACGTCGACTGCTGTGACCACCAGTCAACGATTACGGTTGCTGTTGGTGTCTGATGTCCCGCGCGCTGTCTCCGCCCACCTGCCACGGGAGTTGCTCCGTCCTCATGCGCCTGTTCGCATCCCTCGTCGCGCTCGCCATGTGTCTGAGCGCCCTGCCCGCACAACTGTTCGCACAAGTGGACGTCATACGAGGCCGCGTCACCAGCACGGAAGGCGAGCCCATCAATAGAGTGCGCGTGACCGCGACGTCCATTCCGGGCAACGTGCAGCGCAATACGTTCAGCGACAGTCGCGGCGCATTCCAACTCGCGTTTCCCGGTGGGCAGGGCGACTACATCATGAACTTCGTCGCGGTGGGTTTTGCCTCGCGGCAGTTTCAGATCAAGCGCACCGTCGATCAGGACGTGCTGATTGCGGACGCGCGCATGCAGCCGATCCAGCTCGACACCGTGGTGTCCACCGCACCGGTGCAACAACGTGTCAGTCGATACAACGCCGTCACGCCCGACATCAGCGGCACCGAGCAGCGTCTCGATCCCGGCACCATTACGCCCGACATGCAGGGGAATCTTGCGGCCATGGCTGCTTCGTTGCCGGGGGTGGCGCTGATTCCCGGCGCGGACGGCGGACCCGACGGTTTTTCAGTGCTGGGGCTCGGTGCCGATGCGAACTCCACCACGCTCAACGGCCTCGACTTCGGCGGTAACGGCCTGCCGCGCGATGCGAATATTTCGTCATCGCTCACGACATCACCGTATGACGCGTCGCGGGGCGGCTTCAGTGGCGGCAACTTCAACGTGCAGTCGCGCGGCGGCTCGAACTTCCGCAATCGTGGACTGAGCCTGGTATCGGCCATGCCGCAGCTGCAGTGGACCGATCGTGCCGCACAATCGCTCGGGACGGAGTTCACCAACGTGTCGCTGGGCGGCCTGCTCTCCGGGCCCATCAAGTTGAACAAAGCGTTCTACAATCTTTCGTTTCAGTTCGACCGTAACTCGCGCGCGAACCAGACGCTGCTCAATACCGGCGCGCTTGGATTTCAGACATCCGGCGTGGCCCTGGACTCCGTCACGCGATTTCTCGGCGTGCTGGACCAGCAAGGGATTCCGCGACTGAGCGGCCCCGACCGGCAGAGTCGATTCAATGACAATGGCAGTTTTTTCGGCGGCATTGATATTCAGCCGCCCAACGCGGTGAACGGCGACGCATACAGTATCGCGTTCAATGGCAACTTCGGGCGGCAGAGCCCCATCGGCGGGGGCGCGACGCAACTTGCGGCCAGCAGCGGAGACCGAATCAACTGGGGCGGGGGCATCCAGCTCCGCACCAACCGATACTTCGGACTCATTCTCAGCGAATCGTCGGCCGGTGTCAACATCGCACGCAGCTACGGCGAGCCGTACCTCGAACTGCCACTTGGGCGCGTGCGCGTGAACTCCGAGCTCGACGATGGGGCGAGCGGTGTGCAGAACCTCGGCTTCGGTGGCAGTCAGTCGCTGTTCAATGATTCGCGCACCGTTGGTGCCACGGTACAGAACACGCTGTCGTGGTTTGACGATGCCAACAAACACCGCGTGAAGTTCACGACCGAGCTGCGCTACAGCGGTGCGCAACAGAACCTCGCCAACAATCTGCTGGGCACGTTTTCCTTCAACTCCCTGGAAGATTTTGAAGCAGGTCGTGCGGCGTCATTCACACGGCAACTCACCGCGCAGCAGCGCAATAGCGGTCAACTCACGGGTGCGCTGTCGATTGGCGATTCGTGGCGTCGCACGCCCAATGTGCAGATTCAATACGGATTGCGTGTGGAGAACGTGCGTTACCTGAACACGCCCAACTACAACGCCAATGTGGAATCGGCGTTTGGTCGCCGCAACGATCGCCTTCCCACGCCGCTCGCGTTCAGCCCTCGCATCGGCTTCTCGTGGACGCTCGGACAGACGCAGGACATCGCCGCGTTCAGCGGGGCATTCGTACCGCCGCGCGCCGTCGTGCGTGGTGGTATCGGCGTCTTCACCAACGGCGCGCAGGCGGGACAGGTGGGTAGCGCACTCGATCAGACCGGTCTGCCGTCGGGCATCCAGCAGCTCGTGTGCAACGGCGCCGCCGCACCGATCCCCGACTGGACCGGGTACAACGGCAACCCCGACGCGGTACCGGATCGCTGCGCCGATGGCACCGGCGGCACCGTGTTTGCCAATGCCGCACCGAACGTGGTGCTCTTTGCCAACGGATTCCGCCCGCAGAGCGCCATGAGATCCAATCTCTCATGGCAAGGCCCGATTCTCGACGCGCGCTTCTCGCTAAACGCCGAGGGTACGTTCGCCGTGAACATGAATCAACAGCAGCAGGTCGACCTGAACTTCCTGGCGAATCGTCAGTTCGGTCTCGATGGGGAAGGCGATCGACCCGTCTACGTCGCACTGTCGAGTGTCGATCCCTCCACCGGCGCGATTGCCGCGCGTGACGCACGGGTGTCGCCGCTGTTCAACCGGGTGAGTGAAGTACGCTCCGATCTGCAGTCGCAAACCGCGCAGCTCAGCCTTCGACTCTCACCCATTCAGCGCTCGTTCACCCGACTGGGGTGGAGCGCGGCCTACACGAATACGTATGTGCGTGAGCAGATACCGGGATTCCAGAGCACGGGCGGCGATCCGTTCACGAAAGAGTGGGCCGTCGCCACTACCGGACCACACCAGCTCACCTACAACGTCCGCTACAACTTCTTCGACTACGTCACGGTGAACTTGAACGGTCAGTTCCGCTCAGGCAACGCCTTTACACCCACCGTTGCCGGCGATATCAACGGTGACGGGTATTCGAACGATCGTGCGTTCATCTACGATCCGAACACGGTCAGTGATCCCGCGATGCGCGCGGGTTTACAGGAACTTTACCGCAGCTTGCCCGGTGCGACGCGTCGTTGTCTCGAGCGTCAGGTGGGGCGCGTGGCGGAGCGAAACAGTTGTCGCGGCCCGTGGAGTTCGAATGCCTCGCTCAACGTCACGCTCGATCGCGCGCGCTTTCGCATGCCGCAGCGTGCCGCGATCAACTTCGCGCTGTCTAATCCGCTTGGTGCCGCAGATCTCGCGCTCAATGGGTCCGGGAACCTCAAGGGTTGGGGACAGAGTCCGTTTCCCGATCAGTCGCTATTCTATGTGCGCGGATTTGATCCGGCCACGCGGCAGTACTCGTACGAGGTGAACCAGCGCTTCGGACAAACACGCCCGCAGTTCCTCACGCTGCGTTCGCCGGTGACGATGACGGTGTCGATGAAGATCGATCTGGGCCCCACCATGGAGCGGCAGGGGCTCGGCCAACAGCTGGCCAACGGACGCGCCGTGCCCGGCACACGATTCAGCGAGCAGATGTTCCGACAGATCGGGGCGAGCAGTGTGATGAACCCCATGACACAGATCATCCGGCAGCAGGATTCGCTGCGTCTCACCTCCGTGCAAGCCGACAGCATCGCGTCGATGAATCGTCGGTACGCGTACCGCACCGACTCGCTGTGGACGCCGGCCGCCCGGTATCTCGCGACCCTCCCCGAGAAGTATCAGATGACTGAGGCGTACGATCGCTATCTGCGCGCCCGTCGCGCACAGTTTGATCTACTCACGCAAACGGTTGACGCGGTGTCAGACCTGCTCACACCAGCGCAAAAGCGCAAGCTACCGGCCCAGCTGTCGAACTATCTCGACACGCGATTCCTGCGGCTGATTCGGGACGGCAGTGGCATGTACGTGCCCGCGCTGGGAGGCGGCAGTGGCGGGTTTCCGATCGACATGGGGTTTGCCGCAATGGGCGGCGGCGCATTCTTTGAGGCGATCGCGCGATGACAGGAACGCCGCGTCTTCGCTCGTCGCTCCTCGCGACACGATTGGTGCTTGCCGCACTGCTTCTGCGGCCCGCACTAGCGGCGGCGCAAACTGGCGGCGCACCGCCAGGCGCGCCGATTCCAATAACGGGTGCTCCTCCCGGCGCACCGACCGCACGCGTCGCACCACCCGATACCTTCCCGCCGCTCCCCGGTCCGGCCATTCGCCGCATCGAAAGCGCGCAGGCGATCAGCACCGAAACGCTCGGCGCGATCTCGCAGGTGCGTGCGTTATCGGACGGGCGCGTGCTGCTTAACGATGGTGCACGTCGTCGTTTGCTGATCTTCGATACCACGCTCACGAAAGCGACCGTGGTACTCGACTCGATCGCCGAAGTCGAGAACGCGTATGGGTCACGCGCCGGCAGGCTCGTTCAATACGTTGGCGACAGCTCGCTCTTTTTTGATCCGGCGACACTTGCCATGCTGATTCTTGACGAGCAAGGTCGCATCACCCGGGTACGCGCGGTGCCGTACGCACAGCATGCAGGCACGTTCTCGAGCACCGCGCCGACGTGGGGCACACCCGCATTCGATAACCAAGGGCGGTTCGTGTACCGCATCGCAGCGGCTCCTGCTCCCACACCGCGTCCGCCCGCCGGCATGCCGTGGATTCCTGCACCTGCTGACTCCGCCTTCGTCGTTGGCGTGCATCTCAATACGCGCGCCATCGATACACTTGGCGTCGTGCGCGTTCCCAAAGTGGTCTATTCCATTCGCATGGAGCCAGAAGGGTACTACGGCATCAACTCGGTGCCGAACCCGTTGCCGTTGCTCGATGAATGGGCCGTCATGGCCGATGGGTCCGTCGCCTTCGTGCGCGGCGTTGACTATCGCGTGGAGTTCCGTGCGCCCGACGGAACCATGACGAGCGGTGAGAAGTTGCCATATCCGTGGATGCGCATGGACGACGACGCGAAGGCACACTTTGCCGATTCGGCGAAGGTCGTACAGATCAAGAATGCGAAGGACCAGTTTGCCACGTCCATGATCTCCTGGTCGAACGTGCTCAACAAGCCGTATCCAGCGTCGTTCGAGATGCACGACGGTTATGTCGTACCACCGGGCATGCCGGCCGATTGGATTCTTCCCAAGGGGATCACGTTTCCGGCGAACTACATCCCCGCCTGTCCGCCCGGTGTCGCGCCGACGGTGACACCCGGCATGATGTCGATGGGCCCGGGCGGTGCGGTCACGATCATCGGTGGTCCCCCCGCACCGGCCGCGTCGAGCGCGGGCGATGGCGCTGCACCCGCAACTCCCGCCTGCACGCAGTCGTACTTCCAGGAAATGTTCGGCTCTGGCTACACGCCACCGGCACCCATCTACCGCGCGCCTACACTGGTGCGGCCAGCGGACATTCCGGACTATAAACCACCGATTTCGTACGGCGCCTCACGTGCCGACGCCGATGGGAATCTGTGGGTGCGCGGTAATCCGATGCGTCCGATGCCGGGCGGTTTTGTCTACGACGTGATGAACCGTGAAGGCAAGATGATTGACCGCATTCAGCTGCCCATGGGCTATCAGCTGGTGGGGTTCGGACCGGAACGGGTCGTGTTCCTGAGCAATCGTGATGCGAAGGGATTGCACCTGTCACGGGTGCGGCTCAAACCGCTCGAGTAGTGATGCGCGCCGATGCCGAGACGCGCAGCGCCTCACCCGCGCCGCGTCGTCGCAGTCGCGGAGACTACAGCCGGCACGTCGCATTCGCGCCGATCACGGCGCCCGCTGGTAGGGTTGTGACGGTGAGCTGCTGCACCCGCGCGGGTTCGACCGGAGCCAGTGTGATGCCAATACGCAGCGCACCGGTCGCGCACTGCATGCGCCATTGTCCGCGCAGCGCATTCTCGGCCACAAGCGAACCCTCACTACGACACTGTTCACCGGCCGCGGCCCGCAGCTTCGCGATGGCGTCGGCGCGGCGCGGTGCCGATTCGTCGAGGAACAGGTTCATCGCGGCGACGCTGTCCGCGAGCGGCTGTTGCCACTCCTGTATCAATCGCGACACCTGCGCCTGCATGGCGAGCAGCACGGGTGAAGGCTGCGCAACACGCGGCTGCAGGCCTCCACTTCGCGTCAGCACGGCAAATGCCTGATCCATCGGGCCGGTCCACGGCGTGTACGTGAGATTGCCCAGTGTGATGAGGCCCACCCCGTAGTCCGGCAACCAACGCATTTGCGATCCGAAACCCGGAAGACCGCCGGAGTGTGCGACCGTGTGCGCCACGCTGCAGCTCTGCGAAACACGCAAGCCGTAGCCGTAGCCACCGGCGGTGAGCGACACGTCCCCGCTGGTCGACCTCGCGACACCGGCGCCACTGTAGCGAGCGATCTGCTGCATTTCGCGCAGTGATGACCGTTTGAGCACGGGAGACTCTGCGCCATCACGCGGCGGCCAGGCATCGAGCATGAGTGCGACCCAGCGACTGAGATCGGCGGCCGAGGTCAGCATGCCTCCCATAGCCCCGAACGCACCATCAGGCAGCGGGGGCTCTTCAAGCCACACGTCATCCTGCAATCGATAGCCGTGCGCGAGCCGCACCGCTGGCACGTCGCGCGCCTCCATGGTGGTGGAGGTCATGCCAAGCGGACGAAGCACCCGTTGCTGGATGTAACGTGCGTACGGTTGTCCACTCACATTCGCCACGATGCGTCCGAGCAACGCGAACCCGAAGTTGGAGTACTCATACGCCACGCCCGGTGCGTTGGAGAACGGGATACCGCCGCGCACCATCGCCGCGAGTTGCGCATCGGTGGCAGCGAGTTGCTGGTCGCCCCACGGATTGTCTTCGGGGAATCCGGCCGAATGCGTGAGCAGGTGCCGTACCGTGATGCGCGGTGCGTCGCTGGTCGCGGAGCGAAGCTGCGCCATTTCCGGTATGTACCGTTCGGCCGGCTCATCGAGTGACAACCGTCCCGCGTCGCGCAACTGCAGAATGGCGAGTGCGGTAAAGCTTTTGGTCATGGACGCGATACGGAACACCGAGCTCGTATCGAGTGGCGCGTTGCCCGCGACGTCACGCAGTCCCAGTGCCGACACGTGCAACAGCTTGCCGTCGACGATCACGCCGTAGGCGATGCCCGGTACCCGTGTCCGCTCAGCGAAGGCGCGCATGAGACTGTCGATCGTCGGCAGCGCGCCTTGAAGCCTGGCCACGCGGCCGGGTTCGGCGAAACGCGCGGGCGGTGCGATACTGGACTGAGCGAGGGCCGTTGCCGCGAGCAGCGGAACGCCGGCGAGAGCGAGAACAATGAGACATGGGCGCATGCGGATGATCTGCAGCGCGCCGCAGCGTTCGTCAACCAGCGTTCGTCAACCAGCGTTGGTCGAGTTCACGAGGTCGCTACGGCTCGCGACCGACAGCGCTTGCCGTCAGCCGCCGATCGCGGGCTCGTATCGGTAGATCGTCACCGAGGTTTCTTCGAAGTCGCGCCGCGTACCGCCCTTCGGGAGCACGTGCGTGGCGGCGTGCTCCACCGCGAGGATCTGCGAAAAATGGATCGCCATCCACGACTCGATCACGTAGTCGAGCATCTTTGATTCGTACGGCGGATCGACGAACGCGAGATGGTAGCGCCCCGGCGTGAGGGCGGCCGCGAACGGCAACGCGTCTTTCTTGAATACGCGCGTTCGTTTGACAAGGCCGAGTGCCGCGATGTTGGCCTTCAGCGCGTGCAGGCTCGCCGGACGTGTTTCCACGAAGTCGCAGCGCTTGGCGCCGCGAGAGATGGCCTCGAGTCCGAGCGCGCCCGTGCCGGCGAACAGATCGAGCACGCTCGCGTCGGCCAGATCGGGCTTGAGCATATCGAGCAGCGCCGCCCGCACGTGTTCGGCGGTCGGGCGCACGCGAAAATCATTGGGGGACGTGAGATGCCGACCGGCAAACTTCCCGCGAACGATGCGCACGCGTTCAGCGCAACAAGCGCTGGGCGCTGACGGCGACGGATTCGTCGGGGTGCTTGATGTACTTGGTGATAAAGTCGCTCGCCTCGGGGTCACGGTATCGCGACGCGTAGTCCAGGGCGCACACCAGCACGACCTGAGATCCTGCCTCCTGGGCGATATCCTGATAGACCCGGTGGGCCGCCTGATAGTTCATGCGGCCGGCCAGTTCTTCGGCGCGCGCGGGCAGCGGCGTGTCAAGCGCGTCCGCGCCACGGCCTCCTACGAACAGCGGATTGCGCGCCTCAACGCAGAGGTTCATCGACTCAACCGTCATGCTGGCGAGACTTGCCCCGCAGGCGGCCGAGAGGAGAGAAATCAGACTGAGCCCGGCCAACAGGCTGAGCGAGCGCGGCTTGGACCGTCGCGTGTTCATGAGCGCGGAGCGTTGAAGAGGTCAGACACAGAAAGGAGCGGCAAACGGCGAAACGGACTGATACCGAAGGAGAGGCGTCCCCGTCAAGCTGCGGGCGGCGCTCATCAGGCCAATCAGCGTGTCGCGCTGCGCTACCGCTTGAGGCCGGTCCCGAAGGACGCGACACCGGGAATCGAGATGGGCAGCTGACCGGTAATCGGCGCGCGTCCAAGCAGCGCACGCGCGGCCGCCCGCTGGGACATCGTCCACGGACTCCACGCGATCATATGCGCCTCGGTGAGCGGCAGCCCCTGCGCGAGGTACGGATTCAGAAAGGAGACGAGCACGACCTTCGTACCCGACGCGCGCAACGCGTTCAACAACTCCGGCACACCACGCGTTGGGGTCATGCTCGCGGTATTCGTGCTGGCCCCGATGTAACTCGACACGATCACCAAATCCGCACCACGCGCAATGCTGAGCGCGTTTTCCACCGAGGCAGGCAACAGCGCGGGTTCCGGACTCACACGATATGTGCCGGTGCCGCCCGCCGCCGCGCCCGCCGTATTGTCGGCTACGATTTCCGGACTGAGCGCGAGGGACAACAGTTGCGGGTACGCGCCCTTGAGCTCCGCATCGAACGTGCGACCGGCGGCCAAGTCCGCGCGCGCGGAAATCGTCACGCTGACGACGCGCGCCGTCTTTCGCAGTCGCATCGGCACCAGCGAGAGCGAATCGTGCACCAGCGTGATGGCTTTCTCAGCAGCCAGACGCGCCGGTGAGTTGTTCGCAGCGACGCCAACGGATGTTCGCACCGCTTCAAGATCGACGGTGCGCTGGGTGTGCAGCCCCATCTCATGTTTTGCCATGAGCAGCTTGCGCACTGAGGCGTTGACGCGCTGTTCCGTGAAGCGGCCTGACTGCACTCCGTCCATCACGGCCTGAATGGCAACCTTGACGTCTGTCGGCATGAGCAAGACATCGTTGCCTGCGACCACCGCGCGCTGCGTGGCCTCGGCCATGGTCATGTCGCCGAGCACACCGTTCATGTCGAGCGCATCGGTGACCAGAATGCCCGAAAAGCCCATCTCATTACGGAGCAGATCGGTCATCACGCGCGTGCTGAGTGTGGCTGCGGTCTTTGTCGTATCGAGGGCCGGCAAATCGCCGTGAAAGGTCATCACGCCACGCACTCCCGCGGCGATCGCGGCCTTGAACGGCCGCAGTTCCACGCTGTCAAGTCGCGCACGCGTCACGTTCACCCGGGCGAGTTCGAGATGCGAGTTCTGTTCCGTGTCGCCGTGACCGGGGAAGTGCTTGGCGGTGGCAAGCATGCCGTTGTCCTGCATGCCGCTGATGAACGCGCTGCCCAGTCGCGCGACGAGCGCCGGGTCTTCGCCGAACGAACGCGCGCTGATGACCGGATTCCCGGGATTGTTGTTCACATCAAGCACGGGCGCGAAGCCCATGTGCACACCAAGTGCGCGCCCTTCCAGCGCTGTCACACGCCCCATGTCATACGCGATTCCGGCGTCGCGCGTCGCGCCGATGCCCATCTGATACGGGAACGATGTTGCGCCGCCGAGTTCGATGGCATTGGGAAGAAACCAGCCACCACGCGCGCGAAACGCCGCACCGGTTTCAAAGTCGGCGCCGATGAGCAGTGGCAGTTTCGACGCACGCTGCAGCGCGTTGGTTTTGGCGGCGATGTCGAGCGGACCTCCCACCGAAACGATCGCGCCACCCAGTTCCTGTTCGCGGATGAGGCGTTCGATGTTGATGTACGCTGGTGCATCGATGGCGGTGTAGTCGCCGAGCGTCCAGACCCACACCATCTGCGCGGCTTTCTGCCGCAGGGTAAGCGTGGCCAGGACGGAGTCGGCCCAGCGGGCGTCCGCGACGGTGTCTCGCGAAGCGCTCGGGGTCGATGGGCGCGTGGGAGCGCTCTGCGAATCAGGCGAGGAGGCAACCGTGGCACTCGCTTGCGTCTCGGCCGAGGCAATCGCGCGGCTGCACGAAGTCACGAGTACGGCGATGCCGGCGAGCACCGGCACAAACTGGATACGGCGCACGAATCGTGGCATCTTGGGTGGGCAACCTGGGAAGGGACGAACGGTACTCATACAAGATAGTCATTCTGCGCGGGCCGCATCGCCGCCGCGACAGGTTCAACCGGCGATACCCATCGACGAGAGAATCCGCTCCATGAATATCACGCCACGCGTCCCTCGCCTCCCACCCTGTCTTCGAGCAGGCGTGGCGCT
>JBBRFQ010000031.1:0-25107 GCA_038224035.1 Gemmatimonadales bacterium
ACGAAAACGAGCGCGTGGCTGATCGTCTGGTGGCGAACGGTCAGGGTACGGTGGACGCGGTGTACCGTGCGCGCGCCGATCGCGCCGAACTCGCCCAGCAACTCGCTGACGCCGAGCAGCAGCGGGACGCGGCGCGCCGCCTGCTCAACCTGTTGATCGATCGCGATCCCGACACGCCCGTTGCCGTCGTGGACGATAGCTCACTGGTGCGCGCGCTTCCCACAGACCGTGACGCCACGCTGCGCGATGCGCTCACGCGCCGCGAAGAGCTTGAACAAGCGGCCCTCGGCGTTGATGCGGCCACGCGCCAGCTGCGTCTCGCGTCGTCAGCATTTCTCCCGAGCGTCGCGTTGGCCGCCGACTGGGGCATTCAGGGTGATCGCTATCGGTTCGATGGCAGCGGCAACGTGGCGGTCGCTTCACTGGTGTTCCAGTGGAATCTCTTCAACGGTGGGCAGGACGCGGCTCGGCGTGAACAGGCCACGCTGGAGCGGCGCAAAGCCTCGCTGCTGCAACGGGAAGCCGAGCGTCAGATCACGCTGCAGGTGGCCCAGGCCTGGGATGCGGCGCGTGTGGCCGAACGGGCGCTGGCCACCGCGGCGGCGCGGCTGGAAGCGGCGCGACGGTCGTTCACGCTGGTGACCAGGCGCTACGAAGAAGGACTGGCGCCGCACGTGGAATACGTGGCCTCGCGCGCCTCGTTCACGCAGGCAGAACTCAACGCGGTACTCACCCGGTTTACCTACGCGGCGCGCCGCGTTGAACTCGAACGCGCCGCAGCTCTGCGTGCGCTCACGCCCTGAGGGCCACAGAACCATGCAGACCTATCCATTGCCCTCTCGGCTGCGCACGACCGCGACATCGCCTCGTCGCGCCACCTCGGACGTACTCCCGCTTACGGGCGCTCGTCGTGCCGCCACGGCACTGCTCGCTGCCTCGCTCAGCCTCGTGCTGGTCGCGTGCGGCGAATCCGCCGACGCCACGCCGGACAAGACGATCCCACCCGTTCCCGTGGCACTCGGCGACGTCGTGCGCGAGTCGGTGACACGTCCGGTTGTTGCCACCGGTGTGTTCGGTCCGAAAGACGAAGTCAGTCTGTCCTTCAAGATCGGGGGCATCGTCACGCGTGTGAGTGTTGACGAAGGCGCGCCTGTCCAACGCGGCACCGTGATTGCGTCGCTTGACCTGCGGGAGATTGACGCCCAGCTCACGAAGGCCCGCATCGGTCTCGACAAAGCCACGCGCGATGTGGTGCGTGTCCGCGCGCTGCAGGCCGACAGCGTCGCCACGCTCGCCAACCTGCAGGATGCGGAGTCCGCGCTGGCCGCCGCGCAGGCCGATATGGACGCCGCGAAGGTCAACCGGGAGTACGCGGTGATCACGGCACCGGTCAGCGGACGTGTGCTGCGCCGCCGTGTGCAGCCCGGCGCGCTCGTGTCCCCCGGACAGGAGGTGTTGTCACTCGGCAGCGATGCGCGCGGCCGCGTGGTACGGGTTGGTGTGCCCGATCGTGATGCGGTGCGCATTCTGCTCGAGCAGCGCGCGGACGTGTCATTTGACGCGATGCCCGGGCGCACCTTCAACGGTCGTGTGTCGCAGCGAGGCGCGGTCACCGATCCACGCACCGGCATGGTCAGCGTCGAAGTGACGGTCACCGGCGCCGACGCGATGCCCGCCGGCACCGTGGCGCGTGTGAGCATTGCGGTGCCGTCCAGCACGGAGGTGACGCTCGTGCCGTCGGCCTCGGTGATTGAAGCCGATGGCGATTCGGCCACGGTGTACAGCACCCGCGATGGTCGCGCAATCCGTCACACGGTGCGTGTGCTCTTCATCAGTGGCGACCGGATCGCCGTACAAGGGCTCGACGGCGTGTCACGTGTGGTGAGCGACGGCGCGGCGTATCTCAGCGATGGTGCGGCAGTGCGCGACGTGGGAGGTGCGCGATGAACATTGTAGCCTTCG
Organism: Gemmatimonadales bacterium; assembly: GCA_038224035.1. Taxonomy (GTDB): domain Bacteria; phylum Gemmatimonadota; class Gemmatimonadetes; order Gemmatimonadales; family Gemmatimonadaceae; genus JAABRT01. Next base: position 1,963 of record JBBRFQ010000031.1, read on the forward strand.
CCGTGCGGCGCTGGCAGTTCACCGTACTGCTCTTTCTCATGTTGTCGGCGCTGGGCTACATGAGCTGGCAATCGATTCCGCGCGCGGAAGACCCGGCGTTTCCCGTCCCGATCTATACGGTGATCGCCGTGTATCCCGGTGCCGACGCCGAAGATATGGAACAGCAGGTCACCGAGCCGATTGAAAAAAAACTGGCCTCGCTCGAGAAAGTGAAGGAGCTGTACTCGCGCAGCAGCGACGGCCTTGCCGTGATCACGGTGGAGTTCGATCCCAACGAAGACGCCGATCGCAAGAACGACGAAGTCCTGCGGGAAGTCAACGCGCTGCGATCGGCCCTGCCGGCGTCGCTCGCGCGCCTTGATGTGCAGCGCAACGAGAACAACACGGTGGCGATTCTGCAGGTCGCTTTGGTGAGCGAATCCACACCGTATCACGAGCTCGATGTACTTGCCGAGCGGCTCGAAGAGCGCATCGAACGTGTCGCGGGTGTGCGTCAGGCCGATCGGGTCGGTGCGCCGCGCCGCGAAGTGCAGGTCACGCTCGATCTGCCGCGCATGGCGACGCTTGGCATTGCGCCGTCGCAGGTGCTGAACGCGCTCGGCAGTGACAATGCGTCCATCCCGAGTGGTTCGGTTGATGTAGGTACGCGCCGGTTCAATCTCGCCGCCACGGGGCGCTACGCCTCGCTCGACGAGATGCAACAAACCGTGGTGACCGGCAACGCCGGCACGCTGATGCGCGTGGGCGACATCGCCGCCGTGCAGTGGGGCTACGGCGATCCGGTGCACGTGACACGATGGAACGGCAAACGCGCCGTGTTTGTGAGCACGACGATGCAAACGGGGCGCAACATCAATGACGTACGCGATCGTATCTGGCCCGAACTCGATGCCGAAGAAGCGCTGCTGCCACCGGGCGTGACCATGGCGCGCGGCTTTGATCAATCGGTGAATGTCAGCGACCGGCTGTCGCGGCTTGGCATTGACTTCGGCATGGCGCTGGCGCTGGTGATTGTCACGCTGCTGCCACTGGGATGGCGCGCCGCGGTGGTCGTGATGGTCTCGATTCCGCTCTCGTTGGCGATGGCGGTGACGATGCTCTATTTCACCGGGTTCTCCATCAATCAGCTGTCGATCGTGGGTTTTGTGATCGCGCTCGGGTTGCTGGTTGATGACTCGATCGTGGTCGTCGAAAACATCACGCGGTTTCTGCGCGCGGGCTACTCGCGCGGTGATGCCGCCATCGAAGCCACGAAACAGATCGCGGTGGCGGTGCTCGGGTGCACCGCGGCGCTGGTGTTCGCCTTCCTGCCGTTGCTGTTCCTGCCGGGCCTGGCCGGCAAATACATCCGGTCGCTGCCACTGGCGGTGGTGTACGCCGTGCTCGCGTCGATGTTTGTCTCGTTCACGGTGATTCCGTGGCTTGCCAGCCTGCTGTTGCCGCGCACCGAATCCAAGGACGGCAATCGTTTTTTGCAGCTGCTCGATCGTGGCATTCACAAGACGTACGCACCACTGCTCGGTCGGTCGTTGGCCAATCCGTGGCGCACGCTGGGTTTGTCACTCGCGGTGGTGCTTGTGAGCCTTGCGTTGATCCCTTCAGTGGGGTTCTCGCTTTTTCCCAAAGCGGGCACGCCGCAGTTTCATGTTGACATTGAATCGCCCGACGGCACCAGCCTTGAAGAAACCGATCGTGCGGTGCGCTATGCTGAACGGGTGATCGGTGCGCATCCCGCGGTGCGCGGCATGTTCAGCAATGTGGGCAAAGACAATCCCGTGGTGTACTACAACGTGTTTCAGCGCGCCGAAGCATCGAATCGCGGACAGTTGCTGGTGATGCTGCACAAGTACGATGCGGAGGACACACCGCGTATGCTCGACTCACTGCGTCAGCAACTCGCGTTGTACGCGGGGGCACGCATCGAGCTCAAGGAGTTCGAGAACGGTCCGCCGATCGAGGCGCCGATTGCCATGCGCATCGAAGGGCCGGATCTCGATTCACTGCGACTGCTCGCGGGGCGAGTGGAGCAGGTGATGCAGAGTACCGCCGGCACACAATACGTGCGTAATCCCATTCGGCTGCGGCGCACGGATCTGCGGCTTTCGGTGGATCGTCAGAAGGCCGGACTGCTCGGCATTCCGTCGGTGGAGATCGACCGGACACTGCGATTGGGCATCGCCGGTCTGGAAGCGGGCTACTTTCGCGGCGACGACGGCAACGAACATCCGCTCGTGGTACGCCTGGCGCACGACGGGCGTCCCACTCCGGACGCGCTCGATCGCATTTACGTGTCGTCAGTGCAGGGCACACTCGTGCCGCTGAACCAGATCGCGAGTGTCGAATTCGAATCGAAGCCCACCGTGATTGATCATCGTGAGCGGGTGCGTGCCGTCAGCATCACCAGTTATGTACAATCCGGATTCAACACGGACCGCGTCACGCGTGAAGTCCTGGCCGGTCTGGCCTCGCTCGATGTGCCGCCCGGGTATCGCGTCTATCCGGCTGGAGAAATCGAGAGTCGGGAAGAGAGCTTCGGCGGTATTGGTTCGGCGGTGATTGTGGCGGTGTTCGGTATTCTGGCCGTTCTTGTGCTCGAGTTCCGCAGCTTCCGCACCACGCTGGTTGTGGCGTCGGTGATTCCGCTGGGTGTAGTTGGCGGCATTCTGGCGCTGCTGCTCACCGGGTACACACTTTCGTTCACCGCACTGATCGGGTTCGTGGCGCTCGTGGGGATCGAGATCAAAACATCGATTCTGCTCGTCGACTTCACCGACCAGCTGCGTCGCGAGGGATATGATCTGGATTACGCCATTCAGAAAGCGGGTGAGATTCGCTTTGTCCCGATCGTGCTCACGGCAATCACGGCGATTGGCGGATTGTTGCCGCTGGCGCTGCAGGGGTCGGCTCTGTACTCGCCGTTGGCCTGGGTGATCATTGGCGGCCTGGTGTCGAGCACGTTTATTGCGCGTCTCGTGACACCGGTGATGTATAAATTGCTGGCGACGCCGCTTGACGCGGTCGTCGCGGCGGCGGAACCGGTCCGTGTGCCGTCGTTACCGCTGCCCGCGGCCGGGTAATGGTTGGACGGAGCCGGTGGTGTCTTTGGGAGCGACGGCGATACGAAATGCGAAACTCTGCACCACGACTTGCGGCACCGGCACGCCGCGCAACAGTGCCGGTCGGAACTTCATCAGGGGGAGCGCTCGCCGTACCGCGCTGGTAAATGCAGTATCACTGGCCTGCACCGCGATGAACGACGCCGGATCAGCGCGGCCGAGTGAGTCCACGATAAAGCGGGCCAGCACTTCGCCTTCGACTCTGGCAAGCAGCAGCCCGGGTGGATACTCCGGTCCACCACTGGTAGGATCGGTGGTGACCGCCGAATCCACCTGGATCTCGGAAAGCGCAATCTCCTCGAGCGCAGACGAGGCAAACTGCGGCACCTCGGCGACTTCGGAATCGCCCGCGTTCGCGATGACCGCCGCGCTGAGGGGGGACGGCGGTCCATCGTTGGCGATGGGCTCCATGACGCCCTTAATGCCGACGAACGTGAGCCGTTCCTGCGCGGCCCGCGCGATTTTGCGTTCGGGGGCGATGTATGTGGGGATCACCGCATCGCTCCCGCTCTCCGTCTGCGCACGACGGAAGTCCATGGACATGAACATGACCGCGCCGGAGACGAGCGAGAAATACGAGGCCATGCCAAGCGTGGTGCGCACCACACGGCTCAGCGTCAGGACGCGTCCCGATTCGATCAGCGTGAATTGGCGACGAGCGCGTCGCACTTTGTGCGGAAAGAGCGTGTACACCGTCAGGCTCCAGGCGTTGACGTGAGGAAGCGCGTAGAAACGCCCCTGCTATGCAAGCAACATAGGTTCCGACCGGATGGCAAGGAGGTTGGGACGGGACGGCGCGTCGTGGTCGTGCGACCAGCCGTCTCCGGCAGGTGGCGAACGGACCCGCCGGGCGACCCGTGCCCGTCCAACGGTGGCGCGCTGGCTGCCGTAGACCCAGCTTGGAGGCGCGTTCTCGCGAACGTGCTTTTGGTGTCCCCCGCCCGTCCCCCCGCTCTCCTTCCGTACCATGAGACGCACCTCTCGACTCTCGCTGCTCGCGCTCGGCTTTGCCGGCGTGTCTGCCCCGTTCGTTTCCCCGGTCGCTGCGCAAGGCCCGATGGCCGCCCCGGCGGACTCCGGCGCATTGGCGCAGGCCATCAGTGCACTGCGCTGGCGCAACATCGGTCCAGCCAACATGGCCGGCCGCATCGTCGACGTGGAAGGCATCGCCTCTCCGTCGCGCACGTTTTATGTATCCACGGCCGCCGGCGGTGTGTGGAAGACGATCAATGGCGGCACGACCTTCTTCCCCGTGCTCGATACGGCACGCGTGGCGTCGGGCGGTGATCTGGCGATCGCGCCATCGGATTCAAACGTGGTGTACTGGGGCACCGGTGAGCCCAACTCACGCAACTCGATCTCGCCTGGCGGCGGCATTTACAAGACCACCGACGGCGGCAAGTCGTGGACGTTCCTCGGACTCGAGGAGACGCGTCACATTGGTCGCGTGCAGGTGCACCCCACCAATCCGAACATCGTGTGGGTGGCGGCGCTCGGTCACGCGTGGGGGCCGAACAAGGAACGTGGACTGTACAAGAGCATCGATGGCGGCACCACGTGGATGCTCAAGAAATTCATCGATGACAAGACCGGCTTTGTGGACGTGCAGGTGCATCCCAGGAATCCCGACGTGCTGTTCGCGTCGAGCTACCAGCGTGTTCGCGGCCCGTACTTCCTCAACTCGGGCGGTCCCGGCTCCGCGCTGTGGAAGAGCACCAACGGCGGTGACACGTGGACCGAAGTGAAGGGCGGCGGATTCCCCGCGACGATGAAGGGTCGCATCGAGATTGCAATCGCGGCGAGCAATCCTGACATCATGTTTACGATGGTCGAAGCCGACACGGCGCCGAAGGCGCAGACCACACCGCGCTCGCCGGCGCAGCGTCGTCCGAGTGGCTTGTATCGGTCCGCCGACGGCGGGGCAACGTGGGAGTACCGCAATCCCGACAACGTGCGCCCGTTCTACTACTCACAGGTGCGCGTGCATCCAACCAATCCCGATGTGGTGTACTGGTCGTCAACGCCGGTGAAGTATTCGCGCGATGGTGGCAAGACCGCGGGTAGTACAACGGTTGGTTTGCACGTCGACCATCACGCGATGTGGTTTGATCCGAAGGATCCGGATCGCATCATTGTGGGCAATGACGGTGGACTGGGCATCTCGCTGGACGGCGGCGGCACGTGGGATTTCCCGAACACGTTTGCGCTCGGCCAGTTCTACGCCGTGTCGTACGACATGCAGGTACCGTATCGCGTATGTGGCGGCCTGCAGGACAATGGGTCGTGGTGCGGACCGAGCCGTCGTCGGCAAGGCCCCATCACCAATGCCATGTGGCACAACATCGGCGGCGGTGACGGGTTCGTCACGGCGCAGGATCCCACCGATTCAAACATCATTTATTCGGAATCGCAGGGTGGATCGCTGGGCCGTCTCGACTTCGCGACGGGTGCGCGTATTCCGGTGCGCAAGCCGAACTGGCGCGACGACTACGCTGCCTGGAACGATACGATGGCGGTGATTCGCGGCGACATGGGACGTCCGGAAACGGCCGACATGAAGCGTCGCATCGCCGAGGTTCGCGCGAAGCAGAAGCAGGACTCGATCGATCTGCAGCTGCGCTGGAACTGGAACACGCCGTTCTTCATCTCGAAGCACAACCCGATGACGTTGTACTACGGGTCGAACCGCGTGATGAAAAGCATCAATCGTGGTGCGAGCATGTTCCCGATTTCGGGTGAGATGTCGTACGCGGATACAGCCAAGCTGCGCGTGGCACTGCGCACGACGGGTGGTATCACGCCGGACGTGACGGGCGCGGAAACCTTCGGTACGGTGGTGTCGCTCAACGAATCGCCAGTGCGTCCCGGTGTGCTGTTTGCCGGGACTGACGATGGCCGCGTGTGGGTGACGAAGAACGATGGCGGCTCGTGGGATGAAGTCACGAAGAACATTCCCGGGGTAGCTGCGGGCGCGTACGTGTCGCGGGTAGAAGGGTCGTACGTGTCGGAAGGCACGTTCTACGTCACGTTCGACGATCACCGCCGCGATAACTATACGCCGTACGTCTACATGACGGCCGACTACGGTCGCACGTTCAAGTCGATCGCGTCGAACTTGCCGAAGGGGCAGGCCGACTTTGTGCACGTGATTCGTGAAGACCCGCGCAATTCGAATCTGTTGTACGTGGGCACGGATGTGGGTGCGTATGTGTCGCTCAACCGTGGTGAGTCGTGGCAGCGTTTCATGACGGGACTGCCCACCACGCCGGTGCACGATCTGCAGGTGCATCCGCGTGATCGTGAGCTGATCGCGGGCACGCACGGTCGTTCGATCTGGATTGTGGATGTGGCGCCGCTGCAGGAAATGACCACGCAGGTGCTCGCGCAGTCGGCGCATCTGTTCTCACCGCGTACGGCGTTCCAGTGGGGCGAGTCACCGATCAACGGTGGCAGCAACGGCCACAAGTTGTTCCAGGCGCCGAGCCCGCAGTATGGGGCGGACATCTGGTATCGTGTGGCGCAGGGCACGGGTCAGGCGCGCATCGTGATTCAGGATGCGTCGGGTGACACGCTCACCACCATGAATGGCCCGGGCGGTCCCGGTGTGCACCGGATTTCGTGGAACATGCGTGGCAAGACGCCGCCCGCGCCGGCGCTGTCACCGGCGCAGCTGCGTGACAGCATTCAGCAGGCGCAGCGTACCACGGCGGTGCTCGACTCGCTGGAGAAGGAAGGTACGATTCCGGCAAATCTGATTGCGCAGGCGCGCACCGCGATGAACCAGGGTGCGGCTGGTATTCAGACATTGATGGGCGGTGGTGGGTTCGGAGGCGGTGGTGGTGGTGGATTCGGCGGCGGTGGTGGTGCGGGCGGTGCTCGCAATGACCGTCCCGGCGAGACGCGTCCGACGCCGAGCTTCCCGACGGGTGGTGTGGCGGCCGGCGGCGGTGGTCGCGGCGGTGCTGCGGGTGGTGGAGGTCGCGGCGGCCAGGGAGGCGGTGCCGCGCCGGCCGCTGGTGGCGCCGAGGGCGTCCAGCAGGTGTTCGCGGCCATGCGTGAGGCGATTGGCCCGGACTTCAATCCGTTCGGCGGCGGCGGTGGTGGTGGTCGCGGCGGACGTGGTGGTGGCGGCGGTGGTGGCGGTATGGTCGGCACCGGCGACTACAAGATCACCGTCACTGCCGGTGGCCGCACGATGTCGCAACTGATGCGTGTGGAGCAGTTGGATGGCGCGAATGCCGCGATGGCGGGCTTCCAGGAGCAGGAGGAAGAGGAGCTGCTGCGGATGTTCAACCGCTGGCTGCGCACGTGGCAGTAAGCGCGGGTTGATTGCGAAACATGAAAACCGCCTCACGAGGCCTGTGCTTCGTGGGGCGGTTTTTGTTGGCGAGCGACCGCGTCCGGCGCGGCTCGTTCGGCGGGCATCGAGGTTGAACTACTCTTTGAGAATGCCGTTGCCGCGTTCGGCGACGGTGTTTTGATAGCCGTGATCGGCGTGGTCTGGGTGACGCGGCGCTGGGGCGTCACCCAGCGGCCGGCGTGGCGCAGCCAAGAGAAGTTGGTCGCGCCCCACGGTGGTCTGCGCATCCCGCGCGTCTTCCCGGAGCGACAGGCGCCCCGCTAGAACGAGTGCCAGTGGCAGCAGCCGTTGTCGTTGCTCTTCTTCGCGCTTTCGCGCCCTTCGCGCTTTCCCTTTCTCGGTTCAAGTTGCCGTTGCCGTTGCCGTTGCGGTTGTAGTTCAGCGGCCGCGTCAGTCGCGCCTTGCCCTGCACTGGTGCGGTTACGGCGCCGCAAACCCCTCGAGTCGTCTCGCGAGCTCGATGTGCCCACGTTCGTCCGCCAGATGCCACGGCATCGATTCGTTCTCCAGGCGCGCACGAGGATCGGCGCCGCGCTCGAGCAGTGTGTCGGCGATCTCGCGTGACCCACGCGCTGCCGCCAAATGGAGCGGCGTGACGCCGTGTCCGGCGGCCCGATTGTAGTCAGCGCCAGCCTCGAGCAACGTGTCGATCACAGCGGCGCTGCATTCACCAGCGATCGCCGCGTGCAGTGGCATGTTGCGCGTCGGATTGTCGGACCGAACCTCCGTGTGTGCGCCGTGGTCGAGCAGCATTCGCACACACGCCACGTGACCGTAATACGACGCGAGATGCAGCGCGGTCCAGCCGTCAGTGCGATGGCGGTTGATCAGCGCGGCGTGCGCAGACAGCAGGGCGTGCAACGCCGGTACCTCTCCCGCTGCCGCGGCGGCGCCGATCGCATCCACAATTGCGGCATCATCATGCGATGATTCTTCGCCGACCTGCATCATCATTTCCCCGGAACGGACGGTGTGATGGTTCGCGTGGACGTGCGATCGCGAAGTCGCTGAACAGCCGCCCGGGCTTCGCGTAGTTCTCCTTGCAGTGACGCATCAGCCCCGGACCACCACACGATGAACTGTTCGTACGATCGGATGGCCGATGCTGGATCGTTCAACTGTTCGTACAACTTGCCGCGCACCAGAAAACTACGCGCGTAGATCGCGGTGCCCGGTTCGGCAAAGGACATCTGGAAGTTTCGCGGATTCATCGCTTCGTATGTTGCCACGGCGCCGCGCAGGTCACCGAGTCGCTGCCGTATGTCCGCTTGCGTCGCCACGCGAAGGCCCGCCATGCTGAGCGTCGCATTGCCCAGCGAATCCGGTGACCGGAAGGTGCGCGCGATAGCGCGTGCGGCTGCGGTATCGCCACGGTCGAGCGCCAGTCGCGCCTCAAACTCGATGAGCGGCCGGTTCGATTCCTTCCCCCAGCGCATCGCGACGACCGCGAAACTCGTATCGCCCGTCGCAAGATACGCGGCGTACGGAATGCCGATCGACTGCATTTTCACCTGGGCAAGGAACGGCGCCTTGGAGTTGTCCAGAAGGATCATGCCGTTTCGCAGTGTGCGCAGCATCTCTGCGGACGGTGGCACACCCATGGCGAGTTTCACACCCGCTGCGTACCAACGCGCCGTCTGCTCCACCGGCAGTCCCACAACAGGCATGCTCTCACTCGACGCGCTCGCATGGGCCGCCAGCGAGTCGATGAGCGCCGCGGCACCGGTTCCTGCCGCCACAGACATGCCAATAATTGGCAACAGTGCGCCCGGTGTCGCGGATCGCACGCCCAGCGACTCGGGAGGAAATGCCACAAGGGCGGCGCGCAGATCCCGTTGCGCCTCCGGCACCTGCGTCATCAATGCCCGGTACAGCGGAAGCGTAAAGGCCATCGCCGGACTATAGACGTCCGGGCGCATGCTCGCGCGCACGATGGTGGCGGCTGCCGAATCGAATTGCTGCTGCGCCGCGTACGTGTCGATCAGTGACTGCCAGGCTTGCGAGGCCTTCGGATCCTGCGCCAGCCATCCCTCTGCGAACGATCGCGCGCGTTCCTGGGCGCGCTGCCGAAGCATCCGCAATCGCGCGCTATCCCGAATGGCGCCACTGAGAATGATCGAGTCACCGTCGATCACAATCTGGCTGCGCTCATTCACCCCCATCTGATACAGCGTGACCAGATGCGAATACGCCAGATGGAACGTTGAGTCAGACGCAATCGCCCGCTCAAATCCGCGCAATGACCGCGTGAGCATGAGCGCGATGGAGTCGGGCTGCGTGACGGTGGTCGCCGTGGCGCCATGAAAGTCCGCGTCCGCAAGCCCGTACCAGGCTTCGGAGTCGGTAGAGTCGATCGCCACAATCGCTGACAGCCGTTCCTGCGCCAGCCGCCAGTACGTGCGGGCGGCGGGCAGATCACCCTTGGTCTGCGCGACAAAGCCGCGCGCCAGGTCGTGATTGCCGGTGATGATCTCGCGAAGCCGTGGTGAGAGTCGATCAGCAAACTCCACCGCGCGCGCCGAGGTGCGCTCGTACAATGAGTCGACACGTCCACTCCAACCCATGCCCAGCGACCGCTTGTAGTACGCCAGTGCAAACGTGCTGTCGATGGCGATCGCCTCGCCGAACAGCGTGTCGGCAGCAGCAAGTCGCCACGAGTTGAGTGAGCGCAACCCCTCCAGATACAACCGATACGCCTGCACCGACTCGGTCGTCTGCCGCGCCAACTCGACCGACAGCGCGGGCCCACCGGCAAGATCGAGCAGTTCACGCGCGATGCGCTCGAACACCGCGCGTGGATCGGCACTGAGCGGTGCGCCCGCCGTCGCCTCATCAATGCGGTTGCCAGTTGCGACATCGTAGCGACGCGCGACCACGAACAGCGAATCGTTGGCCGTCGTGATCTGTCCCATCACCACCGTGCCCGCCGACGCGCGCCGCGCGATCTGTCGCGCATCGTCAAGACCCACGCGACGCGTTTCGTCGCCCGATGCACTGCGCAACAAATCGAGCGTGCGCTCGTAGTCCACGACGCTCAGATCGTTCCACTGCGACAACGTCAGGCCCAGCATGTTCACGGCACCTTCGCGCAGCCACTCCAGCGATGCGTTGTCGGTTTGCAGTTCGAACGGTGCCACGAGCCACGTGCGTTCATTCGCCGGTGCAGCGCCTCCGGCGCGCGAGGCGAGGGCGAATCCACCAGCCGCCACGACCGCCACCGCCGCGACACCCGCGAGTATTCGCGTGCGCGACGCTGCCGCGGACTTCGTCGGCGCGGCACGACGAGTACCAGCCGCGATGCGACTCCCCGACGTGGCCGCGAAATCACTTTCATCGCGCCCTTCCAGTACCGCCGCCATCGCCCGCCCGCGCGTGAACCGTTCTTCCGGCTTCTTTCGCAGCGCGCGCGTGATGACCGTATCCAGTGCATCCGGCACGTCCACCGCCAACGATCGCAGCGGCGTGGGCTCTTCGGTAATCTGCTTGATGAGAATCGTGCCCGCTGATTCCGCCTCGATCGTGGGCCTGCCGGCCAGCATTTCGTACGCCACGAGACCGAGCGAATACAGATCGCTGCGACCGTCGATCGCCTCTTCGCCGGCGGCCTGCTCCGGACTCATGTACCGCGGGGAGCCCAACACAAAGCCGGCGCCGGTCAGTCGGCTATCGCCACTGCTCAGCGCGCGCGCCACCCCAAAATCGGTGAGCATCGCCCGACCCGTTTCCTGATCGAGCAGAATGTTTTCCGGCTTCACATCGCGGTGCACGATGCCGGCGACGTGCGCATCATCGAGCGCCATCGCGAGATCATGCACGATCGCGGTGACCACGTCGGCCGGCAACACCCGCTCACGCTCCAGACGATCACGCAGGCTCTCACCCGGCACAAACTCCATCGCGAACCAGAGCAGTCCGTCGGATTCACCAGCGGAGTACACCGACACAATGTTCGGATGTCGAAGTCGCGCCACCGTTCGCGCTTCGAGCAAAAAGCGTTGTCGCAGCTCGGCGCTGGATGCCACATCCGGCAAGATGACCTTGATCGCCACCGGTCGGTCGAGCGTGACATCGCGGCCGAGAAACACCGTGCCCATGCCGCCCTGGCCCAGCACCCGCTCGACCACATATTGACCGGACAGCGCTCGGGCGAGCCGTTCGAGCAGGTCTGGCGGAGGTGCGTTCATGAATTCGGGAAGATTCAGCGGGAAAAAAACTCGGCAAGAGCTACAGGATAGTACGATCGTACGTCGCGGTTCGTGTCGCAACGTGGTCACGAGTCAATCGGATCGCTCCTCGCCCCGGTGAGGCGCGCTAGCTTGGCTCCACGTGCTATGCGTGATGCGTCCGAGGGCCAGGTCGCCTACCGCTGGTTTGACGCCCGGTCAACGCGTATCGTTGCCTGTACTCAAGCATAACTTCTGTGATGCGTCGTCTCGTCGCTGGTGCCCGCTGCGGCACACTCCGTTCGTTCTGTGTTCTCGTCGCCGTCGCGATGACGGCGCTTTCCGGAGGCTGTCGATCCATGTCGGGTACACCGTCTGTCAGTGCGTCCTCCAGCACCATCGCGGCCGATCCGACGCCGCTGGTCATCGCGCACCGTGGCGCCAGTGGTCATCGCCCGGAGCACACGCTCGAGGCGTACACGCTCGCCGTACACATGGGCGCGGACTATATCGAGCCAGACCTCGTGAGCACCAAAGACGGCGTGCTCGTGGCGCGCCACGAGAACGAAATCGGGGGCACGACAGATGTGGCGCAGCGGTTTCCGGATCGCAAGGTCACCAAGCGCATCGACGGTGATTCGATCACGGGCTGGTTCACGGAAGACTTCACCCTCGCCGAACTGCGTACGCTACGGGCCCGCGAGCGCCTCAACTTTCGCGATCAGTCGTACAATGGCCAGTTCTCGATTCCCACCTTCGACGAAGTGCTGGCTCTGGCCGACTCACTCGGTCGCGCGAAGGGTCGGGTGGTGGGCGTGTATCCGGAGACGAAGCACCCGACATACTTTCGATCGATCGGACTGGCACTCGAGCAGCCTCTGGTCGCCTCGCTGGCCCGCGCCGGATGGAATCGCGCCGACGCGCCGGTGTTCATTCAATCGTTTGAAGTCATGAATCTTCGCGCGCTGAAGGCACAAACGCCGGTGCGCCTGATTCAGCTGATCGCCGGCGGTTCGCCGGCGGACAAGGCGCAGAACGCGGATGTGCCGACCTACGAGCAGATGCTCACTGTTGAAGGATTGCGTGACGTGGCGCGTTACGCGTACGGGATCGGTCCGGAAAAACGCCTCGTGCTGCCGATGGCGGGCGGCGAGACGACGCTGGTTCGCGACGCACACGCGGCCGGGCTCAAGGTGCACATCTGGACGCTGCGCAAAGAAGCGCAGTTCATCGGCTCGCGATTCGCCGGCGACGTGGAAGCGGAAGCGCGGGCGTTCGTGGCCGCCGGCGTCGACGGCGTCTTTGCCGATCATCCGGACCTGGTGGCGCGCGCGATCCGGAACTAACGGGGCCGCGCGGTCGCGATCCGGCATTCACCTACGACATCTGACGTATCGCCTGGGCTGAGCGGCTGGGCGACTGTCAGGGCACACGCGCCGGTCGGCGCCCAGCCCCCATGTCCATGCCCGGTTCATCACGCCTTCTCGCTCTTGTGCTCCTGTCGCCGATGCTTTCGATGGCGGCGCAGTCCACCACTGACTCGACGCCGGCGGCTCGACGGCGGATTGTCGTGCTGCCGGTGCTCGGCGCCGCACCCGAGACGGGCGCGCAGTACGGCGTGGCGCTCTTCGTGACGAAGACAGTCGCCTCGACGGAACCCACCCGCCCGTCGTCGCTCGTTGGCAACGCGGTGCGCACCGCCAAACAGCAAACCCGCGTCTTTCTTGATGTCGATCGCTGGTCGGCCGGCAACCGCTGGCGCGTGTTGCTCAACTCGAGTTGGCAGGAGTTCCCGCTGCTTTACTACGGCAACGGTGACTCGGCGCCGGACAGAAATGAGGAGGCCTACACGCCGAGGGGAACGGAACTGGCGCTCACCCTGCAGCGCCGCATTGCGCCCGCCGTGTGGCTGCAGGGTGGGGCGCGCCGGATTGAGCAAGCGATCGTGCGGACCGAGCCGGGGTTCGCGTTGGCCGACGGGTCTATTGTCGGCTCGTCGGGCGGGCGGACTGTGCTTGCGTCCGTTGGTCTTGTGGCCGACTCCCGCGACAATCTCTTCGCGCCGGCGCTTGGACATCTGGTCGAGCTCACCGCCAGTGCGGCGAACGGCTCGGTCGGGTCAGAGTTCGACTTTCAGCGGGTACGGCTCGATGCGCGAGTTTACCGGACACTCGGCCGGGCGCACGTGGTAGCCGGCCAGATCCTGGCTCAGGGAACGGGCGGTGAGGCCCCGTTCGACCAGTTGGCGCTGGTGGGGAGCAGCAGCGCGATGCGCGGATACGCCACCGGTCGTTTTCGCGACCAGTGGCTGATGTCGGCGCAGGCAGAATACCGTTCGCCTCTGGTCGGTCGATTCGGCGCCGCAGCCTTTGGTGGCGCTGGGATGATTGGTTCAAGTCTTGGTAATGTCGCGAAAAGCCGCTTTCTACCGACGTATGGAGCTGGGCTGCGCTACCGGCTGGATCAGCGCGCCCGATCCACCGTTCGGGTGGACTACGCCTTTGGAACCGCCGGCCAAAGCGGTCTCTATGTGGCCTTCAACGAGGCGTTTTAGCGAGCATGTATTTCGTTGTTGCCGTTCAATGATTCGGTCTTCCGGCGCCCTTGAGGCCGGAAGACCGAATCGGAGAACCGCCGCGAGGTTTAGGATCGATGCGAGGCGCGACGAGAGGGGCCGGGGTCTGAGGCATGTGCAGCGACACGGCGGCGTCCGCTCGTTCAGCGCGGTTGCGTCTCGGTTTGGTACAGCGAGAACGTGTACCCATCCGGATCGGTGAACTCGCTCGACCAGCCGCCCGGTGCGTGACTCACGGGAGTCACGATCTGCGCGCCGGCCGCCGCGAGCTGCGCGACGACGTCATCGATACCGCCGGACGCGAGGTCAAACACGAGAATGGGCGAGTTGCCGGGCTGCACGTGACCGCGGAAAAAGATCAGATCCAGGTTGCCCGGGATCACCGCGTTGAGCCACGGATGGCCGCTGCCGTCGTCGGGCATGCGATCGACTGACAGGCCGATCACGTCGCGATAGAACGCCTCGGTGCGATCGATGTCGGAGACGTAGAAGAAGACTGTGCCAATGCGGGGTGACGGAATCATGGGAACCGCTCCGGTGCGTGAGGGTGAGGTACAGCGATCGGTGCACTCTTGTTGCCGCCAACTGGCCGAACGTGAGCGCCGGGTTTCGCGAGGATCAACAAATGCCCATCGGGATCGTGCACGCCCACCGAATCGGTGGCGATCACGACCGGTAACAGGGCGCGTCGAATGAGGCCGAGCGGCAGCTCAAGATCGCGTTCGCTCGGTGCGATCGAATCGAGCGGTGTCGACGCCAGTTTTCGCCGAAGCGCCGTGATGCGCTGCCGCATGGCCGTGTCGCTGAGGCCAAGCACCCAGGCGATCTCGCGGCGATCATGTCCCGCGAGCGCCAGTCGCGCCACCTCAAGCAGCGATGGCCTCAACGCCGCGATCGTCGGATGATCGCCCCAGGCACTCGGCGCTGACATTGCAGCGAGGGTGTCTGACGGATCGCTTCCCGCTACCCAGCGCGACTCCCGCAATCGGCGGCGAACCGCGCCACGTGCCGTCATGGCGCCGAGATTGCGTATGGTGCCGGTAATCCATCGGTAGTTGACGGCCTGCGTGAGGTCGTCGCGACCGGCTCGCACGGCCTCAAGCAGCGCGTCCTGCAGCAGATCGTCCGCGTCGTCCGGCACCCGACTGTGCCGACGCGCGAGGACGCGCAGCGGAGCGAGCAGTCGCTGCAGTTCAGCGTGGGACATGTCGCGCGGTGCGGAGAAGCATGGCGACAGAACATACCGTCGTCGTCGCGGCGCCGCTCGTGCGCGCCCCGCACTACTCCACCGGCGTGCCCGACTCTCGATGATACCGACGCAACCACGCGTCACTCCACGTGTCAAACGTGCCGTTGTGCATCGCGGCCCGCGCCTGCGCCATCACATCAATCACAAACGCGATGTTGTGCATCGCCAGCAAGCGCTGGCCCAGCGGCTCACTCGACATGAACAGATGGCGCAGGAACGCGCGATCGTAGTGCGTGCACGCTTCGCACGCGCAGCCCTCCACGAGCGGGCGACGGTCGGTGCGGAACGCCGCCTGCTTGATTTGCGCCTTGCCGTCGGGGGTGAACGCCGTGCCATCGCGACCCATGCGATTGGGTGCGACACAATCGAAGAGATCAACACCGCGGCGCACACCCTGCACTAGATCCTCGGGAAAACCAACACCCATGAGATACCGTGGCCGATCACTCGGCATGAGCGGTTCACACACCTCAAGCGTCGCGTGCATGTCGGGCTTGGCCTCACCCACCGACAGTCCACCAATCGCCACGCCAATCCAGTCACCGCTGGCGAGAATGCCGCGTACCGACTCGCGGCGCAGCGTCGGGTTCACCCCACCCTGCACAATCGGGAACAGCGCCTGTGGTGGCGCGATGCGTTCGTCGTCAGGATGCAAATCGATAATGCCATCAACCGGCGCGAGCGGCAACCCTTCAGCGCGTCCTTCACGTGTCAAACGATCAAACTCGACACGACACCGTTCCAGCCATCGCAGGCTGCGCTCCATGGCCGCACGTGAGGCGCTCTCTTCGCTGCCACCAGCGATGAGTTCGTCAAGTTGCATGATGACATCGGCGCCGAGATTGCGTTCGATCTGCATGACGCGCTCGGGCGTGTAGTCGTGCAACGAGCCATCGAGATGGCTGCGAAACTCAACGCCCTGTTCACTCACCACGCGATACTTGGCGAGCGAAAACACCTGAAAGCCGCCGGAGTCGGTGAGCATGGGACCGGTCCAACGCGTGAACGCGTGCAGGCCGCCGAGCGCACGCACAATGACATCGCCGGGCCGGAGATACAGGTGGTACGCATTGGACAGCAGCAAGCGACCGCCGGTGGCGGCCACGTCGTGGACTGAGAGACTGCGTACTGCCCCGTGGGTGCCCACGGGCATGAACGCGGGGGTTTCGACGTCGCCGTGCGGGGTGGTGAAGACGCCGGCGCGGGCGGCGCCGGAGGTGGCGGTCGTGCGAAAGCTGAAGGGCGGCATTCGGGAACGTAATCGTCGGGGTGAAGGTTGCGGGGTGGTGGGAGAGGGGCCGCAATGGCAGGCGATGGTGCGGTGTGCGACCTTTCGAAACGGGCGATGCCAAATGGCCAGAACGCGTCAGGCGCCCGCGAGGCCGGAAGACCGAATCGGAACTGCCTGTGGGTGAGGGTACGGTGCATTCATGAGAGCGGCGTGCACATTCGCGATCGGCGCGCTCGCGCTGTGCGCTGCGATAGCGCCATCCGCGCAGGCGCAGCGGCCATCCGCGCAGACGCAGCGGTTGAGCGGTGCGGTACGGTCGGGCACAGAGAGTGCACCGGTTGTCAGCGCGCTGGTCGAGCTGCGCGATAGCACGAACACGGTGATTGCGCGACAGCTCACGTCACCGCGTGGTGCGTTTCTGTTTATGTTGCCGACACCGGGGCGTTACGCTGTCGACGTGCGCCGCATCGGATACACGCGCGCGACCGGCCGTGATTTTACAATCGCCGGCGATACAACGATTGCAGTCATACTCGAACTGGTCGCCTTGGCGTTGCCGGCCGTCACGGCGCGCGAACTCAACCGCTGCCGCACCGACGCGGCGCGAACTTCAGCCACGTCGATGTTGTGGGAATCGGCGGTCACATCGATGTTGAGTGCGGTCGCCACGATGTCCGATAGCACGTTCGTGTTTGATGTCATGCCCAGCGTGCGCACCTACACGGTGCCCGATGCCATCTTCGTGGACATCGCACTGCGCGACGAACGGGTGTCTGATGCACGGCCGTGGACGAGTCTGCCGGCGGCGGATCTCGCGGAGTTTGGATATGTGCGGCTCGTCGGACGCTCGCTGGAATACGTGGCGCCTGATGTTGAAGTGCTGACGTCGGCCGAGTTTCTGGCGACCCACTGCCTGCGTGTGCGCGACGACAGGCTCGACGAGGGGTTGATCGGCGTGGAGTTTGCGCCGGGCGAGCGTGTCACCCGCGCCGACATCCAGGGTGTGCTCTGGATTGATCGTGCATCACAGGAGCTGCGCACCATCGACTACCGCTATGCCGCGATGCCGCTGGCCAACAACGATTCGTTGGCCGGCGGCCGCGTGGAGATTGTGGCGCTCGACGGTGGCGGCTGGATGCCCGCGCGGTGGACCGTGCGCAGTCCCGTACCGGAGCGGTCGTTCGTGGACGCGGTCGCGTATCGAGGTGAAGATCTCCATCGCGCCGGACTGCCCGTGGGCGTGCGTGATGTTGACCCACCGCTGCGCGCCGCGCGACTGCAAGTCACGGGTGCTGCGGTGCAACGCGTGCGACGCGTCTCGGGCGCGGACTCCGCCGTGATCTGGAGTCGCCCGCCCGCCTCCGTTGAAGTCACCGCCGAGTGGACGCAGAACGGCGTGACCATGCCGGCCTCGCGCGCAACGGTGCGACTCTCCGGCTCGATGCGCTCGGGTGCGGCCGATCTGATCGGACGTGTCACGTTCGCCGAGTTGCCCGAAGGCGACTACTTCGTGGAAGCGCAAACCGACATCGAGACGGCATTGCTGCTCCCACCGCAGCGAACGCCGGTGCGGGTGCGAGAGGGAGACAGCGAGACCGTGCGCATTGCGGTGCTCGCACCGGCCGCGGCAGTGGAAGCGGCCTGCGGCGCCGAACATCGCGGCGGTGTGCTCGCGGGTGCCGTGACACGATCGGGGCGCCCGCAAGCCGACGTCATCGTGAGTCTCTGGCGCAATCCCATGACCGAGCTTGGCGAGACGGAGCTGCTCCCGCTGGGCGATACGCGCACCGATGCGCAGGGACGCTATGTGCTCTGTCGCGTGCCGCGGGCCGTGTCGCTGACCATCGTGGCCCGAGGATCCGACAAGTCGATGACAATCGTCGATGCCTCGCTCCCGGCTTGGCGCGATGCGATTGGTGAGTATGTTCGGTTCGTCAACCTGCGAATGCCCGACCCGTTTGATCGCTGACCAAGCTGTCCCGACGACGGAACCGGTGATGCACGTCACGAGTACCAGTCGTCAGTATCCTGCCGCCCGCTCACCCAACAAACTCTGGCCATGATTCGACGAACGCGCCCTTTCGGTGAGGCGTCGGGGGCACTCGCGTCGCGCTGGGCGCGTACTCTCTCCGTCGCGCTCCTGTGTATTGCGACAATCAGCAACAGCGCGCGCGCGCAAAACCCGCCGAGCGCACCCGTCTGTTCAACGTCGTGCGATGTCGTGACCGGTGTTGTGTACGACAGCCTGTCGGCCGAACCGCTCGGCGGCGCGTTCATCGTGGCTAGTCCGGGCGGCGCCACCACCACCAGCGATTCGCTCGGCCGCTTCGCCCTCACCAGCGACGGCCGCGTGCAACAGCTCACGGTGTATCACGAGTCGCTCGACGGCATGGGACTCGGAGCGATCGGGGCAATCCGTCCGCCGAACGCTGAACGGTGGCAGAATGCGACGGTGAGCACACCCTCGCTGCTCACCATCTGGCCGCGTCTCTGCGATTCGCGGCGGCCCGATCGCCAGCGCACCGGGATCATCACCGGCACCGCGCGCCTGGCCGACAACACCACGCGCGTAGCGGGAGCGAAGGTGATTGTGCAGTGGCAGTCGGTGTTCGACGACAAACAGCGCAGCGAGGAGGCCATCACCGATTCGCTCGGCGACTACGTGATTTGTGGTGTGGAAGAGTTGGCCGAACCCATGCTTGCGGCGTTGTCGTCGCAGGCGCAATCGGGCGCGATCATGCTGCCATCGCAGCTGAGTCCACTCCGGCGGGTTGATCTGGTGCTCGCGTCGCTCGGGGCGCCGCGAGCCATCCTGCGCGGCAAGGTGGTGAACGAACAGGGTGCCCCGCTCGCCAATGTGCGGATCGACGTTGACGGAGTGGCGGATGAAGTCACAACTCGTGACGATGGTACGTTCGTAGTTGCCAACGTGCCGCTCGGCTCGCGCATGTTGTCGCTGCGTGCGGTCGGGTACTCACCCGTGTCGCAGGTTGTTGATGTGCTCACCGAACAACGGGCGAGTTTGGTGATTCCGCTGTCACGCACCATTGAACTTGAAGGGGTGAAGATCACGGAACGCGTCACCGTACGCCGCGAACGCCGCGAGTTTGATGTTCGCCGCAAGGCCGGGTTTGGGCGCTTCGTAGATTCGCTGCAGATCATGAAGTCGCCATTCGTTCGCGCCGCGCTGCAGATGACACCGGGCGTTCAGGTGATCTCGCTTGGCAATCGGGCAACCACCGAGTTCGATATCCGCGGGCGCGACGGTTGTCAGGCCCATATCTATCTCGATGGTACAGCGTCGGACATCGACGAAGTGAACCGCATCCCACCCGCCAACATCGCGGCCGTGGAGATGTACCCGAGCGTGGCGTTTGCACCGGCACGTTTCATCAAGGTGCGTGGCGATGTCTGCGCGGTGGCCATCTTCTGGACGAAAACCGGCCTCCGGCCATGACCGATCAACGGCGTGGGACGACGCTGTCACCACGGTCGAGTGGCAGGCGTTTCAGCAACGTCGCGCGCGCTCGCGACGCGCTGCTGCTCGCGGCCGTACTTGCCACAACGGCACGCGCTCAGGATCCGCCGCCGCTGACTGTGCCAGACTCGATGCGCACCATGATCTGCAAAAAGGTGTGCGACGTCGTCAGCGGCATCGTCTTCGACAGTCTCGCCGACGCACCACTTGGCGGCGCGTTTGTCGTGGCCATGCCATCCGGCGTCAGTACGACAGCCGATTCGCTCGGACGTTTTGTCATCGCCAGCGACGGCCGTGTGCAGCAGCTCACCGTGTATCATGGCGTGCTCGACGAGCTTGGACTCGGTGCGCTCACCGCGACGCGGCCATCCGGCGCGGCCGAGTGGAAACGCGTTCGCATTGCCACCCCATCGTTGCCCACCATCTGGGCTCGGCTCTGCCCCACAAAGAGCCCCACGCGATTGCGCGGTGTGATCATTGCCGGCACCGCGCGCCTCACTGACAACAGCACGCGACTGTCCGGCGCAAAGATCATGGTGCAGTGGACCACGCCGCCCGCTGAGCGTGCAAGCGATATTCTGACGTCGGCTGAGACGCTCACCGATTCTACCGGCAGTTTTGTCATTTGCGGGGTGGCCGATTTTGTGGAGCCGTCACTCGTCGCGCTGTCCACCGAAGCACAGAGCGGCGTGGTGACACTGCCATCCGATTCCCGACCGCTGCGCCGCGTGGATCTCGTGATGGCGCCAACCGGCGCGGCACCCACCATTGTGCGTGGGCGTGTGGTCAATGAGTGGAACGCGCCGCTCCCCGATATTCGCGTGAGCATTGACGGGCGCGAGGGGGAAGTCGTCACCGGTCCCGATGGCGCATTTCGACTCGTGGATGCGCCGCTGGGTTCGCGCATGTTGGCCGTGCGGGCGCTCGGGTTTCCGCCGGTGCTGCAGGTGGTGCACGTCGTTGAGGGCGACATGGAAGCGCTGCGCGTTCCGATCACGCGCACCTATACACTCGGCACAATCAACCTGTCGCCCACCGACACGGTGCGCCGCGATCGTGTGGAGTTCGAACGGCGCAAGCGAACCGGCATCGGATACTTCATCGATTCCACCACGCTGCAACGCGCCCCCGATTTACGCACGGCGCTCAGGACCGCGCCGGGAATCTCCATCACCGACCCGCCATCGCGTGCCAAAGTGCAACAGTCGCAGGCCAATCGCGCGACGCTGCCCGACGGCGCGCCTGCCTCGTCGCGCATCGAGTTTGAAATGCGCGGGCGAGGTGCGTGCCGGCTGAATGTGTTTCTCGACGGGGAGCTGGACCCCGCGAACACGCCACTCTTCACGAACAAGGCCTTCTTCGCGGCGATCGAGGTGTACGCGCAGGCCAATGACATTCCGGCGGGCATTGTCGTGAGTAACCTCCGGCAGACCAACTTCACGGGAGGCTGCGGCGCCGTGTTTTTCTGGACGCGCTACGGGCTGCGGCCGTAGCATCGCCGCCGGTCTTCCGGCGCAGGGTGGTTGAGCACCCTGTGTTCCGTCATCTTTGTGTATGCAGATCTTCCAATCGCCCCGTCTGAGCCTGATCGGACTCGTGGTCGGCCTGGCCGCCATCAAGGCATCGACCGCGTTCGCGCACGCGACCTCCCTGCCGATTGCGCGTGGGCTGCGCGCCGCCGCCTTCGCATCCGACACCGTGCGCGGCATCGTCTACGACAGCCTCACCAACGCGCCGCTCGTTGACGCGTTCATCACGGCCGACGGTGAGAACGTCACCGCCACCTCGGATTCGCTCGGTCGCTTCACGCTGATCGGCGAAAAGCGTATTACGCGGATTACCGCATTTCACGAAGCGCTCGATCAAACGGGGTTCGGCGCGCTCGTTGCGGAGCGGCCGGCCGGCGCCGATCGGTGGACCGACGTCGTGTTGACCACGCCGTCAATCGCCACGGTCTGGACGAACACCTGCAAACTTGAGCTGCCCGCGACCGACAATCGCGCGGTCCTCGTGGGCAGCGCCACGCTTCCCGACAACCGCACGCGCGTATCCGGCGCCAGCATTCGGGTGCAGTACGAGGTCATTCTGCCGCGCACGGGGCTCTCACAAATCGAAGAGCTCGAAGCCGTCACCGATTCGCTCGGCAGTTTTGTGGTGTGCGGCGCGCCAGTCTACGGCGAGCTGGCCGTGCTTGGCCTCTCCACGCAGGTGCGGTCAGGGGCCGTGCGTGTGGCGTTCGAAGCGCGACCGCTGCAGCGTCTCGACCTCATTCTCGGACCCGTCGACGGACCTGTGTCCAAGTGGCCCACGATTTCGGGCACGGTACTCGACGACAAGGGTGCGCCGCTGGCCGGTGCCACGGTAGAAATTGACGGACGGGACAGTGCTGTTGCCACCGGCACCGATGGCACGTTCTCGCTGCGCGAAGTGCCGCTCGGCTCACGCATGCTCACCGTGCAAGCCGCCGGATTCTCGGCGCTCGCGTCGCCCGTACATGTGCTGTACGAGGATACACCGAGCACTTCCATCACCATGCAAAAGGCATTCGTGCTTGCCGGACTCGAGGGCATTCAGGTCACCGAACGCACCAGGATCCGCCGGTCGCGCCGCGAGTTCGAGGAGCGTCGGGAGGCGGGTATCGCGCACTTCATCGACTCCTCTGACATCACCGTGGCGGGTTCACTCCAGGCCGCGCTGGCGCAAGTTCCCGGGCTGATCGTGGAAAAGGCGCTCGGCGAGACCGATAGTACCCGGTTCGACATTCAGTCGCGCGGGCGGAATTTCGGCGTGCAGACCTGTGAGGCGTCGATTTTCATTGACGGCGTGCCAGCGAAGATGTTCGATGTGTGGGGTGTGCGTCCGAGTGAGGTGGCCGCGATCGAAGTGTACCGGTCGGAGGCGTATGCGCCGGCACTCTTCGCCGAGTATGTGGAGACCAAGTGCGCCGTGGTGGGCTTCTGGACGCGGTTCGGG